>LURV01000054.1 GCA_001629205.1 Marine group II euryarchaeote REDSEA-S30_B12
TTCTTGCAGTCTCCATATCCACTAGAGTCAAATCTCCATCAAAACCCTCGGTTAGAGAGCCCTTGTTTTTGATTCCATAGACTTGAGCCGGTCCAGCACACATCCACTTAGCAATATCTGTAATTTTGCACTTCCCTTCTTTGGCATGTGTCAGCATTAGTGGTAAAGAGGTCTCGACTCCAGGCATTCCAGCTGGTGCATGGGGAAATCCAGCGGCTTTAGCCTCAAGGGTATGAGGGGCATGATCGGTTACAACGCAATCTATCGTTCCGTCTTTCAACCTCTTCCAAAGAATATCTCTGTCTTCTGTATAGCGAATTGGTGGATTCATCAAAACTCGCTCACCCAATCTCTCTACATCATTCTGATCGAAAGTTAAGTGTTGAGTACAAACCTCAGTGGTAATTAGATCTCCCTTGTTTTTATTCAACCAGTCAGCTTCTTTTCCGCTAGTCAAATGTACTATATGTAGCCGGTGATTAAACTCTTTGGCCAGAGATGAAGCTCTCTTAGTTGCTATTAGAGCGCACTCAACATCTCTATATTCAGCATGAGAAGAAATATCATTCCTTTTTCCAAATTCTTTACTTCGTTGTTGAAGACGCTCCTCGTCTTCAGCATGAGTAGCAATTATTCCATTAGTTTTAGCAAAAATATTCTCCAGTTGTTTTTGTTCATGCACCAATAAATCTCCTGTAGTACTGCCCATGAAAATCTTAATTCCACATACACCTTCCATCCCTTCAATACTTTGTAAATCATTGATATTGTCATTTGTTGCCCCTATGAAGAAACCATGATGATTCACAGCCTTCTTGGATGCGATAGAAATTTTTCTTTCTAAAGAAATACGATTAGTAGTATTAGGGGTATTATTTGGCATATCTAGGAATGATGTAACTCCACCGGCAGCAGCAGCTCTACTTCCACTTTCGAGATCTTCCTTGTGTGTATCACCTGGATCTCTGAAATGTACGTGAGGATCTATAACCCCAGGAAGAAGGTGTAATCCTGTAGCATCAATAAAATTCTCTCCAGGATTAGACTCCAATCCACCACCAGGAGCTACAGATGAAATTACTCCACCTGAAACTCTTAGATCACCATCTACGATAATATTTGGTAAAACTAACGAAGCATTCTGAATTAGTAAGTCGCCTTGCATGGGATGTTCAAAGGTAGGCGGAATGCTGACATCACAATACTGTTACCCTTATTTTTGGAATTTATCTCCCGCTCGCTTAAAATAATCAAAGCCTCAGGGACGATGCAGCGGGTTGGAGTAGTCAGGTTATCTCGTCGGGCTCATAACCCGGAGACCGGTGGTTCAAATCCACCACCCGCTACCAAGAAAAGTGAAAGTGAAAAAACATAGTACTGCGTTTAAATTTATACAATTAATACTTTCATTGAATCCGATGGGGTCCTTCGCTTGTTCATATACCGTGAATAATTCGTTGGCTGTATTGGTGATTGGATGACCGAAAAAACAGCGAGCGAGAAATTGGAAGAAGAGGAGATAGTGATAGAAGTGGATGAACCTGAACCGACAATCGAGGACTTACCGGGAGTAGGCCCTGCAACAGCAGAAAAACTAAGAGAAGCAGGATTTGAGGTCCTCCTCGCAATTGCCGCTATGAGCCCACCAGAACTTTCAGAGCAGGCAGAACTGGGAGAAGCAGTATCGGCAAAAATAATAGCCGGGGCCAAAAAATTGGCAAATATAGGTGGATTCGTCAGCGGTAAAGCATTATTAGATAGAAGAGAAAGAGTTCAGAAATTAACATCTGGAACTTCATCTTTAGATGAATTACTAGGTGGCGGATTTGAGACACAAGCAATAGTAGAAGTTTACGGAGAATTTGGTAGTGGTAAGACACAAGTTGGACATCAATTAGCCGTCAACACAATACTTACTGAAAATCAAGGTGGACTTAATGGAGAGGTGTTTTATATTGATACTGAAGACACATTCAGACCAGAAAGAATCGCTCAGATGGCAGAATCAGTAGGCTTAGATCCTCAGGCAGTTTTAGATAGAATACATGTTGCTCGAGCATATAATTCAGCACATCAGATTTTATTGGTCGATGAGATAAAGAAGATGTCCAAAAATCTTGATGTTAAGCTAATAATAGTTGATTCACTAACAAGTCATTTTAGAGCTGAATACATTGGTAGAGGAATGCTGGCAACTAGACAACAGAAACTAAACAGGCATATGAAAGAGCTAAAACAGTTAGCAGATATTCAGAATGCTATTGTTCTAGTTACAAATCAAGTTCAATCAAAACCCGATGCAATGTGGGGAGATCCAACTAGAGCAGTAGGTGGACATATAGTCGGCCATGCTAGTACATTCCGCTTATATCTTAGGAAATCTAAGGGTGGAAGACGGATTGCTAGATTGGTAGACAGTCCAAATCTACCTGAGGGCGAAGCGGTCTTTACTGTGACTTCCGAGGGACTTCAAGATTGAAATCCCTCGAAGTCCAAAAGATTCATCAATTCTCTGTTAATGCAATTTCAATTGTATCAATCAGTGATGATATGTGACTTTCATCGAATCTGAATTCCAAATCTGCAGCTTTAAATAATTCTGGAAGCGTTCTTGTATTTCCTAATAGCTCCATACAAATGACCCTGCTGTTGCCATGAGACTTCTCTAAAGTCTGAATTTTCAGACCAATCTAATTGTATTCCGAATCTGTCTCTTATTGAAAGCCAAACCTCTATTCTTTCTTCCCTAGAGTGATTGGGATTAGTATATATCCAATGTTGAAATGAATCTATTGTACAAATCCAAGGGAGAAGAAATAATATCCCTTCTAGATGAGATTTTCTAGCTCTACTAGCTTCATCTTCATTATAGAAATGACTCCAACCATCATGAGTTAGTAGTTCCATTGACATGGATGCGACCTCTGCGAATTCAATTGGATAATTTCTCTCTCCCATTAATTCTAAATCACTGCAATATAATGAATGAAAAGCATGTCCTGCTTCATGAATCATTGTCTCTAGATCTCTCTGAAGTCCAGATGAGTTCATAAAAATAAAAGGAACTTTACTTTTCTCTAAATAATATTGATAACCACCAGGGGCTTTACCCTTTCGAGTTTCTAAATCGAGTGAATCCATTTCGACTAATTTTTGAAATTTTTCTCCTAAGTCAGCTGACATCTCATTGAACATCTTCCCCATCTTTTCTACCATTTCCTTAACATTTTCAAACGGTTTTAATGGATCCCTATCCAGAATATCTGGTCCACTACCTGTTTTTTCATTAATGTCCCAAGGACTGAGCTCATCCAATCCGAAAGCCTTCTTTCTTTCATATACAATCTCTTTTAATAGCGGCATGCATACTAATTCAATTGAATTATGAAACTCTATACAATCATCTATTTCATAGTCAAATCTATGCATTGCTTTGAACATGTAATTAACGTAATTCTCAAATCCAGCATTGGTTGCCATTTTATGTCTAATATCTATCAATTCCTCGAAAATTTCTGTCAGCCTCTCATGATCTTCCATCCTTCTATCAGATATTTTCTTCCATGCTGCTGCTCTTTCCATTCTATTTTTTGATTCTAGATATACATTCATTTCAGGTAAAGTTCTTTCCTTACCATTAAATTCGACTGTCATTGAGCCATTTATCGACTGTGATTCTGTTACTAGCTCCGTTTGCCTAACAGATAATGGAATATTTTCCTTTCGAAAAATTTCTATGTCAGTTCTAATTGATTTAATTATTAAATTATATCTTTCAGGTAGATTATCTATCTTTGGATGATCAATTATCTTTCTATTCAATTTATCTGAGAATTCTGAAAGTTTAGGTCTAACATTTGTAGAAAATTCCAAAAATGCATTTTTCTTATTAATGTCTTCAGTATTGCATGTCATATCTATGTAAAGTAATGCTCCAGCTTCAGAAATATGTTCTCCCAATTCTGATGCATCTGCAATTAAAGTTTCAATACAGTTTGCACAATTCAATCTTCTCTCAAGTAATTCTTCAGCGAATGGCTTTATTTCATCCCATTTTGTAGCATCAAATTCATTTTTGATAAAATTCTCATCCATAAAATCAACTCAGTTTCTATGTGACTTGGGGCCTAATGGAAGTGGACCTTCTTCTCTACTCCACTTAGCGCATTTCCAATCTTTGGCAGCATTATTATTTTTTTCTCTAATTTCTTTAATTTCTGGATGAGTAGGATTTTCTTTTTCTAACCAGCAAGCTGTACAGAATCTTTTTCCTTCATTATCAAGAAAATTTCCTGGCGTACAGGCAACTTTACACACATTACAAAATCTAAAACCGTGAAACTTTCCCATTCTATCTGACTGTCGCTACTGGCAATTAGCTATCAGTTTGACGCTTTAATTATTATTCAATTATAAATCAGTAAGTACCATTGCACCAATTAACAACTCTTCTTTTTGTTCGGATGAAAAATTTAGATTATTCATCCCAATAACTATTCTTTCTAGTCCAGAAGTCGATGGAAGAGGTCTCTTTGGTAGAAGACTAGCACCTAATCTATGAATTAACTCTGTAGAGATTTCGTCTAAATCCAAATAACTATTTCTCGATATATGCCCAAATTTGGTATTAACTTGCTCACTTAATTTTGGAATCGAAACTATCCATGCGTTTCTGTCTCCTTTAGTTAAACCTGAGATTTCAAATGCTTTAGAAATTTGATGATTTCCGGACATTACTCTAAGAAATTCAACATCAACCGACTTTGCTATCATTGTACCATTCACCTCTCTAGTTACAACAGATATCCAAGTTGACCATAAATGAAAATCACTTGCTATCGCATCATAACAGACCAGTGACCACCTGTTATTTGGCCTAATTTTATTAAATCTAGATATTATTTTCTGTAAATTTTCAATCGGACTTTCAAACTTTATTCCCCATGCTGGAAACCATGGAAGGTTATATCCTATGTCCATAACACTCTTCCGAAATTAATATTATGCTTAATTTCTTCTTTTCGTAGTCTTTTTTGCAGACTTAATTAATCTATTAACTAATTTTGGACTCCAACCCCTCAAATCCGCTAATTTTTCCCTATCTCTTTCAGTCAATTCAACTATATCATTAGCGCTTAATACTCCTAGTGTTTTTTCTAATTCTCTCGCCCTAATCCTCCCAATTCCCTTTATACTAACCAATGATAACATATCTGATTTACAACCATATCTTACTCTTTGATGAATTTCATTAATTAGTTCATATAAAATTTTTTGAGAATTACCATTTTTATATCTTATTTTTTCATCTTCGTAAAGTATCCTCATCATCGAAAATAATAACCATTCCATTAATTCTAATCTACTACGAAGATCTCCAGGTTCCTGGTTGAACTCCCCAGTCTTTTTCTATTTCCACCATCTTCTTTTCTTCAATCCAAGATTCCACAACTAATACTGCTTTCATTCTACTTTCTTCATCCATATCTACAGCCTGAGCTAACAATTCTCTTTCGTGAATGTGCAACTCAGATAAGATAATATCATAATCTTTCTTTTTTGGCCATATAGATATAAAATCTGGAGTGCAAGCAGCCAGATGAAGTATACTGATTGGAGAAACTTGACCAATTTCATCTTTCCCAGAAATTATATCAATAGCCCTTTTCAATCCATCATGTAAAATTTTTCCCGTTAAAGGATTTAGATATAGTCTTGAAACTCTAGAGCCCAGAGTAGTCGATGAATACTTCATTGTCTGCGATTCAGGTACCATTTCTTTTTTATGTTCAAATTCACTAGCTTTACTAAATCCGAAAATTGCAGGACCCTTTCTAGGAGTTAGATTAGTTTTATTTAAATCTAAATCTCTAATATCAATTATTTCCGAATCTGAATTTTTCCAATCTGGTTCTTCATCGCTCCATTTTTCTTCCGAATCTTTCAATTCCCTTGAATCATGAATTTTTTTGGCTACCTCGGAAGATTCTCCTTCTCTAATAATCATTCCATTTTCAACTAACCAATTAATAACTTCATCAATCCTATTCTCTAAATCTTCTGAATCCATATGTGTAGATAAAAACGTCTTACTGAAAAATCTTGAAATAGAATATCTATCTTGTATTCCACCACTAGAAATTAATGATAACAAATGCGAAAGTAGTGCTCCATCTTCTTCAACATTAAGTGAATTAATATTTGCTAATTTAGAAATTATATTTTCTGTTTCGCCCAGCAAATATCTTTCAACCAACTTTCTCTCATCATCTTTATTTTTAGATAGAATCACTGCTTCTCCAAATTCTGAGAATTTTGGCCTTCCTGCTCTCCCCATCATTTGCCTAATTTCCATTACTGAAATTGGAATCATTCTGGAAGCAATAGTACTCCACCTTTTTGCATCTCTAATTAAGACCATACTTGCAGGAAGGTTAACACCCTGTGCTAGAGTTGGCGTTGCAACTACACAAAGTAAATTTCCATCCCTAAATCCATTTTCAACTATCTCCCTCTGTTTTGAAGTTAAACCAGCATGATGAAATGCTATTCCCCCACGTATTGATTCTGACAGCATCTTGCTCATTACAGAATCATCTTCAATATTAGAAACTAAGCTCGCTAATTTATCCCAATTTTCAACTAATTCTTCTTTATTTTCTTTATAATTTCCAGATTCTAATTTTTTTCTAACATACTTAGATAATTCTCTAGCTTCCTTCTGAGCCGAGGATCTAGAAGATACGAAAATCATTAATTTCCTATCTCGTTCGATATTATATTCTAGAACTGCTTGTATATTATTTTGAACTCCTCCCTTTAGTTTTGTAGATTCCGGTAATTTTTTTTGTTCAATTTCAAATTTATCCTCTGAAGTGTGAAATGTCACTTTCAGACCTGTCAATGTCCCTGAATAAAGCGTCACTGGCCTCCACTTCGATTGAATTAATTCTGCATTCAACCAATTTGCCAACTCTTTAGAATTACCTACAGTCGCTGATAGAGCTAGAATTTGAACATCTTTCTTCCTATGAAAAATTTTTGATAATATTATTTCTAATGTTGGACCTCTACTTGGATCCTGTAATAGATGAAACTCATCGGCAACAACTATCTCAATTTTTTCTATTATATTTGGTCTTAATCTTATCATAGAATCTAACTTTTCACTTGTACATACTAAAATATCGACATCACTAATTTCAGCAGATTCATTTCTATCTCCTATGGCCATTCCAACTTTAAGTCCTACACATGAAGCCAACTCATCTAGTTCTTTGAATTTCTCCACTGCTAAAGCTTTAAGCGGGACAATATAGATTCCCTTTTTCCGATTATTTATTTTACTTATTCTATGAATCAAGGTCAAATGTGCAACAAGTGATTTGCCACTAGCAGTGGGTACTGAAAGCAAAATATTTTTTCCTACAAGTGAAAGGGGTAAAGATTTAGACTGAGGCGGGAAGAGTTTTTTTATCTTCCAACTATTGTGTAGAAATTCCTTAATTCTAGAATCAATTTCTAGCTCATTAATATACAAAATTCCACATCCTTAGACACTTCACTATATCACACTAAATTCGGCCGTTCTAAAGGATACCGAAAATTACTAGCTCCATCTATGAAATGCAGGGTGTCCTTCTTTAACGGCTACAAATAATCCTTGACCAGTAGCACATTTTTTCCCTCCCGCAACGAGATTCAAACTCACCTCAACAACATTATTTTCTATCTTCTCTACCTTACTGGTTATACTCAAAACCTTTCCAAAAGGAGTTGGACGCTTCAGTTTAACAGAATATGAAGCAGTAACAGTGCATGGCGGAGACTCCAACTTGTCCCCAGGCCCACATCCATAGCATATACTATTTGATGCATGAATTTCTTGGACAGATTTTTCCACCGTAACTCTCATATTTATACAAGAAAGGCATTATTTTTTGAAATATTTCCAATATTAATGAGCATATGCTATTAATTTGGGTATTACTTCCGCAGTATAGTGTCCGACGGCGATTCAATTGACAACTCCAGTCAAGAAAAACTTCAATCAGACAAGCCTCTGCCTAGGAGTAAAAAAAGACGTTTCACACCAATAAAGATTGCAAATCAGATTCCTAAGAAAAGGCGGATGGAAATAGAAAAGGCTTTGGAAGACCAAGAATCAACTCCCAAGAAATGGACTAGAAATTCGGGTCCAAAAAATCATAATTTCTTAAGAAAAAGAATTACTCCCGGTACAATCCGACATCTTGAGTGTGAGCTTTTAGACGTGGAAATAGGTGAATCTTGGCCAATTCCAGTTAGCATAATTCATGGCCATAGACCAGGGCCTACTGTAACGCTAATTGGAGCAGTACATGGTGATGAACTAGTAGGACCATTATCCCTAACTTACTTACTAGGAAATAATTTTTTAGGAGAAGATAAGGCAATCGATCCAAACTCATTAGCAGGAACAATTAGAATTATTCCTATTACTAATCTTCCTGGATATCGAAGAAGAAGCAGATATTTTCCTGATGGTAGGGACTTAAACAGATATTTTCCCGGAAATCCAGAAAGTAATACTACATCTAGAGTTGCAAAGACAATTTGGTCTCAAATTATTTCAGGAAGTGATTATATTGTCGATTTACATACTGCTGGTAAAGGAAGAACAAATATCCCTCAAATTAGAGCGAATCTTGCTCATCCATCTACAAATAAAATAGCAAGAGCTTTTGGAATAGAAACTATTCTAGATAGTAAAGGACCTAGAGGGTCGCTAAGAAGAGTATCTAATGAAAATGATATTGCTGCAATAGCTTTTGAGGGTGGAGGGCCAGATGAAGCAGACCCTGAATCAGTTCAGATTGCCATATTTGGAATACTGAATTTACTACGTAGCCTTAGAATGATTCCTGGATATCCTAGTAAACCTAGATTTAGAATTCTAGCCTCTGGATCAGTTTGGATTCGTTCTAATCAAAGTGGCTTGATTGATGTATTAACTCCTGCAGGTAGTTTCGTGGAAAAAGATGAAATTGTGGCTTCAATTACAGATCCCGAAGTCCCAGGAGAAAATCATGATGTCAAAACACCAATTACAGGATTGCTGATTAGTACAGCTACTCACCCATTTGTCCACGCGGGCTCTCCCATAGGACATCTATTACCTGTAACTAGAGGAATTTCGACATTAAAAACTAGACTGGACGAAGAAGGTTGCTTGATAATTAGTGGTTCAGATGGAGATCCACCATGGAGGGATGATGATGAAATTGAGGATATTTCAGTCATTGGAGAATGGTCAGGTGGAAATCCAGATGCTGAATGGGGCACAGAAAATAAAGAATCTGAAGAAGAAACTTAGCAATCACCTTATCTTTTCATCTGGAAATTGAACTATTTCTGGTGCAGAAGGCAGATTCAATCCACGTGATTCTGGGCTTACTGCTAATCTTTCAGGTATAATTCCATAGGCCTCTAAAGCATCTTCCAATTTTCTATTATGATTTATTCTAGATCTAATTAGGATAGTAGCAAAAATAAATATCATGGAAAAAATTACTATTGTAATCAAACCGCTTACTCCAGATAAGGTATCAAACATATTTTCCGAAGAAGGAATAGGTTCAATCCAGATATCTATTTGTAAACTCCAGAAAATCTCAATTTCTTCAGTTGAGTCATCAATAAATACTGTTAGTTTTTGAATCATTTCTCCCTCATCACAGATCTGAATTTCTAAATCGTTCAGAGGATTTCCACAATCGATTGAAGGGAGAAAGAGCCTTTTTCCATTATTACTAACATATGAGTCCAATTCAAACCCTGCAAGATTCCAACTAATATCTGTTTCTAATTGGCTAGGTATTCCTCCAATTTCAAAAATCAAAGAATCATTAGTTAGATCCCAAAAATTCGCAAAGGAGTTAGTAATATCCGATTGTGGAGTTGCAATTATTGACGAGATTCTATTAATCCCTTCATCAATCATTTGATCACAATCATCGTCAATTCCATTCCAAATTTCTTCTGCATCGGGATTTGTTGATGGAAATATATCATCACAATCTTCAAATTCATAGAATCCGTCACTATCTCTGTCATAGTCAACACTTAGTGGGTTTGATTTTTTTACCAGAATTTCAGTCCCATCATCTAAACCATCTTGATCTGTGTCGAATAGTAACGCACTTGTTGAGTAATTATGATATTCATCATAATCTAAAATTAAATCTCCATCTGTATCTATAATTTTGTAATCTTCATCAATTTCATCATCGCAATCATTATCCTTCCCATCTAACTTTTCAGGAGTACCAGGAGATACATCAAAATCATTATCATCGCAATCTTCGAACTCAAATTTTCCGTCTGAATCATTGTCCTGATTTGTATAAATGGGATTAGAATTTAAAATATTTACCTCATAACCATCAGGTAGGCTATCTCCATCAGAATCTCCGTTATTTGGATTAGTGAGATAAACATGATATTCATCGTAATCAGTCAATCCATCCGAATCGGAATCGATAGAAATGAAATCTTCATCTATATCTTCATCGCAGTCATTGTCTGTATTGTCAAGAATCTCAATTAATCCTGGATTTCTATTATCATTACTATCATCACAATCTTCAAACCAATAAAATCCATCTTCATCTTCGTCTTTATCGAAAGATAAAGGATTAGAATTTGTTATTTCTACTTCATACAAATCAGAAATCCCATCACTATCTGAATCTCCATCTAGGATATTAGTTCCATAAATATGATATTCACTCCAATCCATGATTCCGTCCAAATCAGAATCTGTATCATTGTAACCTTCATCAACAAGATTATTACAATTATCATCAATATTATTCAAAAACTCTTCATTTCCAGGAAAAATATTTTCATTTTCATCATTACAATCTTCAAAATGATATGATGAGTCAGAGTCATTATCAGCATCATATATCAGTGGATTTGAGTTCCAAATTTGTATTTCTACACCATCGCTTAATCCGTCTAGATCCGAATCTGTCAATAAAGGATTAGTTCCGTGAATATTGACTTCTTCATAGTCATCCAAAGAATCTCCATCCGTATCATTATTTTTTGCATTAGTTCCGAAAATATTAATCTCTTCATAGTCATTAAGTCCATCATCATCCGAGTCTTCATCGAGTGGATTAGTATCATGAACTAAAGTTTCATTTTCATCTGATAATCCATCTCCATCATCATCCAAATCCACGTAATCACAAATACCATCGCCATCAAAATCTTCTGGGAATGACTTGTCATTCAATGAATCTGTATTACATTCAATCTCTATTGAGTCGTTAAATCCATCTCCATCATCATCTTGATCTACAAAATCACAAACTTGGTCAAGATCTGTATCTAGAGGGGTTGAATTTCCATCCAGTGGATCTGAACTGCACTGTGACTCTTCTAAATCGTTGTAACCATCTGCATCATCGTCCATATCCGCATTATTACCTATTCCATCTCCATCAGAATCAATCCATTCGTCAGGGTCAAGAGGGAATATATCAGTAGCTGATGGGCATGAAGGAGCTATACTATCCGCACTACCATTGAAAAAATTAATTCCTTCTACAGTTATAATTTCCTGAGATGTCAACCAGTCTGCTGTGTCACATGAATCCCAATATCCATCATTGTCATCGTCCATGTCTGTATTGTCACCATATCCAGCCATATCGTAGTCTGACCATTCATTAGGATCTAGACTGAAAGCATCGACATCGTCATTATAGCCATCATTATCGTCATCAATATCATAGAAGTCAATTTCTCCATCTCCATCAAAGTCCGACATATTCATGACTCCATGTAGAATTAATTCTAATTCATTTAATACTCCAAAGTTAGATATATCGGTATCCCTGATTTTTAATTTCCAAATTCCTCTAGATGATTCATCCCAATGATGAACAGAACTGAAAATCCAATTTTCATAGTCATCTCCCGAATCACCATGATTTTCGGCTAACCATGACTCCTTACCTGAAGGAGATTCTAGAACAATATCTAGATCACCCCTACTTGAATGCTCAATATCTACCATTAATTCTACAGATTCAAGACTCAAATCAGTTTCAACAAAAATATCAAACTCCGTCCAGTTATTATCTCCATCTGGAATACTAATATTTGGAAGGAAGGGCCCAAAAGATACATTTGTCTCACCAGCAACTCCTGACCAGTTATTAGCAAGGCTTACGGCAGCACCAGCATCGATTGCTCCAAATCCATACTTGTGAGAAATCATATGGCCTGCACCATTTACTTGCCATGAATCATCATTAACATCAACGACTCTTGAAGTCATTACCAAAATGTGTTGAACATCCCTCCAAGTAAGATTAGCGTTAGCTTCTAACATTAGAGCTATTACTCCAGAGACTAAAGGAGTAGCACTTGATGTTCCACCAAATGAATTAGTTATATTTCCAGAAGAAGACCCCCAACTCCCAGATATGTCAGTAGTTGTAATTCCTTCTCCATCTCCATTGGAATGGGCTGCAACTAGAATATTTGCTCCAGGCTCTGCATAGCTGGATTGAATTCCTAGATGGCTAATGGCAGTTACGGCTATAGTAAAACGACTATTTGCATATCCGTCATAATTAGCATTATCATTAGAACCCAAACCATTCCCAGCCGCCCATGTAATTATGTTACCCAAGCCATTTCTACCGCTGTATACATCGTTCTCAAATGCGGCTAAAGTAAGGGGGCCCGGAGCTTCTAAGGTTTGACCATTATCAGATGGCCCCCATGAATTCGAGTAGATATCAATTTCAGAATTATGAAAACTCAGTGCACCAGACTCATCCAAATCACTGCTAGAACACGCTATTAAAGTGGCTCCAGACAAAGT
>LURV01000055.1 GCA_001629205.1 Marine group II euryarchaeote REDSEA-S30_B12
ATAATATGGTTATATGCATTAATTGGTATTGCTGGATATGGCCTAAATATGGTAACGGTATCAATTGCGGCTATTTCACTAGGTGTAGGGATAGACTATGTAATTCATGTAATTGAAAGATTTAGAGAAGAGATGGAGTCGGGAGTAAGTACTATACAAGCTTTAGGCACAGTAGGCGGAGCATCTGGACTCGCACTTTTTGGTTCAGCAGTATCAGATATGACTGGTTTTATGATGATTAATCAGTCTGAGATGGGATTCTTCTCAACATTTGGACTATTCTGCGCCATTATGATCGCATTATCGCTAATAGCAAGTATGGTTTTATCTCCATCAGTTTTAGGTTTCTTTTATAGCAATAAGAATTTCAAGGATTTAGGAATAGGAAGGGGAATATAATTTTAATTCTTGAAAATAAAAAATTATTCAATCTCAATAAGATTTACTCCCATTTCAACTCTATCTCCTAAGGAGTAATTGATATTAATAATTTCACCTGAAGTGGGTGATTTAATCTTATGCTCCATTTTCATAGCCTCAAGAATCATTAGTGTTTGTCCAGTACGAACCTTTTGTCCCTTTTTGACTAAAATTTGCTGAATTGTGCCTGGCATGGGAGCTGTTAGTCCACCTTGTTCCTCAGTTGATGATGCTCCTGAATCCATGGAGTTAACTGTATACACCTTTCCTTCATAATGAATCCACCAGATATCTCCTGATTTAACTACATGAAAAAATTTCTTTATGCCATCTATTTCAATATTTATTCTTTGATTTTTAATTTCTTTGGAGAATGAAATTTCCGGACTAGTAGTTACTTCTCCATTTATTTTCGCCTCTGAGATAAGTAGTATTCCGGAATTATCTTTGAAGTTGAAAGAATATCTATCCGTTTTTGATTCTACTGTCCAGTCCATATTTACACCTAAGGAAAATTTCTATCGAGAATTTGAAAGGGATCCTGAGAATATTGATTAAATTCGTTATTTTCAAAATTTGAAAATTTAGAAGATATTTTATTGACTCCTATGTAATCAGAAGCAGATGCAAATGATGCAATGATTTTATCATCGATTTTCGATTTTGGAAAATCGATTGTTTCAATGTTTTTCAAAAAGTCAGTATCTATATCACCAATCAAGAATGAATGTTGTGAAATAATATCTTGCATAAATCCAATATTTGTACGTACTCCTAAGACTATAAAATTTGATAATGCTGACTGTAATCTCCTAATCGCAGATTTTCTGTCTGGACCGTGAACAATTAATTTTGCTAACATTGGGTCGTAATCAATTGAGATTTTATCTTTCTCTCTAATTCCAGAATCTACTCTTATTCCAGGTCCATTTGGAGCTATCCAAGTTTCAATCTTACCGGTAGAAGGTAGGAATCCACTTTCTGGATCTTCAGCATAAATTCTAGCCTCAATTGCATGTCCAAACAGGGGAATTTGTTCTTGGCTAACTTCAATTGGCAATCCAGAAGCAATTTCAAATTGTTTTTGTACTAAATCAATACCTGTTACAAGTTCAGTTACAGGATGTTCAACCTGTAATCTTGTATTCATTTCTAGAAAGTAAAAATGTCCGTTACTGGTCAGTAGGAATTCTACAGTACCTGCCCCAACATATCCTACCGAATTTGCAGCTTTAATCGCAGCATCTCCCATTAATTCACGTATTTTCGGAGTTAGAGCAGGAGAAGGAGATTCTTCAATAATCTTTTGAAATCTCCTTTGTAGAGAGCAGTCTTGATCTCATTCCTTTCCCACCACCTCCAGCGCTAGCCTTCAATAGTAGTGGGTATCCGATTTTTGCGGCTGCTGATGCTA
This sequence comes from Marine group II euryarchaeote REDSEA-S30_B12, assembly GCA_001629205.1. Taxonomy (GTDB): domain Archaea; phylum Thermoplasmatota; class Poseidoniia; order Poseidoniales; family Thalassarchaeaceae; genus UBA36. The sequence continues at coordinate 1,835 of LURV01000055.1, forward strand.
ATTTTCCAAGTTGTTCCGAATCTTCGGAAATCTCCAGCTCTTCTCCTGGTATAACTGGAACTCCAGAATCAATCATCAATTTTCTAGCGGAAATCTTATCTCCCATTATCGCAATTGCCTCTCTAGGTGGACCAATCCATATTAGACCCGCCTCTTGTACCGCTTCAGCAAAATCTGCTCTCTCTGATAGGAATCCATATCCTGGGTGAATAGCTTCTGCACCTGATTCTTTTGCAATTGTAATTATTGCTTCAATATTAAGATAAGTATCTTCTAAAGATTCTCCAGGTATATTATATGAATCATCTGCAATCTCTACATGTAAGGAATATCTATCTAAATCAGAAAAAATTGCTATACTTCTCAATCCAGCCTCTCTAGAAGCCTTAATTATTCTGACCGCTATCTCTCCCCGATTGGCAATTAATACTTTAGTGAATGGATGAGGGGAATTTTGCATCCAATCAGGTATCATTAAATTACCTCTACTCATCAATAATCCATGACGGTTTTCTGCCCTCAATAAATGAAGTTAGACCTTCCTGTCCTTCATCGGATCCTCTCATTTTACTTGTTAAATCGAGAGTCCAATCTCTAAGTGATTTATCATCAGAATTCCATCTATCCATTGTTAGTGTTGTATTCTTTACTGATGTTACTGACATTGGTCCTGAAGTCATTATGTCTGAAACTATTTCATCAGTAGCAGTAGGAAAATCATGTATTGATTCTACTATCTTATCTACGAATCCTATTCTTAGAGCTTCATCAGAATTTATTCTTGATGCCATCATTGCTAGTCTCCTATATTGTGCGCTACCTATTCTTCTGTAAACATACGGACCAATTACTGCAGCGGAAATACCCAATTTTGCCTCTGAAAGAGCGATTTTGGTTAAAGGTTCGGCAATTACATAATCTATACAGGAAATTAATCCAGCCCCTCCACCTAAGGCTACTCCTTGGATACATGCAATAGTGAAACATGGATGTGACCAAAGACCATGAAATAGGCTATCGAGACGTTTAGAATCCTCTCTATTTTCTTCCTCACTTTTACTTCCTGCTTCTCTCATCATATTGATATCAGCCCCTGCGCAGAAATGCTTTCCTTCTGATGACATAATTAGTACACGAAGATAGGGATTTTTTTCTGAGTCTGTTAATTGTTTTGTCACGCCTACTGAACGTTTAGCAGTCCAATCAAGGCATTCAATGATTTCAGATATTAATTGAGTATTTAGTGCATTGAATACTTCTGTTCTAGTCAAAATTATCTTAGCAATAGGCCCATTAATCTCTAATCTACACATATTTGTTTCTGGCATTTTATCCATCATCATTTTTTCACATCCTAAATACTCCAAATTTACTATCTGGAATTTCGTGATTAAGACTCGTAGAAATGCAAAGTCCTAGGATAATTTCATCCGGATTTTCATTTCCAACATTAGATAGTACACTTGCTGCTTGTTCACCGCCCATTACACTGATTCTAGCATTGGGCCACATGAAAAGGAATCTAGGATCATATGCCCTGCCACACATTCCATAGTTTCCAGCTCCGTGCGAACCTCCAATTATGACGGTGAATTTAGGTACTGATACACATGAAACTGCTGTTACTAATTTTGCTCCATCCTTAGCAATTCCTCCTGATTCTGCTTCCTTTCCTACCATGAATCCGGCAATATTCTGTAAGAAAATAATGGGTATTCCTCTTTGTCCGCATAATTCTACGAAATGAGCCCCTTTCAATGAGGATTCTGAAAATAAGATGCCATTGTTAGCTACAATACCTACAGGATATCCATGTATTCTAGCAAAGCCACAAACTAATGTTTGACCATATCGTTGTTTAAATTCGTGGAAGCGTGATGAGTCTACTATTCTAGAAATTATCTCCTTAACATCATATGGAGTTCGATTATCGGTTGGAATAATTCCCATTAAATCATCTATCTCATGATTCGGATTTTCTGGCTCAGTAACATCTAACCTTTTTTTAGGCTTAATATTTAGATTCTCGATAACATTTCTTACTAACCTCAATGCTTCTTCCTCATTTTCGGCGTAATGATCTGCAACTCCGGATTCAGAAGTATGAACTTCCGCACCACCCAACTCATTTGCAGACACTTCCTCGCCAGTAGCAGCCTTAACTAATGGTGGTCCTGCTAAGAATATAGTACCATTTCCTTTTACAATTATTGACTCATCAGACATCGCTGGAATATATGCTCCACCAGCTGTACATGACCCCAGCACTGCTGCAACTTGAGGTATGCCTTTACTGGAAAGAATGGCTTGATTTCTGAAAATTCTTCCAAAATGTAACTTATCTGGAAATACTTCATCTTGAAGTGGAAGGAAAGCCCCACCTGAATCTACGAGATAAATACAAGGAAGATTGTTCTCTTCTGCTATTTCTTGAGCTCGAATATGTTTTTTGACAGTCATTGGATAATAAGACCCACCCTTAACTGTAGCATCATTAGCTACAAACATACACTCCTTACCATGGACTATACCAATTCCTGTTACCAAGCCCGCTGAATGCGCCTTTGTATCATACATTCCATTAGCTGCTAATGAAGATAATTCCAGAAATGGACTATTCGGATCACAAATTTTAGATATTCTTTCTCTTGGTAGTAACTTACCTCTTGAAAGATGTCGTTCCACATATTTTCCACCACCTCCTTTTTTCACTGTTTCTAGTTTTGAACGTAATTCTTCGGAAAGTGAAATATTCTTTTCTCTACGTTCTCTGAACTCTGAACTATTTTTATCAATTGTAGTTACCAATCTGTCCATGTCGCTCGTACTTGCGAGAAACAAGTAATTCTTCAATTAAGTGGAAGAAGGCTATGAAATTTAGCTAATAATTGTAAAAAGTGATTTTTCAAACACCCAGAGCCATTCGTAGAATATCTCTCAATCCTGGAGCAAGCCCTACGACCATCATTGCTAATCCTACAAGTAATCTTAGATGTTGTTGTTTATATTCAAAATTAGCTAAAGTATAGAACCACCAAATTAATCCACCAAGACCGACTTTAACCAATATAAATGCGGCAGCTGTATCAAAATTTTCTCTTGACCAATCAATTATTCTTTCCGAAACGACGTGCTTTTCTGAATAGCCTAAGTATTCTAATCCTACAAAAGTAGCTAGTCCATCCAAAATTTGACCTGAAACTGCGAGAAAAACTATTGGATAGGACATAACTGCTTTCCATCTGAGATTCTCAATCAAATCTTTATCGGGAGATTTAATCTCTAAATATTCGTTTTCGGTCATTCCCTTGGGCAATACTCCTGCAACTAGTCCGTTCTTGTTTAATTCGAATGAAGCATCTTTTCCATACATGTACATGAAAATAGCTACCAATGCAGATATTGGAATAATTATCAGAGGCCATAAGAGTAATTCATCTTCCGGATTGTGAAGGACAAATGCAGATAAAGCTCCTAAGAAAATTACAGTACCTCCTAATCCTATGAGATATGCAGATTTTTGTATAGGAGTAAAATTTTCTAGAGATTTATCGAAAATCTGTGGTAGAAATACGGAAATAGAACCAAGAATTACCAATGGAGCTAGGGGTATTTGATAATCCAATACAGCTGAACTTTCGCTTATAGATGAGAAAAAAATAATGAATTGGATTAATATTAAGAGACTACACATTGAATTAAATGAATGGTTTGTCTGATCATTACTTCTCTGATATAAAAATCCTGCATAACCCCCAATTATTACCCATGTTGCAGTATGAAAGTGAACTCCAGGGCTTACAAAGAAAGGAGAAATACTAGAGTTAAACATATTCGCATCTTCTAAAACCTGACCAAAAACTGCCCATGAAATAAATGGAAGTAGCGCTAAGATTGTTGCTTCACTGGAGTCTATACTCAGTTGACGTAACCATGATGATAAAAATATAACAAATAACATTAATACAAAGGCATATGTAAAAGTATTAACTAAATTATAGTCAGAATCTCCAGTCCCACTAGTTCCTTCATTAATTATTTGGTCCAAGAAATAATTGGATAAGAAATCAGAAAGTGGGTTTTCGAAATCTACGTATATGAGAAATATTCCTGAAAAGAATAAAAAACTGATAAAAATTAGAAGATTTGTTGACCATCTCTCAAAATCATACATGTCCTCAAATGGGTACTTCATGATACCGCGAGAGGAGTGCAGGGCTTATTATTGACGGTCAAATTTACTCTTCTCCGAATAAAATACTCTCATCCTCTACTAAATTTGTAATTTCTTGCTTTTCCTTTTGGGATTGTAGTGGAATGCTCTCTTCTTTTCTGCGCTTTCTCCTAGCCTCAGACAATCCTGGAACCATTGTTTCAAAGGAATCTGTGGAAAGGTTACCTCTTTCTTGGAATGTATCCAAATTTTTTGATTTGAGTCTTTGGCGTTTTCTATCTTTTTCTAAACCGAATAGTACAGTTCCGTGCTCTGAACCCCTTAGAATCCCTTCAATTGCAGGAGAAGCTAGCTCTAGGCCCTCACTATCGCCAATTACTACTACAGTTGATCCATAGATTGCAATTTCACAATTAGAAAATTCTTCAATTAGTGTTCTAATCCTACCATTCGTTCCAATTAATCTACCTCTCATTCTTTTTGTCTGTTTGGGCTGCCTACCTACCCATTCTCTAATATCATAAATCCTAAGAAACATTTCATCTTCAATTAATTGAATTGCTCTTTTGGGCGCTAATCCTCTACCAATAGCATTAATTACATCAGGAATTTTCATTTTCTTAATTGGGTCCACTTCTTTATCCCATTCTATAGAAACATCACCAGTCTGTGAATCAATTGATAATTTTCCTCCACATGAATTTTCTATCATCTTCCTAGTTTGTCCACCTTTACCAATTATGACTGCAATTCTATCTTTGGGAACTCTGCTGAGATGCTCCATATTACAACCTGAGTGGTCACCAAATTTTAATGCTCCAGATTATTAATCACTTTTTTTTACTGGAATATCTAGTACTTTTACCATACTATCTGCAACGGAATAATCAAATCCTTGCTTATTTATCCAATTAGTAATTCTAGTAACATCTCTGACTAAAAATTCATTTGCGCTTGGATGTCTACTGGTAACTCCTTGCCCTACATCAATTATCCAAGGAGTATTATCTTTCCAAAGAATATTATATTCACTTAAATCTGCATGGACTAAATCACAAATTTGCCAGTTTACTGCAGTCATTTTGAGAATCTCTTCAAAAATACTAATTGGATCTTCGATATTGACATCCTTTAACCTAGGGCTCGCAGTTTCATTTGATCCAATAAACTCCATAATGAGGACATTTTTGAGGCTAGAAATTGGTTCTGGCACTCTTATTCCATATTTTCTCATTCTTTTCAGATTTCTAAATTCTTTTCGAACCCATATATTTACTAGTTCTCTATGTCTTCTTGATAAACCAGAAAATCTTGGGTCACCGTCGATATATTTTGTTAGACCTTTGAAGACTGCATTAGTGGTATGGAATATTTTTATCGCTAAAGGTCCTTCTTTTGAGCTAGCTTTGAACACATGTGCTTCCTTACCCCTAGCTAGGGGGTAATCGATCGTCTCAATGTTACCTTGTTGCATTAGTTTGTGTAGAGATAGAAGTGTTGAACGATCAAAAACCTGATCGAAAACACGCCTATCTACCCAATCAAACTGTCCTTTTCCTAACACTCCTTGTATAGAATGTTCAATTTCTTGGAATATTTTCTTATATTTGGGTTCTGAAATCCACTCATATTTTTTTTCAGATTTTAGGATTTTATCTAAATCTGGATAATCAGAATCCCAATTATTTTCATTGGGCAATTAATCACCCAAAAAATGAATCAATATCATCTTCCTTTTCGGATTGATGTTTCTTTTCTTCTACTGATTGGTCTTCTTCATCGGGTATTTGGATTTCATCTTCAGAGGTAATGGGTTCTTCGTAGGATTTTTCTTCTTCTGATTTTTCTATATCGTCATCTTTAGTCATTCCAAATAAATCTACTATTTCTGGTAGAACTCCCTTTCTAGAAAGATATAGTGATTGGGTCTTAGTATACCTCATGCATACATTGGCTTTTTCATCTTGAAATTCCCAAGGTTGAATAACTATCAAATCTCCTTCTCTAACCCATTGCCTTCTCCTCATTTTTCCCGGGATTCTGGAAAGTCTTGTCTCTCCATCTTCACATATTGATCTTACCCTTCTACCGCCAAGAATTTGATCTGCAATAGCGAACATCTCATTCACCTTTCTGTTCGGAATTGGCACCCTAATTCTATCTCCACCGGACTCTAATTGAGCAAGCAACTCTTGATCGATGGATTCTTCTCTACGTGCCATATCGGGTCCGAAGTCTAGTCCCTATGTGAAGTTGAGCCTAAAATTAACTATTTATACCCAAGAAATCGTTTGCTGAATTAGTAACGGAATCAAGAAGAGTTTCGCTAATCGGCCCAATACCAAATAATGCAGTCATGATCGCTAAAATGACTATTGAAATCTTAATCCAGATAGAATAAATGACTGGTTTATCATTTTCTGGCTCCTCAAAAAACATAATCATACCCATTCTTAAGTAATAAAATAGAGATAAGGCGCTGTTAAGTACAATTGCTAAGGCCAACCAAAATAACAAGTCAACACTAACAATCCATTCTTGGATTGCAGTTGCCGACATACTTCCGGTATCTATTGTAGAATTTAGTATTCCATTTATCATTAGGAGTTTGGAGAGAAAACCAGAGAATGGTGGTACGCCAGCTAAAGATAGTAAGAAAATGAACATTGACCCTGCAAGTATTGGATCTTTTCTTGCAAGTCCATTAAGACCCTCAAGTTTATGACTTTGGTTTCTAAGTTCTAGTATGTTCAAGACCAAGAATGCTCCGAGTTTGAATACTACCAGAACTGAAAGATGAAATAATACTGCTGTAATTATTAGAGAATATGAATCTAAATTTCCTAGTCCCGTACCTATTGCTGAAATTGTAGCCAAAATATATCCAGCATGAGCAACACTGGAATATGCAAGGATTCTTTTTGGATTTGAGCTTGAAAGAGCGGAAATATTCCCCCAAGTCATTGTAATTATAGAAATCATTGCAATAATAATCATCCAAAATGCTTCACCTTGTTCAGGCATTGAAATCAAAACTAGAATTCGTAATAAAGCAACAAATCCCATAGCCTTTGAAGCTGTAGCTAAAAGTCCAGCAACTATCGATGATGCCCCGGAATATGCATCAGGTATTGCAAGGTGAAATGGGGCAGCACCTACCTTAAACCCAAATGCTACTAACATCATTCCAATCGAAATTACGGGCAATGGATCTAGGGTTGGCATGGATTCCCACATAATTGTCAGATCTGGAATGTACAAACTTCCACTCCAGACATATAATAGTGACATTCCATAAATTCCAATAGCAGATGATACTGACCCTACTATGAAATATTTAGTACCTGCTTCTCCACCAATATCGGTTTCTTTGTTAAAACCTACAAGGACATAAGAAGATAATGAAGCCAACTCTAAGCAAACAAATAGCATGAATAGATGATTGGATTTCGCCATTAATGTCATTCCAATCGCTGTCATTAGTATTAGAATGTAAAAATCTACTTGTCTTCTATTATTATAAAGATCTTCAGTTTTTTGTTTTTCTACTATTTCTGAATCTCTTTTTGATGGACCAGTTGCTAATGGATTTGCCGGTAAACGATGAGATGCTGCCAAGGTACATAGAAATACTACAGAAAGGAAAATATTTGACATCAAAATACTAAATCTATCTACTTCAAGTACAAGTCCAACTTTTCCTGTCCAATTTTCAGGACTCCAGAATGCTATCTGGGCAAAAAGTAGTGATAGAAACAAGATAATAATTGAAATTCTAAATGGCAATCTTGGATCTCTAGAAAATTGGAATCTTGTTCCACCAATGAAAACTGGAATCCTCGTAGATGTTAGCGGAATACGGAATCTCGCTTCACCCAGATTTGGTAAAATAATCAGTGAAACTATTCCTAGTAATAATAATAATTCTGGAATAATCAATTCTATAGAAATTTCAGATAATTCACTCATGGCTTAATCCCCCTGATCTTCATCTCTTCTGATAGAATATTCATAATTTCACTACTCCAATCAGCCATCATATCCCAATAAATAAAAGGAAGTATGCCAAATATGATTGTGAATGATGCAAGAATAAACATTCCTAGATTTTCATGCCAAGAAATATCTCTTGGCTCCTCTCCTTTCATAGCATCAGGAAGAATACCAGATTGAGGATTATCGGACTCAAATATTGTTTTCTGCATTGAAGAAAGGTAGTACACAGCAGTAATTATTAATGTCATAGTGGGTAGTAAAACTAGCCACCCAAATGTCATCCAAAAGGAAATTAATATTGCTACTTCGGCTACAAAACCCGCTAGAAGAGGGAGTCCTAGGCTTGCCATCCACCCAAGCATCATATGACCTGATAGCCATGGACTATGATGAGCTATGCCTCTCATAGAGCCAATTTCGAGTGTATGGTAATGGTGCTTGAAAGCTCCCGCGACTGCAAAAAGTAGTGGACTAATAATAAAATATCAATCCCATGTGTGACACTGAAGAATAAGCAACCATTCTTTTTAGATTTGTTTGGCCCATACATACCCATGCTCCATAAACTAGACTAGTCATACCGAGGAAAATTAGTAATGGAGTGAAAACTACAGTTGAACCGGGGAATGCAGTTACAGCAATTCTAAGGAATCCATATGCACCCATCTTTAGCATAACTCCTGCTAGAATCATAGATCCTGCTGTTGGAGCTTGAACGTGAGCATCTGGTAACCAAGTATGAACAGGTACACTTGGCATCTTTGTAGCAAATCCAATTAAAAGAAGTAACCACACTAGATGTCTAAGTCCGACACTGGGGATTAGCTCTGAATTACTAATCATTACAATCATGTCAAAAGTATGTCCAGTCATAGTTTCGGGACTAGTAGTGTAAAAATACATTATCAGAATTCCAATTAACATTACTACACTGGCTGAAAAGGTATAGATGAAAAACTTCATTGCTGCGTATTTTCTATCCTCACCTCCCCACATCAAAATCATGAAAAACATAGGAATCAATGTCATTTCCCAGAACAAATAGAACACAAATAAGTCTAGGACAACAAATACTCCAATCATTGCACCTTCCAAGATCAGAAGTAATGGGTGGAAATAATGGCTATCTTTAGCATCCCATTCTACTAACATAGAAACTGGAATTAGCATAGTTGTAAGCCAAACCATTGGCAATGATAGAGCATCAACTCCTAATTTCCATGAAGTTCCTATTGAAGGAATTAGTGAAATTCCTTCCTCTTTAAGTTGAAAATCTCCCAATGAAATATTTAGCCATTCAATACCACCTAATGATGTAATAGAGAAGAAAGTAGAGATGACAAATAATGCAACTCCAACCCCTAATGAAATATTCTTGGTAACATTCCTAATATTTTCTGCAATATTATTTCTTAAAACATGTGGCAAAAGAATTAGCATTAAGCCTATTAATATTGGTGATATTGTGAGAATTGTAAGAATCATCTACTTGCCCCCCATGCTAATATGAATATTGAAAGCATACCTACTGCTGTCATTAGAATATAGTCCCTAGCCTTTCCAGTTGTAATCTTCCTAATCTGTAAAGAACTAAAAATAGACCTTGATTCTATCAATTTGACTATTCCATCTATTATATTCTTATCGAACCATGCAGAGAAACGAGAAAGTGGAATTACAGTCTTTGAAATAAGCCAGTCATAGAAATCGTCAATGTATAACCTTTCTTTTAGGGCATTTGCTAAACTAGATTTTGATAGTTCTGTGACATCTTGCTTTCCAAATTTTCCAGAAAGATTAATCAGCCATGAGACTAGAAAATTAGATTTCTCACTATCTTTTAGAGCTCCACCGTGGACTCTTGATGCGTAAATTGGGCCTATAACTGAAGATAGGAACATAGTAGTCCAGCCAATTATCATCAATTTTCTATCTTCAGGGATGAAAGCATGCTCCAAAGTATAAATGATTTCTTTGTAAGAAAGATGATCTGCCTTTCCAGCTAAATAATCAACTACTCCAAATAATGAAAGTAAAAATCCACCAAAGGCGCTAATTATTGTCAAGATTATTAATGGTTCCTTGATCCAAGGTGTATTTTCAGTAACATGATTTACTACCTCGTTCTTAGGTTCCCCAGCAAATGTCATGAACCACATCCTTGACATATAGAATCCTGTCATTCCTGCTGTTAACAATACAAGAATGGCTGGCCCTAGCATTATTGGTTCAGAATAAAAGAATGATGCCCATGTTTCCGCGATAATTCCTTCCTTAGACCAAAAACCACCAATTAATGGAATTCCAATTATTGACATCGAGCCAATCATCATTGCAATGGCCGTTACAGGGAGCTTTGACGCTAGTCCACCCATATTTTTCATATCTTGAGGATCAAAGTGATGATCAGATTTTTCATTCTCATGGTGAATATGGTCATGAGCATGGTGAACCTCATGAATGACGGAGCCACTAGCCATGAATAGCATTCCTTTTGCCATTGCATGATTGAACAAGTGAAACATTGAAGCTCCAAATGCTATTGTTCCAGCATAATAGTGGTTGTTATTGTATAGCCATATTGCCGCACCTAGGCCAGTAAATATGTATGCCAGCTGACTCATAGTTGAATAAGCTAAAACCTTCTTGATGTCATCTTGTACGAAAGCTATTGAGGCCGCCATGAAAGCTGTAATTCCACCTATCCATGCAATAATTAGTCCTAGATCATCAAGTCCTTCAACACCATTATATCCATCCCCAGTAACAACAAATGGAACCATTCGAGCTACTAGATATAATCCTGCATTAACCATCGTAGCAGCATGTATTAAGGCGGAAACTGGAGTAGGTCCTTCCATTGCATCTGGTAACCATACATGTAACGGAAACTGAGCTGATTTTCCTACTGCTCCAACAAACATCATTAGAAGCGCCCAGAATAGTTTTGTGGAGTCTACAGTTCCCTGTAAAGAAGGGTCGTCGAAAATTACAGAAAATTCTAGGGAATCATAAATATCATACAATATAAATAGTCCAATCATTAAGAAAACATCACCTACTCTAGTAGTTAGAAATGCCTTCTTAGCTGCTTTTGCTGCACTTTCCTTCCAAAAATAGAAGCCAATTAATAGATAAGAGCATAGGCCCATTATTTCCCAGAATATGAATAACCAAAGGAAATTATCAGCTAAAACCATTCCAAACATACCCATGGCAAAAAGAACAAATTCTGCGTAGAATCTGTGATTTCGATTTTCATTTATTGGGTCTGTATTCATGTATCCCATGCTAAACCAGCATATTAGAAAGCAAAGGAATGATGCAACAAATATTAGCATCATGGTAATTGAGTCAATCCAAACCCCTATTCCTAATACCCTTCCTTGATCTAGTACATAGTTTTCATCTAGTACTTGAAATTCAATCCAATCGGATAGCCATGTGATAATACTATGTCCTTCAGCGTTTGAGATATTTTCACCTATTATCCATATTGATACTAGTAAAGGAATTAATAATGCAGAAACTGCAATTATTCCGCCCTCTTTTAGATTATTTTTCCATTTATCTTTGCCATTGTAAATCTGACCTGAAATTAAAATAATTGGAAATGCAACCAATGGAGATAAGATAATCAAGATTGATGCATCACTGGAGTTAAATCCTGGAGCTAAAAATAATCCTAATACCAGTAAAATAGGAAATAATAATGGTGCAAGTAGATTATATTCATTCTTGGACTTCACCATTATATCACCTAATTTTTCAGAATATCTGCAGCTTCGAGAGAAATCGTGTCTTGTGTGCTGTACATAGAAAGTAGAATTGCTAGACCTATAGCCACCTCAGCAGCAGCGATTGCAATAGCAATGGCTGTGAAGACCCATCCATTAACGTCGCCATAGTGCATTGCTGCAGAAACAAAATTTAGATTAGCAGCATTCAACATCAACTCTATACACATAAGAACTACAATGGCATTTTTGTGTAGAAATACTCCCAATAATCCTATTCCAAATAGAATTACACCTAATCCGGCTATCCAACTAGGTTCTATCATTCTTCTTCATCCCCTATGTCCCATAATAGATTGATTAATCGTTCATCTCTTACTAAATATGAAGCTCCAATCATCGCCATAGCAAGAAGTAATCCCAATACTAATGTTGCAATTGCCCAGTCATTGAATAATGTGGTTGCAAAATCTACTGTTGTTGGAGTTTCGCCAATATCTCCCCACATAGGATGAGCCATGACTTCGTTTAGCAGAATTAGTATGAAAGCAAATACGCCCGCTGCAGATAATACAGATAAACCTCGCATTATATATCTACATCCTGAATTGTTCTCCTAGTCAGCATCACTCCGAATTGTACTACTAACATTACTGAACCCAAATATACAAGAATTTGGATTGCAGCTAACATTTCAGCTTGGGCCATAAGGAAAATTCCTGCAACTGCAAAGAAAGTTAGCATCAACCATAGTAAAGAATGAGCCACCCTATTGGCAAAAACACACCCAAGCGCACCTAAAACTGCAGCTCCAGATACTATTACGAATACTATATTTTCAAAATCAACGGCCATTAGAATCAAGACTCCGCTTTTGCTGCTTTTCTAGCTCTTTTCTTGATTTCTTTCTGTGCCCTCTTTGCTAACTCCATATCTACTCTTTCTTGATGAACAGATGGTAAGACTCTAGTTCTGTCTGCATCCATCCAAAGCTCTTCTCGAGAATGGCCTGACATTCCATCATATTCATTGGTCATGAAAAATGACTCAAATGGACATGCTTCCATGCATAGACCGCAAAACATACATCGTCCTAAATCAATTCTACCAGATACAATATCTTGTTCGGCTGGCTTGAGCTGTGAAATTTCTATATCTTCAGTTTGTGAGCTATCTGTCCAACGTACAGAAGCAATATCACCTGTTATATCAATAACTTCTGCAAAATCATATTGTTGAGGAGCAGCATCGTGGGCAGTTACCAAATCAAAATTTTCAGAAATTTCATCATAGTCTAATCTAGGCTTTGCCGCATATCCACCGACTTCAATTTCACTCCCATAACCATGCCACTCATCATCTACTGCTGTAGTATCGAGTACATTTACCCTGACTTCAGAAGTCATGTGCAAACAATCATTCGGACATGCCCGAACACACGCTTTGCAGGCCGTACAAGTCTCCCAAATTACTCCAATTCTACCGTTATAATTTCCCGGTACGAAAAGCCATGGCTCCAGATCTTCTAATCTCTCGTAAGGATACATCACAGTAACAGGCCTTTCAACAAATGGCATAATTGCGCTTGATTCTCTATCGGCAGAGAATTTCTGGCTCAAACTAGGGTGATCCTCATCAAGCCGCTCCCTAGTTTTTTCATCCAACATATCAGCTTTTTGGCCATGATAGTTATTCTTCAAGAATTTTAGCTTTCCAATAAATGGTATAGTTCTAAGTGCGGCCTTCATGGTTGCCCACATTGGACGAATTATCAGATTTCTAAAACTAGGAGTTCCATGTGGGTGATAGCTCATTGTATCAACTCCTTGTCAGTTAATCCACCGGATTTTGGAGAATTAATAGTTCCAGCATAAACAGAATAAGCCTTTTTGATAGCATCATTATCAGTTTGCTTATGAGATCCAGGAGATGCCTTTACTGTAGTTCTAGAGTTATATGGCCTTCGCATTTCCTCTATTGCTTCTTTGTCTTCATCTACAGCAAGAATAACAAAACCTAGTATTCCCAAAGCAGTCATTGAAATGGGTGCTAGTAAATTCCACCCATTATCCCAGAACTCTATTCGTAATATGAAAGCTAAAGCTAGGTTAACTATGGAAAGTGGTAGTAGCCATTGCCATCCAAATTCTAGTATTTGATCTGTTCTAACCCTATGTAATGAGAATCTAATCCAAACAAAGAATGAGAATAATACATATGATTTGATTATTATCCAAACAATTCCTGGAATTAAAGAAAATCCAAATTCAACTAACCCTCCTATAACCGGTATTGACTGTAATAAAGTTTGGAATGGTGCTTCCCAACCACCAAGGAAGAATAGTGCGAACAGTACGCAAGCAGCAAATGATCTCATGTATTCTGCAGCAAACATCAAGCCCCATCTAATTCCACCGTATTCAGTCCACCACCCCTCAACTAATTCGGCTTCAGCTTCAGGCATGTCAAATGGAATTCGTTCTACTTCAGCAATCATTGTAATTAGGAATAAAGCAGCCCCTAATGGCATCAAGAAAATATTCCAAATTCCACTGTCGTATTGGAAATCAACGATTTCTATTATATTGAAAGAACCACTGATTACACAAACTCCTAGTACGGTTATTAAAAGTGGAATTTCATAAGCAGTTAATTGGGCTGCGGATCTCATTCCGCCAATTAGAGTATATTTGTTATTTGATGACCAACCTGCAAAGAAAACACCCAAAGGAGCGACTCCAAAAACTGCCATCATGAAAATTACTGATAATTCTGGATTGGATGCATAGTAATGCGGTCCAAATGGAATAAATGCAAAGACAAGTACTGTTGTAGAAATTATGATTACTGGAGCTATTTCAAAAACTGCTCTATCTGCATTTTTTGGTACAATATGCTCCTTACCTGCAAATTTTGTGAAGTCTGCAAAAGAATTTACGATTCCAGGCAGAAGGAACCAGTAACCATGCCAACTTCTGTTTTTAACTCTCGACACAGTATCTAATTTGTGATCATTGCCCCATATGGAATTCAAAAATTTGTTTAGCCAACCAATTGGTCCACCTAGTCCAAACGGTAATCTATCCCACCAGTTACCAGCAGTTACTCCACTTTCTCCGACCCATAGACTTCTCAATGCTGTAGTACAACCAACTCTATCCATTAATCGTGCGCCGAGTTTTCTTTCAATGTATGTGATTGGTAGAAGAGCTAACATCATAGTTACAAAAACTACAGTACAAATTATAGAAGTGGAGAAGAATCCTTCTAAGGCGGGTTGAATATTTGAGAATCCTTCACGTGGACTTAGTATTGATCCAACAACTATATCATTGGGCCAAATTCCTTCAGGAGGAGATATTGTAAACTGTAAATCAATTTCTTTCGGCATTAGATCGTGGGTTTTGTCCATTGACCAACTGCCAATGTTTTCGATAAATCTTCTAATATCTAACCA
>LURV01000056.1 GCA_001629205.1 Marine group II euryarchaeote REDSEA-S30_B12
ATAATTCTTGCATATATGACTCAGACGGAGATGGAATTTATGATGGATCCGAAGTTAGAGGTTGTACAGACTCTCAATCTAATAATTTCAATGAATCAGCAACAGAGGATGATGGGTCATGTGACTATGATGAAGATAATGATGGAGTTGCAGACTGGGCTGAATTAGAGGGTTGCTCAGATTCTAATGCCACAAATTTTAATCCTCAAGTTACCGATTCAAATAATACCCAGTGTGAATTTGGATATATTTTGAATCAGACTGCATTCTTCTCATTGGTGAACAGTGATATAGATGAAATTTTTCCAGAGCAAGATGGAAAAACAATAGTGAAATCCTGGTCGGTAGTGACATCTGAAGGAGGAGAAGAGGATGAAATTGGTGGCGATACTAATGCCAATACTTCAGGTTTTGAAGTAACAATTGGTCAGGACATCAATACTGAGACTATATATTCTAGAATGTTAATTCGAATTGCAGGAGATATTTCCATAGATCAAACTACATTACAAGGGCCCGAGGGAATCAATTACAGAACTGGAAATGAATATTCTGGGGCATGGTATTATGCGAGAGATGAAGTATTTCAGTTTGAGAGCCTCTTTGAAATAGAAGAAGATGACGATTTCGATGATAATCAAGACCAAATTGGCGAACCAGAATGCGGAGAAGAAGGCCCAATGCTCGAATCTTTAAATTCATCTTGGTCGCCGAATTGGGATATTCTTTCATCCAATAACAATCATACAATAACAGCGAATAATGGCACTTGGAAGATATCTGTTAATCTTATTGGCGATAAAGATTCACTGTATTTTCAATTTTTTGAATTGGAAGAAATAAATGGACTTATTTCTTGTGGGATAGAACTTCTCAATCCAGAAGATTTTATTTTTACAGTAAATCCAAATTATCCTAGGACATCCATTACCTTAAGATTAGAAAATGAATTCGAAGAAGAATCAGAAAATACCAAGACTTGGTCAGGTGAAGTTAGTGACGAACATTCCGAAGAAGTAAATTTAGATGAAATAATTCTACAAATTGTATACACAGATGATGAAGGGAATATTTCTACAGCTGCCTCAATGAGACTCAGTCAGCAGTCATTTACCACTGTAGATCAGTGTTTTCAATGGAATTTCGTTTGGACAGATACTGACAATAATAATCTACTCTCATCCAATGATACATATTCAGTAACTCGCTCAGAAAAATTCCTTAATCAATGTCCAGAAGACGATGAATACAGAAATTATGATTTCCAACTTGTCTTTTATGATGATTGGGCAAGTATGCCTACAGGAGGAGTCTTCACTCCAGGATTTGGAATTTTAGCGACCCTTGCAGCAATTTTTATTGCATTTAGATATGATAATAATGTAAAATCCTAATTTCTTTCAATCATAAATGCAGTATCAAAAAAATTCACTAATCTATTCTTATATTCGTCCGGCTCAACAACCATCGTAACTAGATGATCATAAGGTCCGTCATTAGCAGCTTCCTCGAGAACGACATTAGAAAACCAACCATCAACAAAACCTTCACTACTCACAGAAGCATTGGCAGAATTCCATAAATCAGTTGCATGATGAATCCTAATCCTCTTATCTGGAATATTACCTAAGATGAAAATATTCCTATCACCAACATTTGCAACGGCTTCAGAAGGTGGATTTTCTGTCAAATCTACTCCAGTAAATAATCTCCCATAGCTTACACCTGCCCCACCTAAAAATGTAGGTAGGCCTGAGAACTCCAACTCCTCTTTCATTAATCTCTCAAAATCATACCAACTTGAATCTAAGAATGCGGCTTGAATTCCATTTTCTCTGTGAAATGCCCATGCCGCTATCGCGGCACCCGCTGAACCGCCGTATACTCCAATCTCTGATTTTGGAATATCATGCGTACTATTTATCCAGTTCCAAGAGGCAACTACATCCTTCCACTCCGTTATTCCTCCATCTACTCTACCATCATCTCTCGTAGAATCTCCATGATCTCTCAATGTCGGAATTAATACACTATATCCAGAATCTACTAGCATTGAAGCAGGAATTAATACTTCATGATTTTTTTTACACGATCTAATTCCATGAATGAGAATAATTGTAGGCATTCCATCATCTCCCTTATTCCACCATGCATCTAGTGATATGCCTTCATCAGGAATTTCAATAGTTACATTTTGTGAGCCATTGAACCAGAAAGACTCGCTTGGAAAACTATCAATTCTAGTTCCATTATAATGATGAACCCAAAATTCTTCAGGCTCATTCTCATCATGAGAGCCACAAGCTGGATCTGAAGCGGCAATCTGCCCATAAACAATTGAGCCAACAAATAAGTAACTAATAGGAGCTAAAGTAATAATTATTACAGATATAATTGCGATAATTTTTTTTCGCTTACTCCAAGGCTCTTTTTCCATGAACTCCACACCACTACTCTTCTAATAGTTAATTGCAAATATTTGATTTATACTTTTTCATATAATTTCTACCTGAATACATTGAAAGACCATTCCTACTCGGTAAATCGTGAGTGAAGTACGCCACCCTTTATTTCGTCTACTTTCTCATCTCAGAAAACATAGGTCAACTGTAATTCTAGCTACTATTTGTTCAATTCTGAATAAGATTTGGGATTTAGCACCACCGATATTAATTGGGATGGCTATAGATGTGGTTTCTGAAGGAGAAAAATCCTTCCTCGCTAGCTTTGGATATCCCGATGTTTATGAACAATTATTGATTTTGACTATTTTTACTGTAATTATTTGGATTCTAGAATCACTATTCCAATATTTTTACGACATTCTATGGAGAAATCTAGCGCAAACAGCTCAGCACGAATTAAGGATGCAAACATACAGGCATATACAAGATTTAGAAATGCAATGGTTCTCTGAGCAAAGCACTGGAAGTTTAATGTCAATTCTTAATGATGATG
>LURV01000057.1 GCA_001629205.1 Marine group II euryarchaeote REDSEA-S30_B12
CCTTCAGCAACTTTACGTACCATTTCCCCGATACTCATTATTAGATGTCTTAGGTTATTATCAGGAATTTCATCTGATTCTGCTAAAATTTCAAAACCTACTGCTAGCATTGCATCTCCAGCATTTATTGCAGTTGAATCATCGTATGCTACATGCACAGCATCAAGACCCCTACGAATTGGGTCTTGATCTATGATGTCATCGTGAACCAGGGTAAAATTATGTATTATTTCTATTGACGCACCCAGAGTATAATGACCATCATTAGGATTACCAACAGCCTCACCCACTAATCTAGGAAGAATAGCTCTCAATCTTTTTCCACCCCCTTTGAATAGATGAGTCATGGCTCCATGAAGTCTTTTCTGCCTCATTTTACTCAAACTTTCCATTATCTCAGTTTCTACAATGTTACGCTTACTAGAAATAGCCTGCATCAAATTATATCCTGGACCTTCGGAATCTCTCACAATTTCTACTTCTCCACATCTTATTATATCAAAATTATTAATTTCAGATAAACTATCAAAATTCATTTCATTAGGTCTTATGTAGTTTTCAAATATTAATTTAAACCATGGAGCAATAAGACCAATATTCTCTTTACCATAAAATATTGAATTCAATTCATCTAAATTAACCCATCTATATTCAGAGATTTCATTAATATTTGGACTAATTTTAGGCTCACCTTTGGCAATTAATATGTAATCAATTTCCCTTTCAATCCAATCTTTATTCCATCTACACGAATATTCAATTTTACCAATATTTTGAAAACTTAGCATTTCACATTCTTCCTTTGATATACCAAGTTCTTGATTCATTTTTCTTTTTGCTGCATTAACTAAAGTACTCCCAAAGTCATCTAAAATCCCATCCTTATGGTGACAGTCGAACTTAGGAGAAAACCCTGTTACCATATCATTAGCATCTACCGTTATACAATTTTCCATCATCATTTCTGACTGCGATAAATCATAATCATGTAGGACTTTCTCACTCTCATCATCCATTATACCAACTCGTAATATCAATATTATATCATTATTCACTAATTTTCTATCTTTGTACCTATAGTTTTACCATTAGCTAGTAAATCTAGAATTCTTTCCGACTCCCTTCCATCTAAAAACCAAACTTGATTAACTTTTTCGGAAATGGAGCTTGCTCTCAGAAGCTTTAATTCCATGCCGCCTGTAACATCTATATGTGATTTATGTTCTATCTCCAGATTAGTTTTTTTATTCCAAACCGGAATTAATTTCGAATCTTCGTAATGAGGTGGTTTACTCATTACCCCTGGAGCATCCCCGATTAAGAAAATAGCATGGGTTACATTAGGAATTTCTCTACATACTCTAGCCATTATATCGTCACCCGATAATATTCCAAATTCTCTGATATTGTGGATATCAACTACATCACCGAATAATATTGGGATACTGTCGGAAGTATGTTCACCAATAAATGATAAATCTCCATCAAAATTCTCTCCGATTCCCGAAGCCCACTTAGATGGTGGATAACCAACACTTTCAATTCCTAATTTTGAGAAGATAGTAATTATTTCATTATTTAATTGAATCATATTTCTTCTTATGATATCTACATTCTCTCTTTGCTTAGATATTATTTCTTCACTTGCTCCATCAGCAATCTTCCATTTTCTAGCCAGAATATGGCCAAATGAACCTGCTCCATGAATTAAAATTATAGAATATTCCTCATGGACTAATTTGAAAATTATCTCTCCGATAGATTCAATTCTCCGGTGATAAATCGTATTCTCAATTTCTTTGTTTGTGATTAAGCTACCACCAAGTTTTATCACTATTCTACCCTTCATTATTATATTCTGGATGTCACTATTCATATAATATATCTCTACTATGTTGATTAATTACATTTTTATGAAGCGGATATATCACAAGAGCGTGTCAAATAGTAGAGACATCGAAAGATACCAACGCTGGATGCAAATTCAGCTTGCAGAAACTGAAAATATTGAGGATTTAGATGAAAGAGATAGACGTCGATTGCAATTAGAAATTTCAATTTCAGAGGTAATTAGGTATCGAGAATTCCTAGAAAAATTAGATGATAGAATATCTTCTCCGTTTGTAGAAGTTACAAATGAGATATTACCTAAACCTGATAAGGAAGTAACAGCAACTGTCAAAGTATCAGGCGAATGTGCCTCTTGTGGAGAATCTTTAAGTCCCGATATTGATTTTTGTCCATTTTGTGGAAACTTCTGACTATTCTTCTTCTTGCCAAGATTCTATGAGTAAAGAAAGCTCTGGGTCATCATGACTAACTATGCTCAGATATTCAGGTAAAACGTTTTCAGTCAAAAATACTGTAACTCCAGCATGCCATATCGTTTCTCCATTTGCGACCATTCTTGCAGAATCTACCTCAATAATGTCCGGATTAGATCGATGAACTCTACCCGCTTCAGCAGCTGACTTAATTGAAGCAGATAGATGAACATGTGCTCTATCTCCAGGTTTTAATCCAACTTCAATAAGATTTTCCGACTCTTCTGGGGAGCATGGGAAGAAAAGTGAATCTGGAATGTCGGTGGTAGGAAGATCTAACTCAATTTCTACAGTATGGCCGTATGTCGCCCTAATCATATTTCCGCGTAATTCATACCTTCCCTTAATATCAGTTTCAGAAATCGCTCGAAAATGGTGGGGCCTTAGCCAATGATACCTTCTCTTATTTCCTTTCTTAAATTGTCTAATTATATCTTTAACATCTATCCAACCATTAATATCCATTTCCAAATCAAATTTCTCTGGAGCGTGCCTAAGAACTAATGCTAATTTTCTAGCCATACTATTCCTCTCTCCTGTACTCATAACAAATTTGCCTTCTGAATTACATGCGGGACATAAGTCATCATCGGAGTAATATCCGTGTATTGAGCATTCTCTAATCATAACTTTATCCCGACGTCTATTACTCAAGAACCTCACGGTTGTAATATCATATTCATTGTCGGTATTGTTATGGACAAGTACTCTATCGAGTCGTTATGGGAGCGCTAATTGTTGATTGGGGTCGTTCACCTTTTACTAGATCACACAAAGGAGAATTAACGGATATTCGCCCAGATGAAATAGCCGGACAAGTTGCTAGAGCAATTTTAGATAGAAATAGTATAGATAATACTCAAATTGATGATATAATTGTCGGGTGTGCGTATCCTGAAGGAGAACAGGGTTATAATATTGGAAGAATAATGACATTCTTAGGAAATATGCCAGATTCAGTACCCGGTCAAACAATAAATAGACTATGTGGCTCATCTATGGAAGCTATAATTACGGCTTCTGCTAAAATTGGAATGGAATGGGGCGATTGTTTTCTAGTAGGTGGGATTGAATCTATGTCTAGAATTAAACGAAGAGGATTCAATTGGAGCCCCCATCCAGAACTTCTTCAATCATACCCTCAAGCATATGTAAATATGGGTATTACAGCAGAAAATATCGCTGGTAATTATGGTATTTCCAGAATTCAACAAGAAGAATTCGCTTTAAAATCTCACTATAAATCATTTAAAGCACAAGGTGAGAATAAATTTTACGAAGAGATTATACCAATATCAAATAATAATAAATCAATTACGAAAGATGGATGTATTCGATCTAATTCTACTTTAGAGATGATGTCAAAACTTGAACCAGCATTTGTTGAAAATGGTACAGTAACTGCAGCTACATCTTCACCCCTAACTGATGGAGTAGTATTCGCATTAATTTGCTCAGAGGAGTTTTGTGAAAAAAATTCTCTAAAGCCAATTGGGAGAATTATTTCTGGAACCGTTTCAGGCTGTGAACCAGATTTAATGGGAATTGGCCCAATAACTGCTACTAAATCACTTATCAAGAAATTGAATTGGGAAATTTCTGAAATTGATGTTTTCGAATTAAATGAAGCATTTGCTTCGCAAAGTATTGCATGCATAGAGGAATTAAACCTCAATTATGAAAAAGTAAATATTGATGGTGGGGCACTATCTATAGGTCATCCACTAGGGGCATCAGGGGCAAGAATTACTTGTAAAGCAGCATCAATCTTAAGCAGAACAGGTGGATCTAAAGCAATTGCATCGATGTGCATAGGTGGTGGAATGGGAATTTCTATAGCAATTGAAAATGTCTAGTTA
>LURV01000058.1 GCA_001629205.1 Marine group II euryarchaeote REDSEA-S30_B12
CCATAATATTATGTTTAATTCTCCTTCTTCCAGGTTGTACTAGTATTAATGGAGATGTCAAAGATGAAGATTTAGAATTAAATAATAAGAAAATAAACTGCCAAGATGACCCATCCCAAAGTGGGTGTTTGGTGAAAATTTCTCCTAACGATTGTTCTTTGAGTGAGATATTTGATACTGACTCATGCCGAGAGATAAATAGTCCAAAAAATCTACAAATGGGAGTTTCAGATTTAATTCTAGAAATCAATTCAGAAATGCAACCACTTACTCCCAGCTTCTTAGGAGATAGACCATCATCATGGTCAATATCTCCCAATCTTCCAGAGGGTATAATCATGGATTCAGATTCTGGAGTTATTTCGGGCACTCCAATCGTCGAATCGATATCCAGAAATTATACTGTTACAGCCACTAATTTTGCAGGATCAGCATCATTTAATTTCTCAATACGAATTACCAGTAAACAACCTGTTTCAATATCTTATTTTCCAGCAATATTGGAATGCACCGTGAACAATACTTGTTCCAATAACATTACTATAGAAGGTGGAATTCCTACATTCTATTCAATTATTCCAGAACTTCCATATGGATTATATTTACTTCAAAGTGGGGAAATACAAGGAATCCCTCAAAATTCTGGAAATTCAAATCATACAATTATTGCATCAAATTCGGGTGGATATATCAGTACGAATATCACAATTTCAATATCGGATGAAAAAATCTTCAATATTGAATACAACTTCACTGAACAATCACTAATAATCGGGCAGGCAATAGAATTTAATCCACAAATAATCGGTCCAAATCCTACTACTTGGATATCGGAACCTGATTTACCCGACGGATTAATCATTTCAGAAAAAGGTAAAATTATTGGAATCCCTACTAAAATTCAGGATTTCATTACATATCATATTCAAGGTTCTAATAGTGCTGGGACTGTTTCTACCAATATTTCATTAGAGATAATAGATATTGGAACAAAAAATTTATCTTATGGGAATTCTCAATTTTCATTTAGGATAAATGAAGATATTCAACCCATTATTCCTTATTGGGATGGTGGAAATCCTACTTCATGGGAAATAAATAATAATCTTCCAATTGGCTTATTTTTTGATGATAAAACCGGAATTATTTATGGAAAACCTTCTCTTCAATCGAATACTGAATATTTTATAATCTGGGCAAATAACTCAGGCGGATCTATATATTTCCAGTTCTCATTGGAAGTAATCGAATACACAATTTCAATATCGTGGCCATCAGATGAAATTGCAATTTCGTCCAATAATTCATTCTTAATGAGGTCAAATTTTTCAGCCCTAGACGGTAGTACTTGGGAAATTTCACCATCGTTACCTAATGGGTTGAGTCTATTTGACAATGGTACAATAATTGGTACTCCAATTGAACGTTCAGACTGGGATGAGTACTTCATTTGGGTTAATTTTTCTGGTTTCTCTGCAAATAGCAGCTTTTGGCTTGCAGTTCATGATTTGGTTGCTGATCAATCCGAGATAATAAGGGGGATGGAGGTTACTAATTGGAACGGCCTTCCTTCTACAATTTTACCCATTGGCCCATGGTCTTTCCCCGTTGGAATCTCATCTCGGGATGATGGAAAAATTGGGAATCCAGTAATTTCTGCAAGTCATGTTGGAAGAGGAAAGATGTTAGGTTATGGTCATGAAAGCTGGATTAGATGCAAGAGATAATTCCCTTATTGAAGACTTTCTAATCTCAGGCGGCGGTTTAATTATGGGTGGCCATTCATGGTACTGGTCCTATTTTAACACAGATTTATCTAATAATTTTCCAGGAAATAAAATCTCCAAAACCACAGGACTCTTCGTTTCAAACACAATTGGCGGAAATATAATAGATATGTCATCAATTCCTCACTCTCTGAATTCTCCAAAACTAGCCATAAATGCATTGACAAACCATATTCTTGAAATTCAAGAATTAACGGACGAAGAATCAAAGATTGCAGACTCCACAATTTCACTATGTACAGATGTAGTTTCACTGGATTTCAATAAATTCTGGAATCCACTTAGAGAGTTAGTGAATATTTCGGGATGGACAGTTATCGAATATGGATCTTTATATGAAGATGTAGGGCATAATTTTGGAGCTGATCCAGTTGCAGATTCTCTAATCAGGATTGAATCAGCACTTAATCTCAAACTACCCGCCGGAGAATTGACAGCCCATCCAAGCCATGAACAATTTCCAGGCAAAGTTCCGGATAATGCGACTAGAATATCTAGAACTATCATAGTCGATGGAAATCAAAGTGGATTAGATAGTAACTTCGGGTATTCAAATCCCCGAGCAGATATTCGTATATCTACAGGATTATATGCCGTTGCCGGAGAAATAGTTACAATTTCAGTTCAACCCGAGATTGTAACTTCAGGCGCCAGGATCCTCATTGGGGCACACACAGATACACTTTGGAACAAGGATCAAATTCACCGTCATCCTGTAATTAGTAGATGGTGGGAAATTGATAATATTTCAACAGAGGTAGGAAATGCTTTTGGTGGTCAGATATATATTACCATACCTGCAGGTTCAACTATAGGAAATTTCAGCGTTATCATCGACAATGCGGTTAAATCACCCACCTTCATTCTAGGTCAAACTGATATGTTTCAATGGTTAAATCAATACAGATATGATCCTGCACCATGGGCCGAAATTGGTAGTGATTTATTCATACTTACAGTCCCCAGTCATGAAATTAGAAACCTCGAAAACCCCGATGAATTGATGGATTGGTGGAATCAAGCGTTATCTATGGAACATGAACTATACGGATTTCTACCATGGCCTAGAATTGAAAGAGCAGTATTTGATGCACAAATTTCAGTTGGTTGGATGCATTCGGGATATCCATTCATGGCCCACGATTTAAGTGTCCCAGATGTAGTCAATTTCACATATATGAGCGAGAATGGAGATTGGGGAATGTTTCATGAATTGGGGCATAATCATCAATGGATGCCTTCCACACTTCCTGGAACAGTTGAAACAGGATGTAACTTCGCTAGTGTTTATCTAATGGAAGAATTAGTGGGTATTTCAGGTCATGGAGCACTAGAAATAAACAATAGAAAAGCTAGAACT
>LURV01000059.1 GCA_001629205.1 Marine group II euryarchaeote REDSEA-S30_B12
GATTGGAAGAATTCGGAGATTGATAATTTGGCTGGAATGAAGTGGCCATGATTATAATTCGTTAAGATATTCAATATATTCTTGTTCATTAAGGAACATATCTTCATCCCATTCATGGGGTCTAATCATTACACACCATCCATCTCCATACGCTTCCTCATTTACTAAATCTGGATTATCCTCAACATCTCCATTAAGTTCTACTATCTTGCATGGAAATGGGGCATTAATCAATAACATTTCATCTACAGTTCTAATTGTCATTAGTATATCATCCACATCTAGCTCATCGCCACTATTGGGATTTTTTCTAGGGGTATCGTCTTCATCATCATCGTCAGAATCATCAATTTCGATTTGAAATTCACTATCATCTTCAGGTTTTGTTAGAACGACTCTAACAATGTCTCCATATTCTGCTCTAATAAATTCACTAATTCCAATCTTTACTGTCATCTCTTCCTCTTTATCATCTAGCAATTGAAGCCAAAGGTGATCTAAGGAATATTTGCGGTCGTGAGCAATGCTAAATTCGAAAAATTCGCCGGAGTTCATGGCAATCCAAACGGCCGGCCGTGACATATCTAATTTGAACTATTCGATTCAAAGGGAAGATTATCTAGCACAAGACATTAATTATTGGACTCCCTCGGAATTTTGTTACAATGCAGTTTAAAGAGACAGAAGAACAAAGTATGATTAGAGAAATGGTGAGAAATTTCGCGGAAGAAGAGTTGGCCCCATCATGCCTCGAAAGGGATAAGAATCAAATTGCCCCAATAGAAGAATGGAAATCTTTCTGTGAAAAAACTGGATTGCAAGGAATCACCATTCCAGAAGAATATGGTGGCAGTCCAGTAGACGATATTTCTGGGCTCAAAAGAAAAAATACCTAACTAGATTAGCTGGAGATGAAATAGGGGCGTATTCTCTTTCTGAAGCGGGTTCTGGTACTGATGCAGCTTCTATGATATGTAAGGCGGAACAAAGTGATGATGGTAGCCACTACATACTTAACGGTGAAAAAATGTGGGTTACTAATGGTTCTAGTGCAGATATTTACGTTCTTTTCGCCAAAGACGTGAATCATCCAGAATATGGAGTAAAAAGACACGGCGGGACGACTGCATTCATAGTTGAAAAGGGGTTTTCTGGATTTTCTATAGGTAAAAAGGAAGATAAGCTTGGAATAAGATCTAGTGATACTTGCTCCCTTTTATTGGATAATTGCTTGGTACCTAAGGAAAACGTTTTGAAAGTTCCGGGAGAAGGGTTTCCAATTGCTATGAATGCTTTAGATAATTCAAGAATTGGGATTGCCGCACAAGCATTAGGAATTGCACAAGGTGCATTTGAAGCGGCAGTTAAGTATGCACATGAAAGGATTACATTCGGAAAGCCAATCGCGGAACATCAGAGTATCGGAAACTATCTTGCAGATATGGCAACCAGGACGGAAGCAGCTCGACTTATGGTGTATAAGGCCTCGTGGGCTAAAGAAATGCATTATGAAAATGGAGGAGTTCGTCACACAAAGGAAGCAAGTATGGCTAAATTATTCGCTGGAGATACTGCAATGTGGGTTTCTGAAAGAGCTGTGCAAATTCTAGGTGGATATGGATATACGACTGATTTCCCGGTTGAAAGATTTTTCAGAGATGCTAAGATTACTCAGATTTATGAAGGGACACAAGAAGTTCAAAGATTAGTAATTAATAGAGCAATTGCCCCAGAATAATAAGTAAATTTTATTTTTCCCAATCCAAGAAATGTGATATAGAAACTTCGATGACTTCTTGAGGATGGCTCAGTGAAATTTGGTGACCACTTGAAATTTCATGTAATGCAGAATTAGGAATCATATTATGTAATCTATTTACGGATTTAGGAGGTATGAATCTATCATATTGAGCTTTGAGTAACAATACTCTATTTCCCAATTTTGGACAATTTGAAAAATCTGGTGACCACCTAGAAGCTGCTATTATTTGCCTTAAGGTTGAGAGCACAGGAACTCTACTTTCGTTACCAAGTGAAGTAAATTTCATTGCTATCCAATTATTTCTGGCACTATCTTTCGGTATATTAGTGACGATAGAGACTAAGTTTTTTGGGAAAAAAGTAGTTCGAAAGATTTTGTCTACGGTCATTGAAAAAGTCAGTTTAAACCAATTAATAGGGTTAATTCTTGTAATAGATGAGTAGAATTTACCACCTGTAGAACTCATGGCAGTCACAGATTTGATTTCATTTGGAAACATCGATAGCCACTGTATTGCTATCATTCCACCTAGTGAGAGGCCAATTATATGCATTCCTCGGGAAAGATAATCAGGATTAATCTGATTTCTAAGAAATTTGACATGTTCAGAAATACTTAATGGGGTTTTGGATTCTAAATTTTTTCCCGTCCCGGGAAGGTCTACTATCAGAAGTTTGATATCTTCATCGAATTCTTTGGGAAAATCTAACCAATACCGTGAATCACTGTTTATTCCTCTCAAAAGTAGTATAGGAGACTTAAGTTTGGGCATATTACTCAATCTTATTCTATCCATTCATAGTTTCTTTGCCCTTCTAGTTGTCCTTCTTTTCCAATTCCCACTAAGGCGAATTCTCCATTTGGCTTGACAACGGATCTTTTCCTTCTTCCCTTGTGTAATGCCTCATAAATCGTCTTGTTTATAGGAGTTCTAGTAGATAGTCTCTCGAAGAGATGGAACCTAGAGGCGATTTCCCGCCAACTATCTTGCACAATTCCTTCGAAAACCTTTGCCTTGGCTCCTGAACCATAGCCACATAATCCAATCGATTTACCAGCCATCTCGGTATTATCATTGTAATCTGATTCCATTGATGACATCAATGCAAGGAATATTGAACCTGTATACTGATTTCCAATCTGACTTGATGCTCTTTGGGTTTTTTCAATTCTTTCTTTTACGAAGTCCTTGAATAAATCGGTTTTCGAAATCAAACGT
>LURV01000006.1 GCA_001629205.1 Marine group II euryarchaeote REDSEA-S30_B12
TTCTCGGGGTTTGTCATCGGCACTTGGAAACGATAGTCCAAAATGAACTCGTCGTTATTCTCCATCCCAAATACCTTCAGAAATCATAAATTGCATTACTCTTTCTGAAACATTTGCTCTATTTCCACCTCTAACTCCTGTGGCTGAAACTTTGAACACTTCTGGTGGTATATCTTTGGATTCGCGTACTTCATATCCTACTTTCCTACCATATGACACCGCCTCAATATCTGGCATAATCCATCCTTCGACGTTTTCACCTTCATATCTATATTCTATCATACGTTTTCTGACTTCTGCTGGATAGGGGTCAGACTCAGTAATAGGAGTATCTCTAATTCCAACAACGACTCTTTTTCCCTTGTCCAGTTCTTGTTGAATTAACCATTCGTGGCCTACATGCAGTGGTTGCCACCTCCCAGGAAGTAATACTGCCTTTGGTTTCACGAAAAAATGAGAAAGTTTGTCCACCATATCTTCAATAGTTTCACCCTCCCTTCCTGTTGAGTTAAGTGTCATATGAGCACACTGCGGTTCATCGAAAGGATCTGAAATTCCAGTGAAGTTAGAAATTGCTCCAGATCTAGCTTTTGCATATAATCCTTTGATATCTCTTTCTTCACAGATTTCTAGAGAAGTAGAAACATGAATCATAACAGAGTTTTCTGGTAATATTTGTAATATTTTTTTCCTAACATCTTCATAGGGAGTTATGAAAGAGCATATTACATCTGTATGCTTTGATATCATTTTGGCCATCCTAGCAATTCCAAGTAGATGTCTTTCTCTACCTTCTCTTGAAAAATCATTATTTGAGAAAAAATCTCGTATTGTGTCTCCATCTAATAGTTCGGCCCCAAATCTAGATGCTGCTGCCTCAGCTATTGTAGTCTTACCAGCACCAGATAGTCCGACTAGCCATAATACTCTGTTTACCATATATTCACCCATGTTAGGCGACTTAGGGGGCTGTTTTAATCCTGATTATTTATCCATAAATTATTCCAATGCGAACTGCAAGCCACTAAGAAGTATGGATTTAGAATTTTATCTATAATATCATATTGGAGATTTTGTCCATCGGGACCTACAAGAATTCCTCCTGCAGCAGACACTACGGCGTGAGCTGCGGCAATATCCCAACAACTAGTTGGACCAAATCGGGGATATAGATGGGCACTTCCTTCTGCCACAATACAGGCCTTTAGCGATGAGCCCATTCTAATCAAATCATGAGGTCCTAAAGATTCTGCAAAAATTTCATCTCTTTTATTTCTATGACTTCCACTGGCTACTAATTGAATCGGATAATCTATATTTTTATTGACTGAAATAATTTTTGGTTTGTTATCCTTGATGATTAATTCAGCAGTATCACTTTCTGTGTTTCCGAACCAAGTTTTGTTGAGCACGGGTGAATGAACAACTCCAATAATTGGGTTCCATTTATCCATGTCCTTTTTCATTAAAGCGATATTAACAGTAAACATTCCATTTCTTTTTATAAATTCTTTAGTTCCATCTAGTGGATCCACTAACCATGAAAACTCTGATTTTTGTGGGTTTCCAATATTTCCTTCTTCTGATATTATTGGAGTATCGGGAAATTTTGATTTAAGACCTGAAATTATTGTCTCATGTGCTGCAATATCTGCATTTGTTAGAGGAGAATTATCCATTTTTGATTTTACTTGGATTTCATCAATCTTCTCATAAATTTCCATGATAGTTTGGCCGGCTTTTTTTGCAACCTCAATAATGTATTGAACGTCGACATTCATTTTATCTACCGACTAAAATTCTTCTAGATTAGCTGCTGATTCTTCTAGATTTTTTCGTGCCTCTTCATCTAAATAGAATAGGAATGGGTCTTCATCACCTAGGATGTCTTTCCATGATGACATTGCTCTTGCCCATATCTCTTCCTTAGAGTTCCATTCTAACATTCTATCTACGAATTTGCAATATCTTTGGATTTCTTCGTCTTCAGGTGCAATTCGTCTTAAAATCTCATTAGTTTGCGCTATTACTATTCCCCAGGTTGGATTAAGCTTGTAAGTAGTAAATGGGTTTCTTTCTTGGTTTATGGTAATATGATCTCTCCATAATCCAAATGTGACATCATATGCGAAACCGATTAATAATACCGAGGATAATACTCCAAATGCAATTCCTACTAGTCCTACATATGTCATTGGAATTGTGAGGAAAGTCTCTGAAGGATCGAATCTCCATGAAACATATGGCCATACTAGTAGAGTTAATGTCGCTGTCCAGAATCCGAGTGTGATGATTGCTTGACTTTGTTGAATTCTCCAGTATTGACGCATAATTACCTTCTTCATACTTCTTCCTCACATCCGTTAGCTTTCAGGATTATCCAAAATAGTTAGAAATTTGTACATTATTCGCTGAAATGTGCCTTCACGACTGGTGCTTCAGATTCTGAAGGATTTATTTCTTCAATGTTCTCGATATTTACAAATCTTCTAGATACTCTATGTCTACTGCCAAAATTAGAGAAAATTAGGTGTTTTGCGCTTTCTTCATCCTCTGCGACTATATCTACAGAGAATGGTTGATTGTGTTTACCTGATCGGAAATTTCCTTTCGCCCTGTAGGCTTTCATATGCCTGCGACCCAAGAGCCTGATTTAATCCAAGCGGCTAATTTTTTTCTAATGTATTCAGTAATCAGTCATCATTGGAAGAGATCTCGGATGGTTTTCCCGTTCTGATTTTGCGGAGTTTTTGATTGTCAGATAGAATTGCATCCAAAAAGTCATATTTCACGTTAAGTTGATCGGCTAGGACTGATAAAGCGACTGTGTCCTTTGGGAGGCATTTTCCACCAAATCCTCTTCTTATGCCTCTTATAGGTCCAAGATGAGATGGTCCTATGGGTTGTTTATTTGTACTTAGAACAGTATCTTTGACGATTGACCAATCTACTCCAAGCGCTTGACAAATATCATACATTTGGTTTGCAAATATTACCTTTAATGCATAGAAGGTGTTTTTGGTATATTTGACAAGTTCTGCTTCAATGGGTTTCAGTTGAACACAGGTTGCATCATCTTCTAATACTCCAGCAATTTTATGATGATTGAATACTGTTTTTGCAATCTCATCGTGAAGAGTTCCGACGATTACTAGATCTTGGTTTCCAAAATCCTCAATAAATCTCCTTTCCACTAGAAATTCCGGAGAGAATGCGAGTTTTAGATTGGGGTATTTGTCGATTAACATGTCTGTTGTTCCAGGAATTATGGTTGATTTTATGACTGCTGTAAATTCATTTGGGAGTTGGTCCAATACTTCCAATAGAATTGTAATATCACATTCCCCTGTAGTTTCATTTTGGGGAGTTGGTACAGCAATGTAGGCAAAAGTTGTCTGAGAAATTAAATCTTCAATTTTGGTCCCTCTCTTTGGGTCATGCGGTATAATTTCAAATTTTTTTTCAAACCAATGTTCTATAGCACTTCCAACAATTCCTGTACCAATAATACCAATTTTATCACCATTCAGGGCGCCCATTAATCCGTGTCGATTCATTATCAATTAATATTGTTCCTAATGAACTCTAGAAATAAAATAATTTTTATGTCAGTAATCCATTGATGTGAAATAGGATTGTCAAAGACACAGAAGGCCACAATGCCCTAAAATAAGAAATAACTCTTGAAGATATCTTATAATTTAATATTTCATGGTGTGTAGTGATTGTCAAGGATTTCGCTATTTTTTGTTCAATAATTGTTGTTGAATAGTCGCTTACTTTATTCTCTATTTTTTTTATTATTTCATTATAAGCTTCTGTGGGCATTTTCAAAAATTTTCCTATATATCCAGAGACATCATCCATTGAAAAATTAAAAAGATTTGGAGTTTTGTGTTCAGTAATTTTGTTTTTATTCTTGTCGATAGTTGTTATAGATCTGTTTTCTAGCAACCATTCCAGAGCTGTGATCAGATCATTAATATCTTGAATTTGCTGGCCTAGTCTTAACTCTATGATTTGCATCGGATTAATAGCTTGTGAAATCCATTCTGCTGGAATATTTAATTTTGCGGTTAATTCCGATTCTATATTTGTCTTTATTGTGTTTGGTAATTCCTCTAGTTCCGAAAGTAAGGAGCTGAGCCTTCTGTAGGATTTGAAGGAATCTGAAATTTCGAAAATAAACCAGCCTAGAAAAAAAAGTACTGCAAATACAGTAACTATAGGATAGCTATCGAAATCAGAAAATTTTAGTTCTTTTATTTGAAACCACCAGAGTATTGGAATAGATACTAAGATTGGTAAGAATGAGTGTTTAATTTCATTTTTTACATATATTCTAAGTTCGGGTATTTGAAGTTTCATTATCAGTTTCACTGCCTTAATTGACTGTTTTTCGGGTATAATTTTTCTAAATCTAAATATGTAGATATATAAAAAAATTGTAACACGAACCATTGTTGGAATTATAATTGCTAAAAGCATCCAAGTTCTGATATTTTGAGAAGAAAAGTTTGAAATCAAGTCAACGATGTAGGTTGAGTCCATGATATTGGTTATATGTGAGGGAAATCAATATATCTATTATGTAACTGTAGTATACTTTAACAACTTAATATCATCTAAGTTTAATTTACTAAATATATTTCTATTCAAAAAATGTCGAAATTTTATCTAAGGGTTTTCTTTGTAAATTCGGTATTTTTGCATTGTCTTTTGGGTATCCTATTGGCATCACCAGCATTGCATGTTCGTGCTCTGGTCTTTTGAGTATTTCTTTCAAAAATCCCATTGGTGATGGAGTATGAGTTAATGTTGTTAGTCCCATATTGTGTATAGCAGCAATAAATAGTCCTGCAGCTATTCCACAGGATTCTTGAGAATAGTATGTTGGTGCCCATTTACCATTTTCTCTCTTCCTTTTGCTTTGCCTAAAAATCACAACTAACCATGGTGCATCAGTCAAGTGTTCTTTGATGTGATCGGTTGCGAGTGGTCTCAAAACTTCTGACCATGCTTCAGGCATTCTTTCAGAGTATGTTTTTTTCTCTTCTAATTCCGCAGCTTCGCGAATCTTGTTTTTTATTATTTGATTTGAAATCGCAACGAATGTCCAAGGTTGTAGATGTGCCCCTGATGGAGCTGTGCTAGCAGTTTTAATGGCAATTTCAATCAATTCCCTAGAAACTTGTTTATCAGAAAAATGCCTAGTTGTCCTTCTTTTGTTCATTTTTTTGAAAAAATTCCTTGCTCGAATAGTCATTTCTTCTACTGGCAATTCATTGAAAATTAACTTGGTAAATGGGGTTTCATAGTCGTTAGTCATGTATGCCCTAGACGGTCTCTAATCATCATACTATCTTAAATGAATTAATCTGATATCTTTTATCCTTGGATATTTTATTTAGATTGTATATTCGTACTTACATGTGAATTTTTTCCTCAATATTGATATCTAGGTACCGCTGAAAAGACTCGATAGCATTGACGGTGAATAGTCCCAGCCAGGAAGATTCTGCGAGGCGTTTAGCGAAGCGTTTGTCTGAAATTCCAAATGAGCGGTTAATTGAGGAAGTAATTGCCAGCTGGGATGATAATGTTAGGTTAGAGGGTGAGATTGCAGTTCTTAGGAGAAGGTTGCGTGAATTTGAGATTTCTAATGTTTCAGCTTCTAAAAATTTTACTCTGACCAACGAATTAGAAGAGAAATTGCGAGTAGCGAAATCTAAAAATTCACAATTAGAAAAAAAATTACAAAATGAGAAAGTAAGAAGAGAGGTAGGACAATTGGAAACGGAAAAGATTGTTGAGATACAGGAAAAAAATGCTAAATTATTAAGAAATGAAGAAGAGTTGTTACTATTAATTCATGATCTAGAAGAAGAATTGAATCGGCTCACTTCAATTGATTGAGTCTCTTTAAAAAATCAATGATCCCACTAGATAATTTGGAAGTGATAGTTTCTGAAGGTTGTGGAGTAATATCCTCAAACTCTGGTAAAAAGGGTTCAATTTCTCTGTTATCAAACCATATTGAGCTGCATTTAACACATCCGTCTAATTCAATCGATGATTCAATCGTAGGGACTTGTCCCTTGGCCATTTCTCCTTCGCATGTTGGACATTTATATCCAGCATTCACACCATTGAAAATTCCATTTTTTATTCTTTTAATTACTTGAGTTTCCATTTTTGTTACTAGCCATTGATTTGTAATTAACATCCCTAAACAGGTACTGCAGTGGTGTAAGTATCCAGTAACAATATCCCCATGCATCTCCATCTGAATGTTGCAAGTCGGGCAGCTGGTTGCTCCTTCCACACAAGTCTAGGAATGTATGACTTCAAAACTGTATTGTTAGTTTGTCATTTCTTTAATGAATTCTGAAAGTACTGATTCCAGCTCCGAAGCATCCTCAAATTCTTCTACTAAATTTCCCGTAATAATCCAATCTGCGCCAGCCATTGCAGCTATCTTTGCTGTAGCCCCATCTCGAATTCCACCACCTACAATTAGAGTAATTTCTGTAACATCTCTAGCACTTCTGATTAGGTCTGGATTTACTGGTTTGTCAGCACCACTACCTGCTTCCAAATACAACATATCAAAGCCATACATCTGTGCAGTTAGCGCATATGCAGCAGATTTTTCTATTTCATTTGGTAAAAGAAGTTTTGCCTTTCCAACCTGTCCTGCTCTACCCCCGGGTGAGCAAATTACGTAACCCATGGAAATAGGATTTATTCCTGCATTTCTAATATATGGTGCACCTTTGATTTGTTCTTGGATTAAGAATCTGGGATCTGTACTATTCATCAGCATCATAAATGTGATAGCGTCAGCTGCAGGAGATAGTGAAGCTGCCCCTTGGGGGAATAAAATAATAGGAATTTTCCAATTGTTTTCATCCATTACTGAATCCTGACTGGATGCCCATGTTACTAGTTCTAGTCCTTCTTTAATAGCGACAATGGTATCGTGTACATTGTTAGAATCTGTATCTGATGATCCTCCCACTAGTATCATTTTAGATCCTGCTGAAACTGCTGCAATCGCTCTTTTGGCTGCTATATCAGGGGATTGTTCGGCAGGATCTATTACTATTCCATGTCTAGTTCCTTGTGATCTATCACAGATGAAATCTCTAACACTTGTGTCTTCATGTACCATTCTAACAATACTTAGAGGGGTTATTGATGTATAATAGTATCAATATAATCTCTAGCCAAGTTCACTCCCTTATTGAAATGATTTTCAATTAGATTTTCGGGATTGGTTCCATACCATGTCATTTTGTGAACCCATTGATAATTTGGTATGTTATATTCATCATTTTTCCACCATATCTCTATTGTTCCATCATTTCGTTTTCCTTGAATTCCATACTCTGGAGCTTGACTAGCAAGACAAATTCCACCATTCCAAAGAGGTAGGTTTTTTTGATCAGTTATATTATCGAACACATGATCAAATAAAATCGTAGTCTTCCCCATGTATCCAGCACCGGAGAGTTTCACTTCATTATCTATAATTTCTATGACTTTGGTTCTAAGATGGAAAACTGCATTTCTTCTACTAAGTTGTATTGCAATTGCCTTCACTAACCATGAATGTCTAACTGCAGTATCTAGTTCTGATGGTTTTTGGGAGAATAGATTAGAAATCCAGTGTTTTGGAAAGATTGGCCACTGTTTTATTATTCCAGGATATTCTCCCATTAGTCCTATTTCCGCCTTTTCTTCAATAATGTGAATTTCTACAGAGTCGGTATAATCTAAGATTGAATGAGCCATCGATAAAGAAAGTAGATTACCGCCAAGTAATGCAATCTTTTTCATTACAGATTCACCGTTGGAGTCAAAGTTAATGCATGTACCGGACAAGCTGGGATGCATAGCTTACAATGAGTACAAGACGGTTCATCTACAACCGCAAGTAAATTATCTAACTCAAGTGCATTTAATGGACATAATGCTACACATGCAGCACAGCCAAAGCACCGATCCTCAATTACTTGAAAGATAGTCTCTGGCAGTCTAGTCATGGCATTGGCAAGCTACATTATATGTCAATATTTTCCCCTACCCCCTTTTTTCCATTAGAAAATATTTTTAACAATTTAATATTAATAAATTTATAATAATTTTAACGATTTTAATAATCATTTAATCTATATAACTGAATACTAATAATCATTTCTTTGAATACTAAAATGAAAAAATATCAAATCAAATTTCCACAAGAAAACAAGGGGTAGCCCTTACGTTGTCTTGATGGTCCATATCCCCTCCGGACAAACAATGACTGTAGACCCAACACACCCTGATTTGAAATCTAAGAATAAAGATAGTTCAATTATTGACGCAACTAAGTTTCATTTTTTGGGTGGCGCTGATGAAGTCGGAAATGTAGGCTGTCTGATTGAAGATGATACTACAACAAGAGTACTTGTTGACTATGGATTGGCACCGACAAAACCACCAAGATATCCTAGCCCCTCTCCACCCGTTGATAATGTAATATTGACTCATGCCCATATTGATCACATTGGAATGACTCCCTGGCTCACAGGGTCATATGATTCCAATCTTCATGGAACAAAGCTCACTGCAGATGTTTCAGAGATTATGTGGTCTGATACATACAAAATTTCTGATATAGAAGGATATCCATTGGGATGGGACAGAAGAGATATGGAGATGGCACTAGATTCTTGGATCCCACACGAATTCAGAGAGTGGTTTGAAATAGGTAATTGGAATTGTAGGTTACATCGTGCAGGACATATTCCAGGAGCAGCAATGATAGAAATTCTAACCCCTCATAAAAGAATACTTTGGACAGGAGATATAGACACTAGAAACAGTCCGAATGTTCAAGGAGCTAAACCAGTGAAATGTGATATTCTCTGTATGGAAGGAACTTATGGCGGGAGGAATCATAAACCAAGGAGAGAAGAAGAAGAACGATTTGTAAAAAGAATTCTACAGGTGGTATCAAGAGGTGGAATTGCTTTAGTTCCCGCATTTGCTTCAGGAAGAGGTCAGGACGTATTACGAATATTACACAAAAACACTCCACACCTGGAAGTCCATTATGATGGAATGGGCACAAGGGTAACGCGTCATTGGATGAAAAACCCACAATTTATCCACGAACCTAAGGAATTAGAAAGTGCATTTAGATGGTCGAGACGTGTTTCTGGGAAAAGCGATCGGAAAAAAGCACTGAATGGCGATGTAATTGTTACAACAAGTGGAATGCTTGATGGTGGACCAGCAATTTGGTACCTGAATAGGTTGAGACACAACCAAGCGAATGCAATACTACTTACAGGATATCAAGCAGAAGGATCAGGTGGAAGAAAACTAATAGAAGAAAGACATATAGAAATTTTTGGAAAAAGAATACACATCCCTTTAGAATATGATAAATACGATCTTTCAAACCACGCAGACCATAATTCATTAATCAAATTCGCATCAGAATGCGAGCCTTCTGATATC
This sequence comes from Marine group II euryarchaeote REDSEA-S30_B12, assembly GCA_001629205.1. Taxonomy (GTDB): domain Archaea; phylum Thermoplasmatota; class Poseidoniia; order Poseidoniales; family Thalassarchaeaceae; genus UBA36. The sequence goes on from LURV01000006.1 coordinate 9,511, forward strand.
ATTTTATTCCATGCCGATCCAGAAGCAAGCAGAGAGATTTCCAAATCTATTCCAAGAGAAATAAGGGTACATTGTACTACTAATAATAGTCCTATAATAATACCACACGACCGAGAATAAACACCTAATTTGGCGCATTGTAAATAAGCCGTCGTACAACTTGAGCAACTAGGTAAGCTTTAGCTTACTGTTCAAGAAGAAATAAAGGTGAAAAAATGGAAGCATTAGACAAGATGTTTGGAGTAACAGAAGCAGGAAGCGATGTTGTCACGGAAATTAGAGCCGGTGGCGCCACCTTCCTTACAATGGCCTACATCCTTTTGGTAAATCCGTCTATGCTGCAGGTGACAGGAATCCCATTTGAGGATGCCCTGTTCGCTACAGCAATAGCCGCGTTCGTAGGATGTATGGCAATGGCGTTTTGGGCAAAGTTGCCCTTTGCTATGGCGCCAGGAATGGGCTTGAATGCATTTTTTGCATTCACAGTCGCGGCCCCGTGGGCCATGGCCATACCTTGGGAAATCGCATTGGCTGCAGTATTAGTGGAAGGAATCCTCTTCCTAATTCTCTCTCTACCACAAGTTGGAGCGAGGACTGCAATGATCAACGCCATTCCCACTGACCTAAAAATTGCAACCGGAGCTGGTATCGGCATGTTCCTTGCTATCATTGGCCTAAGAGAAATGGGCTGGGTAGCTAATGACGATGCAACTTTGGTAACTCTTGGAGATACAGCAACTTTCGATCCTCTGACTTCAGGTGCATTTTGGGCAATGATCGGCCTAATTGCAATAGCGGTAATGATGGCTAGAGAAGTACCCGGAGCTATAATAATCGGAGTAATGGTGATATCTGTAATAGGCTGGGTCCTCGGAGTTAACGATCCATATAACGAACCATATGATGTGGTTACATTTAATGACGCAGGAGAAAAGATAGTAGGATCCTTAGTAGCAGGTGTTGAAGGATATGAAACTGCGAAACCACCAGATGAGATCTTCGGATTCGTTGGACTTCCTGAAGACACTCTAGGAGCCGCTCTTGGAGCTTTTGCAAAGATTGGAGATCCAGTTTCCGACGGCGGAATTGCACTTGGAGCATTCCTAATGGTTATGGTCACCTTCTTGTTTGTTGATATTTTTGATACTGCAGGAACACTTTACTCAGTAGGAAGACAGGCCGGATATGTTGACGAAAATGATGAATTAATGAATTCAGATGAGGCTTTCATGTCTGATGCTGCCGCAACTGTAGTAGGCGCTCTTTGCGGTACGAGTACCACCACCACATACATTGAGTCAGCAGCTGGGATAGAAGAGGGTGGAAAGACAGGCCTCACTGCAGCGACTGTAGGAGTTCTCATGCTTTCAGGACTGTTCTTGTCAGGACTGTTCAAGGCAATACCACAGTATGCAATGGCATGCGCCCTTGTCGTTGTAGGTGCGATGATGATGAGACAAGCCGCAGATATAGATTGGACTAACTCGGACACTGCTGTTCCAGCATTCTTGACGATGGTGATGATGCCATTCACTTACTCAATTGCTGTTGGAATTGCTTGGGGAATTATCACCTACTGCGCGATTATGACTGGAACTGGAAAATTCACAAAGATCAATCCAGTTGTGGGTGGAATCGGTGCTTTCATGATTCTTTATTATATGACCGTAGATGGCGATAAAACCGTCTTAGACATGCTAATCGGAGGACTCTGATTAGTTCGTAACGTCCCGGGTCTGAAGCTTTTTATGGCCCGGGACCTCTACGAATGATTATTATGTCAGGAAGCCAACTATCCTTGATTGAAAAATCAATAAGGACAGTTCCAGACTTTCCTATTGAAGGGATCACGTTTAGAGATATTACTCCAGTTCTTGCAGAGCCTGGATTACTATCAATTATAACAGACTTATTCGTTAGAAATTTGGAAGAGCTTGACTGGATTCCCGATGTAATTGTTGGACCTGAGGCACGTGGATTCATTTTCGGACCCCTTTTGGCCGAAAGATTAGAAAAAGCATTCATTCCTATCAGAAAACCCAATAAACTACCCCATAAAACTATCAAAGTGGAATACTCTTTGGAATATGGAACAAATATATTAGAAATTCACGAAGATGCATTAAAACACGGACAAAAAGCAATTATCGTTGACGATTTAATAGCCACCGGAGGAACCATTTCCGCATGTGTAGAACTATGCCAAAAACTTGGAGCAGAAATTCTAGGATCCATTTTCCTAATCGAACTCATTGGTCTTGATGCGAGAAAAAACCTATCTCCAATCCAAGTTCATTCACTCCTTCAATATCCAGCATAGTGACTACAACATGTTCCCGATTTCTTCAAAGGGACCCCACCCTTCCTAGGTATGATGGACATGGCAGAGAAACCACCACCACCCAATCTCTCAAACGACCAAATCCGTCACCAAATTGCAAAGGCTGTAGAGGAAGAGGATTTTGAGCTTGCGGCGGAGCTGAAGAAAAAGCTGAGCCCTCCACCCCAGGCTCCACCTCCACCCAAGCCAAAACCAACAAAACAGGCTCCACCTCCACCCAAGCCAAAAAAAGGAAAACCTGGACAACCACCGTTATCGAATAAGAAGAGTAGACGAATCAAAATCAAATTGGGACTAAAAGCCAAAAAAATATCAGAAGAACTGGACAGTTACACAGATCAAGTTGGATGGACTTCATCAATACAAACAAATGAGGAAGAATTTGATGAAGCAATAATAAAAGCACCAGAGTCAATTACACATTTCTGCTCTATGTGTGGAATCAGAATGGAAATCCCAAGACCTAAAAGAGACAGATATAAGGTAATTTGTGCATATCCAGAATGTGGTCATGAGGATATGATAGGAATATGACCTCTTAGATACAACGTATTCAAAAGGAGTATCTTAAACAGGCGTACATGAAAAACCGTCCCATTGCTATAGGCATAGCACTCTTATTTGTATTATTCACGATATCAGGCTGTCTAAGTGAAAATACCTTTTTTTCCGAAGAAGACATCAAAAACCATCCTGATGGGATTTTTGTAACTGGCTCAGATGGTAATGCACTAGACATGGATATACTGGATCTAAACTTTGTTTTCAGTAATGTTGGCGAACAAGGAGCCGAACCTAGTATTGGCATAACATCATCAGGTTGCATCTTCTTCGTAGCCTTTGAAAAAGTAATGAGATCATGCGATCATGGCCAAAGTTGGGATCATATGAATTCAATTTTTCAACACCCATCGACCAGCGATCCTTGGTTATGGGTAGATCCAGTTACAGATCGAATTTTTGATGTTCAAATGGTAGGACTTCTTACCACATGGATTGCATGGAGTGATGATGATGGCCTAAATTGGTTAGGAAACCCCCATGATTCGGGACCAATTCCATTGAATGACCACATTAAGCTGGGATCCGGCCCTTGGACAGATCAAGGCTACTCATTATTAGGACAATTTACTCAAAATATTTACGAAACTGCCGTATATTTTTGTTATAATAAGGGGGCAGGAATTTTTTGCTATACTAGTTTTGATGGTGGAGCGACATTCCAGGTTGGAGGACAGGTGTATGGTTTAGTTACGACAAATGGTGGACTCCATGGAGCAATTACCACAGCCCCAGACGGAACAGTATACGTCACACCTAGAGTTCCAACTCCAACTATTGTATTTTCAAAAGATAACGGATTCTCATGATGTAGGGACCCCTGACCCAAGAAAAAACTCTGAAGTAGGGACTGACACACAGTCCAATGCTTACCATATCTGGGTAGGTGCCGATCAAGGAGTATATATGTCGAGAAGTTTGGATTCAGGACTCTCATGGGAGCAAAACAGTACCAGAGTTAGCCCAAATCAAGTAATTTCTGCAGTCTTTCCACACATCGATGCCGGGGATCCTGGCAGAATTGCAATAACTTATCTTGGAAGCGAAAACAACTCCGAACTAGGCCTTTTGAATATTGATAACGAATCTTGGGATGGAAATGCACATTATGCGACCGGAAATGTGAGCTACTATCTTTATGTCACATACAGTTTGAATGCACTGGATGAAAATCCCATATTTCATACGATTAGAATTTCACCAGACCCAGTTCAAATTGGAAGCATCTGTCTTAATAGTGGAGATTGTAGAGATATTGGAGGTTCTAATAGGAATTTATTAGATTTTAATGACTTACATATAGATAGAGAAGGAAGAGTATATATCGCCTTTGCAGATGGCTGTACTGAGACATGTGCTGATAATGTAAATGCAACACCTGAAGACTCACGCGATAGATTAGGCTCCGTGTACTACATGGGTAGCGGCCCCAGTCTATTTGAATCAGTAGGTAATATGACTAATTTTGAAATGGAGTGATACCTTTGTCTCTCCCAAGAAGGGCCATGGAACAAATGGGCTTTTCAGTTTGTTGTTTGCTATGTGATGCGCCAGATTTATCTGGAACCGAGAAAATACTCTGAACTAATCAATACACACCAAGGCAAATCTCCAAATAAAACACAAGATCAAATTTTAGCTCAATTTGAAAGAGATCGAAACAAAAATAAAAAATCACTCATCAGTCAGGTTGCTAACCAAAATAAATGGTCCGATAACCCACCAGACCCAGATGAACTAATCGAATTAAAGAAGGCATATGGGGTAAAAAATGAACAAAAACTCACAACCTGGCAAGATTTTATTGAAGATTTGAATCTATTATTAGAAGACTGATTAATTACGAGACTTGATAGGTAATCAGTGTAATCCAATGACATGAGCGACGAGAGGGATCCGCGTGCATGGTGGGTTGATGAAGATCCCTTTGAAAAGAAAATGAGAAAATCTCATACTGCTACGAGAGATGATGGAAATTGGAGAAAACCAAGAGTACATGTGGTCCATCTAGATAGCCAAGGGCGAGTAATTAATTCAATTTTCGGGAATCCATTCCAAGCTTCCAATATCAGACTTCGCACTGGTTCAATATGGCATTTTTCTTCTACAGAGATTAGGCATTTAACGTGGGCTACAGCTGCTTTTACTTTAGCACTAGCTTTGATGTTTGACGGAGGAATTCTTAACGGACTCTCATCACAATTTTTAACTAATGCATTATTGTCACTAATAGCACTAGCTCCAGCCTTTTTATTGCATGAGTTTGCACATAAATTTGTAGCCAAATATTATGGATGCTGGGCAGAATTTAGAGCTGATCCAGCGGGACTAAGATTCGGAATCATCCTCGCTGCAATAACTGGATTTCTATTCATGGCGCCTGGGGC
>LURV01000060.1 GCA_001629205.1 Marine group II euryarchaeote REDSEA-S30_B12
ATGTTATCTATTCAGTAGAAAATGAGGCAGGATTAAGCTCACAAAAAGAAATACTAGTACAGGTTGAACAAATAAATGAGCCTACACCGTTCATATTCTGCAGTATTTTTTTAATAATAATTGCAATAACTATCATGATAATTATTTCATATATTTTTTTCAACAGAGCGGTTGTAAATAAAATGGAAGAATTAGTAAATGTAGTAGAAAATACAGAAAAAGATGCAAACAAAAAACATCCAATTGAAAAACAAAATACAGAATTTAATAAACCCGATAATACTAGATTCGCCCCCACCCCATCTTACCAATTTGAATCCTCTTCCGAATCATTATCTTCAGACAATAATGAAATATTTCCAGAGATAGCTGAATTATTGGGAGTAAGCAGTCAAAAAAATTTAACTGAGAAAGACGCTCTTGAAACCTTCTTAGATCTCGAAAATGAAGTAGAAGAAAAACAAAATAATAATAGAATTGTAAGAAAATCATGCTCGAAATGTAAAAAACAATTTCAATTGGAATTACCTGAAGGATTAGACTCAGCTTTTACGAATTGTCCCTTCTGTAACTCTGAAGAATTTATTTCCTTATGATTAACAATATTATCTGTAATTATTGATACATTATTAATACACTCAATGCAATACCATAAAACAGAGCTCCAATGGGTTAGTATGGATGTCATCTAGCCAAAGCATCAAGTTTAGTAAAAAATTTCCAGAATTTCTTACTATTTTTTTTACAATAATGTTGATGTCTCCTTCTCTTTCTCCATTCTCAAATGTATCAGCGGAAAATAGAATTAAATCTGACGATTTTGATGTTTTAGAAGATTTAACTGATTTACTTTCAGAAAGAAATGAAATCCTAAATTCTAATTTAATTCCAAATCTAGCCGAACCAAAAATAGAAGAAATTAGTAATTCAGTTTCATCTTCTGAAAGTCTCAACCCTATAATTTCAGTAGATAATATTACAGAGAGCTCTTCCTTTATTGAAACTACACCTCCTAATCCCTTACATCCATCTCCGTATGAATTACTTACGAATACCGGCGAAAGACCCCCAGGATTCGTAGAAACTATTTGGCAAACTTTATTCAATATTACAGAATATGTTATCTGGACTAAATATACAGATAGTGAAGGTAATGTTATAGAATCTTTCGAGCAAGTTACATTTAGTGCATCACTGATTTCACTATTGAGGTTGGAAGATGCATTACTGCACTCCGTCGATGTAAACAATGATAATATTGATGATATCGATGTAGGACTCAGAATCTCTTGGGATCCATCAGATGGCTGGGGTTTTGAAGATGGATTTTCAAAATTATGGATTGAACCAGGAATTCAATTCTCTGTACAAGTTATAGAACAGGGCAATAATGATGCGATATGGGCAGATATGGAATCATTACAAGTATCTTTAATTAAGGCATTTTCATACTCCGGAACGGACTCCTTCCTTGCAACTGGTGAGGGAGAGAGCTATGTTTGGGTTATAGACTCTAGATTCACTCATCCACCAGAGGATTTCATTTTTGAAGTAGGAATTGAGAGATTCTACTTCGATCTTTCTACTTCTACTGGTTTTGCTGGAGCTTTATTAGACGCACTAAATCCTTTCACAAACAATCCAGATCCCAGTGAAGATGGAATTGTTTTTGCAGCAATATCATCTCCATACTCATTGAGATTGGAGAATTCTGGGCAAACAGAATGTCCTGAACGCTATGATCCATCTGAACTTTCTACAAAATTATCAATAGAAATTTCTTGTAGTGTTTCTGCTGGCTTTGGATACATTCATTTTTCCCCTCCAAATAATGACGGAGATAGGGAAGTTTGGGAATTGGCATATATAGAGGCACGCTTTCATCCATCAGGAAACTCATTGGAATTACCTAGTTCTGCACAAGTTGTCATCAGATCTGATAGTATTCTCCCTACATCGACAGGGCTTGAAGGCGAACGTAGCCTGACAACTATTGAGTATTGGGCTGATAAATCTGCTGATCTTTTCATCCACTTTCACGAAGATAGATCAAATCTTCCTGAAAGTCAATCCGATGGAGAATTTGGAAATGCCACTGATTCTTATGGTTGGCTTAGAGGGATGCCAGAAGGTAGTATGTCCACCGATGAAATTGAAAGAATCTTTAGGATGTTGGGATCAGTTGGGGAAACTGAATTACCAGGGGATATTCCTAGCAAATTAGGTTTCATAATCGGAATAAAAAATTTCACCAGAGACACTAGTCAAAATGTAAATGACCCCACACTTCCAGTTAATCCATCCAACCCTCCAGATAGTATGATATTACTTCGATCAATCCAACCAATAGAATCACTTGAGTACTACTCTTGGCTATCTAGGGGCGGAGAAAAGGATGATCATAGAAGAATATTCATCAAAGCTGAGAGAATCCCAACAGCTTTGGTTATTTTTGGATCTTTTGGATTGGGCGGAGAAGATGGGATAGATACTTCGCTGGATTCGGAAAGTAACTTAGACTTCTTTTCGAGAATAATGGATTCAGTAATTCTGAATATTGTAGATTTATTTTTAGATGTTGGAAATATTCTAAACACTGTCCCTTCCACTGTTGTCGATTTAATAAGTGGAGGAGTAGGTACTGGTAGCATATCAGGGCAATCATTTACAGTTCTGCTAACCGATAACTGGCGTGAAAATCGTAATCCATTTCCTTTAGAATCTCTAGAAT
>LURV01000061.1 GCA_001629205.1 Marine group II euryarchaeote REDSEA-S30_B12
ATAGGTCTTTCCGGACCCCAAGCTCTATCATGTCTCCCCATAACCCAAAATATTCCAGTGTAGCTATTAGGATCTCTGCCATCTAATGCCCATCTATCGTTTAGTTTTATCATCCAATCTGCAGCAATTTCTGGTGTTGCTGACCACTCTAAAATTCTCTTCCCCCATAACATTCTGAGATAATTATGGATCATGCCGGTTTCTCTAAGTTCTCTTTGGGCCGCATTCCAAACCTCATCATCTGTTTCTGCATTTTCTATCTGTTCAAAAGTGTATTTTTCTTTTCTTTCATGGGAATGTTCAGAAAGAGTTTTTTGGGCCCAATCTGGAATGGATTCTATTTTGTAATGATTTTTATTATAGAATGCGAAATTATATCCTAATTCTCGCCAAGTAATAATTTGATCGAGAAAGGCTTCTGTTGGCTTTGATAGCCCCCACCAACCCATTCTGGACCCTTGCCCAGTTGATTCTTCATCGATGAAAGAAGGGTCCCAATTTTCTCTAACTAGAATGGAGTGTAGAATTTCGTGAGTTGAAATATGACCGAAGTGAATCCAAGGAGAAAGTCCACTGCTTGCACCATTTTCCGTGTTATTCCTATCTAAGTCATACCTGTATAATTTTTTTTCCAGAAATTGTTCCAGCAAATTTTTGGCTTCGATTACGCCGCCTGGCTTAGAATCGACAGCAGTAACTTCTTTGTCTATATCGAGAAGTTCCATGGCTTTTCTTCCTACTTCACCACCTTCTGCAACTCTCCACATCCACTCCAGAGGTGTTATCTCAAATTTAGTTTCATTCATTATTTCGTCTAAGATATTTTTTGGTACACTGAGGTCTGAATCAATTCCTTCCATAGGATTTTGAAGTGGTGCAGATTGGAAAGTATTTAGGAGGTTTTTTTGTATATATCTCCTAAATGAATGAGCGGTTGGGAATGCTTTACCTGCCATCTGCATAGGGAATATTCCATTGGAATCTACGGCTTCAAGTCTAACTTTGGAAACTGCAGACGCTCTATTAAGAATCCAAAGTGGTAAATATGTTGGATAGTCATCGATAATCATACATACTGCTTTTTCTGACACTCTTCTTAGTAATCCATCCCCCGTATCTTTATGATTTTCTACCCAGGGAATGTATGAGATTTTATGATCCGTAAATTGATCTAGATTTCTCATAAGTCCTTGAACCATGAATGTTAGTACTCTTTCTGAAGTCCATTTGTGTCTAATGGATACTCCTTCTACAACTAATACTGGTTTGTTGAGGGCAATACCTAGTTCAATAGCTCTTTCCAGTGATGCGTTGTAGTTGAATCTACGAGAAGCTGTCATCCAGTATACTACGAACGCTCCTGAAGGATTTATTGGCTTATCATTGAGTAAGCGAATTCGTGGTAGAAGTCTACTCTTGAGTTCACTAACAGCGTCGTTCATCAAGGCTAACGTGAAGAACTAAGTTATAACGGGATGTTTATCAAAAACAACTAATTATTAATTTGAATTAATGTAAAAAAAGTCTTTTTCCAGTAAAAATCATTGAAATTCCATATTTATTTGCTGCTTCAATTGATTCATGGTCTCTAATTGATCCCCCGGGCTGAACTATTGAAGAGACTCCTATCTCATGAGCCGCATCGATTGCATCACTAAACGGGAAAAATGCATCCGATATCATCATAGATTTTTTCGATCTTTTTCCGGCCCGTCTAGCTGCAATGTTCACTGCTTCAACTCTACTCGTCTGTCCCGGCCCAATTCCTACTGTAGTAAAACCAGAATCAGATTTTTTTACTAAAATTATAGCATTAGATTTAACTTCTGAAATTACAATAATACCGAACTTTGCTAAATCAATTTCGGAATTATCCATTTTAACAGTTGTTACAGATTTTACTTCTTCCCATTCTAAAGGAGGAGGTCCTTGTATTTGTGATAACCAGCCCCCTTCTATCTGTCTAAACTTAATCTCGTCAATTCGTGGTTTTAGTTGTTTAATTGAAATAATTCTTCTATTTTTCTTCGATGATAAAATTTTCAATGCTTCTTCTTCGAAATCTGGAGCTATGATGCATTCAAAAAAGTGATCTGCTATTTCTTCTGCAGTAACTTTTGTTACTGTATGAGTAAATCCGATTACACAACCAAAAGCGCTTTCGGGGTCACTCAGCAAAGCATTTTGCCAAGATTTTTCTTGATGATTATCTACTGCCACTCCTGATGGATTTGAGTGTTTTACTATAACACACCCATGTTTATCTTCTTTACAGACTGTCAATAGAGACCGTAGAATTCTTAGAGTGCCGTCTAAATCCAAGTAATTATTGAAAGAGAGTTGTTTACCACTGTGTTGGTTGATTGCTGAAAGACCGGTTTCTCCATTATGTAAAGCATCTGGATAGAAGCTTGCTAGCTGATGAGGATTTTCCCCATATCGCAATTTAGTACCTTTTTCTGTGGAGATTTTTATTTTGGCTGGTATCTTATTTCTATGAATTCTTCTACTTAATTCCATAGATATCGCCAAATCATATTCTGAGGTTCTTTCAAAAGCTTCCAATGCTAATTTTCTCCTATTCTCTAGTGTGATTCCTACTGGAGATCCATTTTTTTTAGTCAAATTTTCTAATATATTCTGATATTGATTAGGATTAGTTAGAACGATTACATCTTCGAAGTTCTTAGCTGCAGAACGTATCATTGTAGGTCCACCAATATCTATCATTTCGAATAACTCTGCTTCTTCAACAGGTGGCCTCCTAGAAGA
>LURV01000062.1 GCA_001629205.1 Marine group II euryarchaeote REDSEA-S30_B12
AGGTAGACAAGATCAATATGCGGCTGCATTTGGTGGACTCAACGCAATCAATTTTAGTAAAGAAGGTGTTAATGTTATTCCATTGACTATCCCGACTGAAACAGTTTCACAAATAGAAGACGAATTCTCCTTAGTATACACTGGAATAACCCGGAAGGCAAGCTCAGTTCTTTCGGAAAAACCTATTGATTACGAAGAAAAAGCCAATCGACTAAATGAAATTAGAGAACAAGCAGAAATTGCTGAAAAATTATTGAAAATTGGAGATATAAGTAAATTAGGAATATTACTTAATGAGGCTTGGTTAAATAAGAGGGCCATTTCTAATTCAGTTAGTAATGATAAAATCGACTCTCTGTATCATAAAATTTTGGATATTGGAGCTCATGGAGCAAAACTTGTTGGAGCCGGAGGCGGGGGTTTTTTTCTAGTTCAGGGTACACCTGAACTAAGAAATTCGCTTGAGAAGAATTTAGATGAAAAATATAGAATTATTCCAATTAAGATTGACAATACAGGTTCTTCTATTATACATGGATAAGATTGTAAGAAATTATTAATTAAATGAATATTGAAATGTATCATAATCATTTAACAGTATATCTATTGAACCAAGTCTACTAAGGTCACTCATGGTAATGTTACCGGACTATCCCGATAGGGTAATTTCAAAACAAGTAAAAAGAATTGAAAATATATCCTTATTCACTAGTCTTACATTCATTTTAATTGGCGCATGGTGGTTATTTTATTCTATAGATAGCAGTTCCGGTGCAATTATTCGTTTCGGACCAGTCATTATTTTATTCATCTCCGCATTTTTAATTAATGATTTAATCATTTTCAGCTCTAGAGAGAAATTTAGACTTGGTACATTTTCTAATATTTTCTGGCCATGTATCTTAGCATTTGTAATCTTACAAATTGAGCCCTCAATTAATTTATTTCCAAATATAATTCTACTGATTATTGCTATTTTTTTATTTTATTTCTCTCATTCAATCTTCATTGAATCAATTCAATCTAGAAGATGGAGAGGAATTAGTTCGCTATTGGGCCTAAGTATTTCAATTTCGATAATTTCTCAAAGTGATTCTTTCAATAAATTTGCTTTAGTAATAGGTATTCAGTTGATAACTATAATTCCAGATCTTCTTTTTAATGATCATAAGTCTGAAGAAAGAAAAGAATTTTCTTTACAATTAAAAAAATTAGAACTCAGAATAATTGAATCTCAACATCAGATTTTTGGGATGCAACAACCTAATTCCTTGCTAAAATCCGCTAAAGAAGTTGGTTGGAAAGATCCAGATTTAGGACTAGAAGTGGTCAAAGATGCAAATAATGAGATTTCTAGATTACTATACTTGAAACAGGATTTATTGGAAATAAAGAATGATACTGAGGAAACAATTAGTAGATTAGAACAATTAAAAAATTACCCTAATGGTCCTAGGGAGATGTTTATTTCCGGCGAAAATGAAATGAATTTAGGCTCCTTTGTAGAAGCAGAATTACTATTTAGAAAATCTAAGGAAAAATCGATTTTTTTAGAAAAATACTGGGTCCAAGCATCTAGAAAAATTGATGAAGCAATCCAACTAGTAAAATCAGATAATACCAAATTTACAGGTAATTTAAATTCACTGATTGATTCATCCAAAGAGGCGATGCAGAGGGAACGTCCAGATGAAGCGATTAAAATTCTAGAGTCATTATCAAGTCATCTAGAAGGAGTGAATGATATTATTCAAGAAGCTCAAAGGTCAATAAATGAAGCTGAAATTGCTATTTCTTCAGTTTCAGAAAATATCAAGTATGATCTCTTAGATAGACTGGAACAGTCTAAAATCGCATTAAAAGAAGGTGATGCATCATTAGCCAAGGGACTTTCAGATAGTGTTTTGAGACAAATAAAGAATATATCCGAAGCAATGAATAGAGTTCAAATTGCCTTAAAACAGAGAATAAAAATTCAGAAAAGATTCCCTAAGGGTAAAAATTATGAATATTGGGAAGGTAGATTAAATTCAATTATAATAAATGCAAATAAGTTTGATTGGATTGAAGCTTCTTCATTACTCGAAAAATTAATCAAAGAATTAGATGAACTTGAAAATCAATCGAAAGAAACCTTAGAATTATTAGAGTTCATTCAGAGTGATTGGTCAAAGCTTAGAAACAGAGCGGAATCGAATGGAATAGGGCCCGAAAATGAAGAGAGAAAATCATTGGAAAAGAAAATTCTAAATGCCGAAAATTTATTGGATGAAGGAGAAATTCAAGAATCTCTGAAAATGATGGCAATTTGTGATGAAATTATGGAATCTATTAGAAGAAAACTTTAGATTTATAACATAATTCTATTTTTTCTATTGAAGCACTAATAATCATTAATACAGGCTAATTTATATGTACGTTGATTGATGGCTTTGTATGCAAGGAACACTGGACATGCAAGTCGCCGCACTGATATTTTTAGGCGGAACAAAATGCCTCATCACCAGTGAATTCGCTGGTGATGTTGAAACGATGAATGAAAACAATGACGAAAAAGAAGAAGAAAATCCTCATCCATATAATTTGATTACTTCGTATACAACAATCACAAATGATTTGATTTTTGATTTCCCCCCAACTTCAATCTAATTAAGGATTAATTCAAAAGCAATAGGAATTTGGGAATAATATGAATAATGGACTAAACTCATCATTGTTGGTGATTTTCTTGTTTATTTCATCAGGATGCCTAGGTGCTGTAGATGAAATAATTACTGATATTGAAGACGTAGTTGACGAAACCCTAGATGCAATGGAAGGTAATTATCCCAAAATCAAATTACCCGAGAGAGTTAGGACTTCTCCGATTTTGGAGCAATATGATAATTGTGACAATCTTCTAGAAGAATTAAGAGAAGCAGTCCGCAATGAGATGTTAGTTTCATTAGATCAACAAAGTTACTGGCACTGGGTCAACGATCCAATTGCAAGATTTGGATCCGGATTGATGGATGATGCAATTTTTGCTGAGGATACTGCAATGGCTGAAGATTCTGTTTCAACTTCTGACATAGTAACTGAGTCCGGCCAATCACCTAGTTTAGATTCAGATTCATCAGAGGGACAATTTTCTGGAACTAATAATCAAGAATCTGGCGTAGATGAAGCAGATTTTCTAAAAACTGATGGAGATAATATATACATGCTTAATGGAAACCTACTTTTGATAATGGATGTCAATAATCCCGAATTTGGTAATTTGACACTAGTATCAAACACCACATTAGAAGGAATACCGCAACAAATGATGATTGAAGGTAATTCTATAATTGTTGTATCTACAATATACACTTGGCATTTAGTACCCGACAGTCCAATGTACGAAGCTATATTTGGTGAAGAAGGGGATTATGAACCCATATCGTCAAGAAACCGAAACCAATATTTAGTAAAATATACAGTTATTGATATCTCAGATAAAACTAACCCAATCATCAATAAAGAGTTATACATCGAGGGAAATTATCATACTGCTAGATTGGTTGATGGAACTGTTAGATCCGTAACACATCTTTGGACGTATTTTTATGAAATAAGAAATTGGGTTGAATTGCCTGAAGACTATTGGTCTGAACAAAATTCTGATACTAGAATGGACATTTGGAACACCAGTCTAAACGATACTATATCTCACAATGATGAGATTATATCACAATTAAGTCTACAAGATTTCGTACCACACATTTACGAGAAAGACGATAATCAAATCTATGCTCACCCATTAACTTTAGATGGCTGTGAAGAATTCTCAGCAAGTTCTGATAGTGCAGGCAGAGGATTCACTTCAATCATGACAATCTTAGTCCCGTCTTCAGTAGATTCTAATTTACAAATTTCCACCGAAGTAGATCATATTACTTCTTCCTGGGCCCATGTTTATTCATCTAAAGATACGTTGGTTTTAGCTGAGCCAGCTAATGACAACTGGTGGTTCTGGCGTAATTCAGACTGGGAAGATGCAACAAATATTCATATATTCGATATTAGCTCTCCAAGCAAGACAACATATCTAGCTTCAGGAAGAGTAAATGGGACAGTACAAGATCAGTTTTCAATTAGTGAATATCAGGGCTTCATTAGAGTCTCCTCAACTTCTGATTTATGGGGGAGATGGTGGATTATGGAAACAGTCGATGAAGAAGAAACAACTTGGACAGGACCTACAAATCAAGTTTCTATACTGGAAAATAAAAATGGTTCACTAGAAATAGTTGGATTTATTGGTGATATCGCTAGTGGTGAAACAATTTGGAGTTCTAGATTTATCGGAGAAAGGGGATATCTGGTTACATTCATGAATATTGATCCTCTATGGATTCTAGATCTTTCAGATCCATATAATCCCGAAATACTTGGAGAACTTCATGTTCCCGGGGTTTCCACATACATCCACCCTATCGATGATAATAACATCTTGACAATAGGCATAGGTGGTGGAGAAGATGGACTTGGACTAGATTGGTCAACTACTCAAATTTCACTATTCGACGTTAGTAATACTAGCAATCCATTACTATCAGATACTATTCCACTAACTCCTGGATACACTGATGATAACTGCCTGGATATTATGACTTGTGGCTGGTCTTGGTCTTATTCGGAAGCTACTTATGAGCACAAGGCATTCACATATTGGGCTCCTGAATCACTTCTTGCCGTTCCACTTTCTACATACAGATATATTTTTGATCAGGTTGAAATTGATGGAAATATTTACTCTTACTCGGGATATCAGTATGTTTCGATGATGAAAATGATTAATGTTGATACAGAAAATAACACTCTTAGTAATCACGGGGAACTAAATCATTCAGTATTCTACAATGATGAAGGATACTCCAGTTGGTGGTCAGGATCTACGAGTATCAGTAGATCTATATTTATGGGGGACTATATTTACGCTTTTTCTGAAGGTGGAGCTACTGTACATAGGACAGCTGATCTAGAACCTTTAGTAGAACTAGAATTACCAGGAAATGAGCATTATAACTACTATTATGCTGATGTAGACGTATCTGAAGAAGAAATAGAGCCCGAAAAATAGATGAAATTACAAAAAATTAATTTTTTAAGATTTTAATTAAACTTTAACACTCTACCGGATTCTCCAGGTTTCCCTATAGCCATTCCTTTCAAAGGTCCATCAATCTCACGTTTGTGTACTACATTTCCATCCACTATTGTGTAAATCGGCCAACCGGTAAGTTCCATTCCATTATATGGTGTCCACCCAACTCTAGTCCATGTATCGGAATCATAAATTGTCCGATGATTTTCTAAATCTACAAGTGTTAAATCTGCGTCATACCCTTCAATAATCGATCCTTTATTTTGAATACCGTAAACCTTAGCAGGACCTGAACTCATCCACTTCGAAACATCAATGATATTACATCTACCTTCAATGGCATGAGTTAGCATAAGTGGCAACGAGGTTTCCACTCCGGGCATTCCGGCAGGAGCATTTGGAAATCCTACTTCCTTTGATT
>LURV01000063.1 GCA_001629205.1 Marine group II euryarchaeote REDSEA-S30_B12
GGCCTGAATTATGGCTTCAAGTTCTGAATGAATGTAGAAGTCGGGGATATGAGTTTAAGGGCATTCTTGTTGGGGGTGGTAAGATGGAAGATACAATAGAAAAATGGATAGAAAAATTAAATTTAGAAGATATTGTATATCTAATAGGAGAAAGTCAAGATGTAGTTAGTTGGCTAGAAATTATGAATATTTTTCTTTTCACTTCCTTAGCTGAGGGGTTGCCAAATGTCGTTATTGAAGCCCAAGGATTTGCTTTACCTGTTGTATCAACTGATGTTGGTGGCGTAGGAGAAATCGTATTAGATGGTGAAACAGGGATATTAGTGGATTCATCGGACCCTGTAAAAATTGCTGATTCAGTGATAAAAATATACGATGAATTTGATATTGAAAAAATGGGTAAAGAAGCTAGAAATATGGCTAGAGAAAGATTCTCTGTTGCAAGTATGGTAGATAAAACAGGGGAAATGTATTCACTGGTAATATCTTCGGGGGAATAAATTGAGAGGTGGATGTTGTGAATAGGATTTTTGTTTCGGGGGGTGCAGGCTTCATAGGCTCACATATTTGTGATAGATTACTCGGATTAGGTCACGAAGTAGTTTGCTTTGATAATCTTGTTACTGGTTCTGAGAAAAATATATCCCATCTAATCGAAATTGAAGGATTTACATTTTACAAAGGGGATTTAAGAAATGAAGATGATATTCAATCTGCGATAACTGGATGTACGCATGTATGCCATCAAGCAGCACTAGGATCTGTTCCAAGATCTATTGAAAATCCCGTTTTAACTAACGACATGAATATTGTGGGTAGTTTGAACTTACTTTTCCTAGCAGTAAAGAATTCTGTCAGTAGATTTGTATTTGCTTCTAGTTCATCGGTTTATGGAGACAGTTTGGAGATGCCCAAGAAAGAAGAGGATACGGGAAATCCCTTATCTCCCTATGCAGTGACTAAGTCTGCCCTAGAGCAATATTCCAAGGTTTTTAATGAAATTTATGATATTGACACAGTAGGGCTAAGATACTTCAATGTATTTGGACCTAGGCAGTCACCAGAAGGAGCCTATGCTGCAGTAATACCGATATTCCTGAAGTCTTTAATCAAAGGAGAAAGTCCTGTTATTTTTGGAGATGGTAAGCAAACAAGAGATTTTACGTATGTAAGTAATTCTGTGGATGCAAATATTTTAGCGTTATTTGATGATATCCCGGGTGCTTATGGTAAAACATTTAATGTTGCTTGCGGCAGTACATTCTCGATTAATGATATATTCTATTTGATTAGAGAAAATTTATCTAAAATTGGAGAATTGAAACATGAAATTTCTCCCACATATGGGCCAAAAAGGACGGGAGACATTTTAGATTCGCTCGCTAGTTTGGAAAATATCAAACGCCTAGTAGGGTATGAACCAGCAATATCTGTAGAAGAAGGGATTCATGATACTGTGAGGTGGTTTGTGGATAATTATGAGTGATATTGATGAAAGTTTCAATTTCTCAAGTAGGAGAAGTTATTTCATTTGATTTAAGTCCAGAAAAATCGGATATAGATCACATACAAACCTCGAATATTAAACTCGCAGAGAATATTACAAGAATTAATCTTCAAGGGATAGATGTTGAAGATATACACCCCGATTTCATTGGATTAGTTACAATTTTGATGTGTCATCCATTTGTAGGTAAAGAATTGATTCTCCCAGTAAAAGTAAGTAAATTTTTCTATGATGAAGTAAATAAAGTTCTATCCAAATATAAGATAATATCTGAAATTGATGAACGGATATCACCCTACAAACCTCCAATTCGTTCTCGACCTGGATTAGCTTTTAGTGGAGGGGCTGATTCTTCAGCAGCTCTCAGCGTAATGCCAGGAAATACTGTTCCAATTTTTATGAATAGACCTATGAAAAGATGGTCGATTTATGATTCAGATGCTCCACTTTCCAACTGTAAATTACTTGGTGAAATTGGTTATGATGTACAAATTATAGATTGTGATGTAGAATATCTTAGGAAGCCAGTTGGATTCCCGAGTGATTTAGCTCATGCAATTCCATCGATTTTATTGGCCGAAGTCTTAGGATTAGACTCAATAGCATTTGGAACTGTTTTAGAATCGGCTTACGGAATTGGTCATGAGAAATACAAGAATTATCCAGAAGGTGCCCATCGGAGATTTTTTGGTAGTCTTCTGAATGCAGTAGGATTAGAATTATGTCTTCCAGTAGGAGGAATTAGTGAGGTAGGAACTCTAATAATTAATCATAAATCTCCATTAGGAGAATTTTCGCAATCCTGTATTAGGGGAAAGAAAGGAAATCCATGTTCCAAGTGTTGGAAGTGTTTTCGAAAGGGGATGTTATCTAGCGCATTACTAGGCACCGAATTTGATATCAAAAATTATACAGTGAAAAATAAAGAAGTAAAAGAAAAACTCTCTGCCTATCCAATTAGTCATGAAAATGTTCTAGTTTTTTCAATTCAAAATTTAAAAAATAGAGAAGATAAGAATTTGCAATTATTAAGAGACAGAATAGATTCTGGGTTAGATTTAGATTTCTTAAAAAGGTGGTATTCTCCGTCTTTGGAATTGGTTCCCGAAAAATATAGAATTACTGTAGAAAAGAAAATTGATGAATTCTTGGATGTCATGACTTCTAAGGAAGAGCGGATTTTAGAGAATTGGGATATGGAAGATTTCTTACTTAAAAAAACGACAAAGGATGCGCATGGCAGATTAAAGGCATCATTCTAATTGAGATAATATCCAATCAGAGACTTGATTAGCTCCGTTTTCTCTTTTCACTGCTTTGAAATTATTCCTCATTAATTCTCTTACTTCTGCCTCAATAATTCTATCTACCGCGGCCTGAATTGTATTCATTTTTCTCTCTTTTATGACCACCATACAACCTGCATCTTGGGCAACTTTTACCCTTCTGTATTGATCATCCCTTCCAGTTTTCATGTTTGGGAAACATATAGTAGGTATTTCTGCTTCAATAACTTCATGGAATGAATTGTAACCTCCAGCCATAACAGCAAAGTCGAAGTCCCTAAAATATCTTGAATTGGGATAATCTCTAAGAATTCTGACCCTCTCAAATTCTGCTGAAATTCTTTTTCCCAACATAGATTCTCCTACTACAACATACACATGTGAATGTTTAGATATTGCTTCCAAAACCATAAATAATTCTGAATTGATATTATTGATATTTCCTGCACCCAATTGAACATAGCAGAGTAGCGCCCCAGCAGGAATTCCTAGCCTTCTACGTAATCTTCCATAAGGTTCCATCTCATCAGAATCTACCAATAGAATTGGGTTACAGCGAACCATTGCGACCCCTCTATCTAACTCATCAGAGGGTATTGATTGGTCAGAATCTCCAGGTTTTACAATGGCGTGAAAATGTGTTGTACTATCAACAGGAATACTACGCGAATTTGTTTTGGTTGATCCGCGGCGAATCCAAACTCTGAGCATATTTTCCCTGTTCTTTATTGCATTCAGCATCCCTCTGTAGGGATATGAACCGTCAAAAACGAATGCTTTTGGCCTGTGTAGTGAGAAAACCATACTTAGCATTTCTTCGCAAACCGAATTCCAGACATTAGGAGACATATCCTTGTACCTATATCGGCCTGATAAATGATAAGTGGGGAAATCTAATTCTTTCAGAATATGAAGTGTGGGCATAGTTGTGAAGAATACAATTTCTAGATCTGGATTATTTTTTCTAATTTTCTTAGCGATAGCTAAAAGTCTTGTAAAGTGTCCAAAACCTACTCCATTTGTAGGGAAAAAGATAATGCTTTCTCTATTATCTGACGTATTCTTACCTAATGGATGTATATCATAGCTCGCTCTATCAACGTGCCCTAATTTTTCCCTGATTAACCTAATTACTAATCCAAAAACTGTTAATGGTAACAAAATAATAGATTTTGGTTTACCGAATGCTGTTGAAATATGATTTAATATTCTAAATGCTGCCGAATTATGAATTCTTGAAATTTCTCTCCTATATCTCCCTATTTCTTCCATTTCATTTTTTATCAAATAGAATGATTCTGGTTTTGAATTAATCTTAATTTTTTTTGCTTTCCATGGCAATAATTTTGCTAAATCTTCAGATATTTCTTCTTTTTCTCCAATTTCTTGAATTATTTTGACCCTTTCTTTCTCTGTCAACTCATCAATTTTTGAAACTACATCTAATTTTCGTTTTTCGGCGGAATCAGATGTATCCGATGAGACTATCCTATAAGCTTCAACGAGATTACCGGAGTTCAATTCGGATAAAAAATGGTTTTTTGATTGGTTACGTAGAGATAGGCCTAAATCTTTCGCTTTACGATATATACTAGATGCTAATTCATATTTCTCTAAGTTAATTGCACTTCTTGCTGAGATATCGAAAAATGCTGGATCCTTAATGATTGAATTGGATATTCGAGCCCTTCTGAGAGATGTTGAATAATTGCCTTCATTGTATGCCTTTCTGGACCATCTCAAGAGTCTGGATCTGATCCATTCCCTTCCACCCATGTTACTCCGTAAATATAATCACTTTCAACCATTATGTG
>LURV01000064.1 GCA_001629205.1 Marine group II euryarchaeote REDSEA-S30_B12
TACAATTTATTGAAGCAAATTAGACGTAGATATCGAGCTTTCATTATTGATGAAGCTCAAGATAACTCCCCCCAACAATGGCGATTACTTTCTCGTCTTTGGGGGCCGAGAAAGATTAATGCAGATGAAGGCAATAATCCAGATACCGATTGGGAACCAACAATTTGCTTTGTAGGAGATATGAAACAATCTATCTATGCATTCCGTCAAGCTGAAGTCTCAGGTTTTAGAAAATTTTCAACAATCCTCAGGAGTGTTAATTCTGATGAATTAAGATCTATTCCAGAATTAACTAGAAAACCAACTCTCAGAAGAATCGATTCCAGTAGAAATTCAATAGTTTCTGATAATTTTCTAATCACCAGGGCCTCAGAATTAACATCTAGTAATTCCAAACATATTGAGAAGTGGATACCATTCAATTCTCCAGAAGGAGAATATTTTCCCAATGAAAAAGAGATAAAACAAAGAAGTGAAGGACTTATCTCATTACAAGTTAATTACAGAACTAGTGCAGGATTACTAAAGGTAATGAATAATTGGTGGGAAGATATTTTTTCTCCAAGACATAGATTTTTTCCCAAATCTGATTATTATGCCGACTTTCAAAATCTATTTCCCTCAGAATCAAATGAAGATAAATCAGGAATAATTGAGTGGATCTGTCCTCAGCAAAACTCCCCAGAGAGCAAAGAAAATTTAGATTTACATTCATACCATGATCCCTTTTCAAGCCATTTACAAAACTCTATTGAAAGGCAAGCTATAATGATTTCAAAAAGAGTGAAATCTCTAATTTCTGGTAAATCTACAAGAGTTATGGATAAAGATGGAATTTGGAAAGAAATTCCACAAAATGAGAAAATAGATTTTTCAGATATATTGATTTTAATGGCCAGTAGAAGTAATCTTCGGGATCCAATTATCAGACATCTTAGGGATCAGGGTATTCCAGTCCAAGCAGACAGAGAGGGCCTTCTATTGAGTAGGCCAGTAATTTCTGACTTAGACGGACTAATACAACTACTGGCTAGACCATACTCAAGAAATGCAGCTGCATGGGTCGCTCGATCTACACTAATTGGAATGACCGATCATCAACTTCAGGATTTCCTTAAACCCAAAGAAAAAACTAACTTTTTATCTCGACTTAGGGATTTAACTATCAATAGACAAAGAAAATTAGTAGAAAGATGGATTTCACAAATTTCGTCAGGAAATTTACTTCAAATTATTGAAGACACTGTAGATCATTCTGATATTTTGGTAGCAAATAATGATGATTCATCTATTCAAGATGTATCCGAATTCATTGAGTTGATAGAACAAATCTCTTCAAATTTTGGTGGAGATAAAATTGTAATTGCCGATAAAATAAGGGAAATAAGAAATCAGACAAATATTTCAATCGAATCAAAGATTACCACCAATAATAATTGTGTAAGGTTAATGTCAATTCATGGGTCAAAAGGACTCGAATCAAAGGTAGTAATTTTAGCAGATTTATTCTCAGATAGACAAGTATCCATGACTCTAGAAAATAAAAATAGAATAATTGTCTCACCTGAGATATTCGCCGGAAATCCAAATCCTTGGTCCTCATCTGAAAAACCCATTTCTGCCATTTGGAAACATGCAAGACAAATCCATTCCTCTAGAAAAGATGCAGAAGCAAGACGACTTCTTTATGTCGCAGCTACTCGAGCTAAGAATCAATTAATTATAGTTGGCTCACCTAAGAATACCATATGGGTCGAGAAAAAGGGACTCGAAATTCCCTGGAAGTATAGTAAATCAAGAACACAATTAGGACAAATGTGGATAGAAGCAATTAGACATTCTTCATGGAAAAGAAAGGAAATCTCCAGTCCATGGCTACAGCAAAATGATATTCAATCTAATTCCTTCCCCGAAGTATTAACAGGAACAAAAATAATCATCGACCCCTCAGAATTATGGAATAATGGCTTTAATTCTGATGATAAACAAAATAATAGTTTGATTGTTTACCACCATCCCGAGTGCTTTAATATAGATGATAAATCAAAAATTATTATCAATTCGCCACTTACAAATCATATAAATCTGAACAAGAGAGCACACGATACCCAAACTAGAAGAAAAATAAACAATATCAATTTTTCATCAGAGTCCAGAATTACTCTTGCCCCACATAAACTCTCAATTATAGATCAAAATCCAGAGGCTTATTTTTTGGAGATTAAAGGTGGAGTTACCAATTTTGTATTTCAAGATAATTCTAATATCTCCTCAAAAGTTTGGGATGAAAAAATAGAAAAATTTTCTAAATCAAACCTACCGGATTCTTCTACTCTAGGATTGATTATTCATAGAATTCTAGAGCTTGGAATAGGAAATCCAAGTAACGTGATTGGTAGTCATTTTCAAGATCTACCTGCCACATGGACTCAATATTCTCCAAATAGACTAGTTGATGAGACATTACTCTCCACAGTTTTCGATGAATTAATGCCTATTGGATTGAATAATGAGATTTCAAAAGAAATTATAGTTAAGATATTACAACGAATCTCTTCAGGAATTATTGGGAAGTTAACATCAGGAGAGGAAATTGAAAATCATTCTGTAGATGGACTAAGAACTGAATATCCTTTTTTTATTACAAATCATATAGAAGTTCCCCAAATAACTCGTTCTATATGGGCCCCTAATAGGAGAGAAATAGTTAGAAAAATTAATTCTGTAAAGATTGATATGTCAGGTTCTATAGATTTAGTACTCTGTACGAGAACAAATTCTAAATCTTTTATTAGACCAATTGATTTGAAAACTTCACAAGCATATTCAGTAATCGAAGACGAAGGCACACTCATAGAGGCCCTAGGAAGGAAAGAGACCAATCCTCTAAATCAGGCAGAGTATGATTTACTGAAGGAACATAGTCTTCAATTGGCTCTTTATCATAGCGTTTTAGAAAAAATTGAAAATAATAAACCCGTGAAAATTAGGAGAGAAGTACTCTTGCCGGGTTTACTAGTTGGAGTCACCGGTAGATTACTAATTTATCCAGAAGAAATGTTTAATCATGCTAAATCAAAATTAAAAAATATATTCATCAAGGCTGCACAAATATCTCTATCTTCAGAATTAGATCTAAAACATTTAACAGAAGAATCCTTGAATGAAAACACCTTCAGTTAGTAATATGTTGTTGGATTTACAATCCATGGATAAACGCAGTGATGAGATATGGGAATCATCAATTATACCCAGTCTTTCAGAATTTATTGAAATTCACGCTCTTTCTCCACTTTTTGAACCGAATTGGAAGGAATTAGGAGAGCTAGATGCAGTAATAGAATTATTTTGTAAATGGGTAGAAGAACAAGAAATTTCTGGTCTAAGTTATGAGGTTCACACTATTGAACATAAATCGCCTGTACTTCTGATTTCAATAGAAGGTACGGGCCCTGGAGAAGTGATTTTTTATTCCCATTTAGATAAACAACCATCTAATCCTGATCTTTGGTCAGAAGGACTGCATCCTCTTAAGGCAGTTAGAAGAGAACCTTGGTTATATGGCAGAGGATCTGTTGACGATGGATATGGAGCATATCTCTGCCTAGCATCAATAATGTTACTTCAGGAAAAAAATATTAATCATCCAAAATGTACCTTCTTAATTGAAACATGTGAAGAGTCAGGATCATTTCATTTACCGCCATATTTAGAAAAATTAACCAAAGATCTAGGAAATCCAGATTTAATAGTAGTACTAGATAGTGGTGGACATGACTATGAACATATTTGGACTACTGATGCTCTTAGAGGATTAATCTCCGGAACGCTCTCAGTTCAAGTATCAGATGAAGGAATTCATTCAGGAAATTCTGGCGGAACAATTCCTTCTTCATTTAGAATCCAAAGGATATTATTGGATAGAGTAGAAAATTCGGAAACGGGGGAAATTCTTATTCCAGAACTTCATACTGAAATTCCTCCCGAAATTATAAATCAGGCCGAAAATTTGGCACAGATACTTAATAACAAACTATGGGAAAAATTTCCAACGGTAAATTCTTTGAAACCAGTATCTAAAACTACCTTAGATATGATTATAGGGATGAATTGGAAACCTTCTCTATGCATAATCGGAGCTGATGGAATTCCCTCGATAAAGGATGCTGGAAATGTGCTTAGAACTAATACTGATTTGAATTTGAGCTTTAGAATACCACCAGGAGTAGATGCTAATATTGCCATTTCCAAAGTTAAAGAAACCCTAGAAAAAAATCCACCTTATGGGGCAAAAGTTGAATTTATTCCTAATTCCGTATCTGATGGTTTTCATGCTCCGCCATTGAATGAAATCCTTAGTGAAGTAATTCAATCAGCCTCTAAGGAACTATCCGGACTACCACCACTAGTTTCATGGTCAGGAGGGACCATTCCATTCATGTCCATGATGCAATCCAAATATCCCAAATCAATGTTCCTTTGTACCGGAACTTCTGGCCCAGGAAATAATGCACATGGTCCAGACGAAAAGCTACATATTCCTGCTAGTAAGAGATTAACTACAGTACTATCAGCTGTGATATCAGCTTTATCAAATGATAGATAATTGTCTATTTATTATCAAAATAATCCGCCGGGGTTATATCGAATGGACTTGTGGGAATACTGATGGTTGCCGATGATGAGACTCCCGAAGTGATGCCTGAAGTCCGAATTCGTCAGTTACAAGAACAATCTGAGAAGGATAAAGAAGCATTACAAAAACTCTTAGTTGGTTATGATAAATTAGAGGAAGAACTTCAGATTAGAGACTACTGAAGAATTGTTGGCTCAATCCAAAGCTAGAGTGGGTAGAGTATTTGAAATAGCTGAAGAATTAGATGAGCAAAATAAAACAGCACAGTCAGAATTAACTGCTAGAGACGATTGGTATACTCAACATATGCAACTTTGGGAAGACCTTAACAAAGCTACAGAAGAGAGAGAAAAAATGATTACTAGAGCTATGGATTTTGCTAAAGAAGTAGCTGAGAAAGGCGATTTATTCAAAGATAGAATGGAAGAAGCAATCGAAGCGGCAAAAGAAGTATCTAAAGATAAAAAAGATAAGAGTACTGACTAATCTTCAAGCTTCTTAATAAATTTTGCAGGAATTCCGCCCCAAACCTCTCCATCTGGAATATTGGACCATTTTGGAACCACGGCTCTAGAAGCAATTACTGCACCTTCTCCAATAATACTACCGGGTTGAATAATACATCCACCTCCAATCAAGGCATTATTTCCTATTTTCACCGGCGCCAATACTATCTCACCCCTCTCAACTAGATGCCCGTTAATTGTCGCTCTTCCTCCTATAACCACATTATCTCCTATTGAAATCATTGCGGCGTCATTTATGGAATCAGATACTATTTGTACGTTATTTCCAATCTTCGCTCCCATCATTCGATAATATAAATTACCAACAAAGGATGGAAGTACCAATTTCAGAAATAACATTGCAATTCTGTGAGAAACTATTCCAAATGCCCATTGAATTGATATGAATGATCTTAGCGGATATCTACCTTCCTTTTTCCTTATCTTAAATAACATACCCCAAAAACCACAAATTAGCAGAATACTAAT
>LURV01000065.1 GCA_001629205.1 Marine group II euryarchaeote REDSEA-S30_B12
GGTTAGAATTAGGTCTAACTCAGAAAGATATTTCCGTACCGATGAAGACAATAGAATCCGTTAATTCAAAAATTATAGACAAGCAGTGTGAAAGACGAATATTCGTAGATTCTCCTGTAGAATTTATGTTGAGGTTTGAAGCTGGAGTTAATGATAAGGAATTCGTTCCTAGAGATATTTCCTTAGAAAAACACCCTGAAGTCGAAATGGGGGAGAGAGAATGGATCATCTCTGATAAAATTATTTTAGGTAAAGATGATTTAAAAAATGAATATTTAAGACTAAAGGGCTTCGCTGATGTAAGAATAGAATATGAGAAGAATGAAATTAAGTTAGAAAGTATTGAAAAGTCTGATGAGAGGTCTATTGTCCATTGGTTACCAATTGGAATAGCTAGGGAGGCGATATTAGTTGTTCCCAATGAAGAAGGAAATTCAGAAATTCATGGATATATAGAAGATTTTGAATTAGTTGAGGGTGAGATATATCAATTTGAGAGATTAGGATTCGCTAGAGTAGAAGAAATTAAGACAAAAAAACCAGTAAAACTAGTCTGGTTACATAATTGATGAGAGAATAAAACCTATCAAAAATGTACTGTTAGTAATCTAACATGCGTCGCATTCAAGACAATGACGTTAATCAGAGTATATGGATGATGGGAATAGAAGGATGGCCATCGTTCTGATTGTAGTGCTTTTATTTGTTATTTTAGTGCCCATTAATATATCCTCGGAAGAAGTTAATTCCTGTTGTGAATCTGATGACTTCAATCTATATCTAATCGATGAAGCGGATCAAGGAAAGTTAACTCCTTTTGATGAAGAATTAACAGAAGAAAAATCTACAATTGTTACTCCATCTATCGCTGGAGAAATCCAAATAGGAAAATGGAGTATATTATGGGATAGTAATTTTGAAAGTAATCCACAATTACCGGGGGCATTTCTTCAAGGATCTGGGGAATTACTAATTTCTGTGGATGTAGGAAGTGGAGAAATTTCTGAAGGAGATAGAATTGAAATTATATTGAGTGTTCAGGGTTTAGTATTCTCAAATCCTGGTAGTGATTCTGGAATAAAATTTCTATGGGGGAGTACACAAAATAACGCCGCACTATCTCTGAGATTTCCACTATTGGAAATGGAGATGAGAGAAGCTAATGTAAAGGGCGGCCTAGTATTTTTTCCAATTTTTCTGAAGTCTGGATTTGGAGATAGGATGTGGACAAATTCAGAAGGTACATTCATGGTTAAGAATACTGAAGTTACTGAAAGTCCCATTACTACTACTAATGATGATGGAATAATTGTGACATTTGTTTGGGAAATTCCTGAAGGAACGGCGAGTGGAATTTTCAGAACAGATTTCGAATTCTCCCCTCAGGATGGTTTGATTCTCAGAGTAGATAAAAATCATGATATTACTATTGGAGTTGATTCTGGAGACACGAGTTGGTATCCAGATGAAGAACCATCTAGAATTGGGGAATCAGAGTTAGATATTATCATTGATTCACTTTACAATGGTGGAGAAATTACTAGGGACATTTCAATCAGATTTGATGGGGCAATGTCACAATGGATGAGGTGGGGCCTAGATAACATCGGAAATTCTAGTTTAGCCTCGAATAGTTGGTGGAGAAATCTAGATTCATATTCAAGTTCCATTGGTAATTCAGACAAACAAAATGGAAAGGTAGATGATTCTGAGATTTATGCTTTGAGGAATCACCTTACGGGATCTAAAAGTGATTTGAGATCATTTCTATCATCAGGTCTATTTATTCAGTCGGAATCAATTTTTGGTAAAAATCCAGTAGAATTAGGGCCAATAGAAGTTGGTTTGGATTTTGGAAGTTCAAGAGCATTTAATTCCGAGCGGATATCAATTACCATTTCAGCAGGTTCTGATGTTGAGAAAGATTCTAGAGAATTGCTAATTAAAAATTTCATACAGGTTGGAGGATTTGAATATTGGACTAAAGTAGACCTAAGTCTTGAGATAAATACAGGAATGTTATCTGGATTCGGGGGTGTCTTTTCGGAGTCTGAAGATATTTCCTATTCACATAGGAGATGGGTAGTATTAGAAGTTTTGAAGATTCAGGAAGAAGATATTGAAAAAGATGATATTTTTAGAATTGAGTTTTCTACATCAAATTCTCTAGTATATAGTCCATTAGTATCTTCTATGATTTCTGTATTTTCTATAGTTTCTGCAATAGCTATCGGAATTGGACTTACTAGGAAAAGGGTGCGATTCCCTAGCATGATGATGGTGGGAGTATTAGGTATTTTATCCGTAGTCATTTATTGGTTCGGATTGCCAATGCAGATTGTCCTTGGAGTGGTTTCTTCGAGTATTTTACTAGTATTTCCTGTTGCATTAATATCTCCAACTAATGGAAGTTGGGATGATTCAGGAATCGTAAAAAAACAACTAGGTAGGGTAAAATGCCCTTCTTGCAATAAGAAAAATCCCATTTACTCTGAAATAAGACCTTTAAGAATAGATTGTTCGGGTTGTGGAAATACTTTGAGGATTGAATGAAGTTATTCGACCATTAGTCTTAGTTGATCTCTTTTGTAAGTCCAATCACTACTTAATTTATTTTCTTCTTTATAATATCTTGAAAGTCTACGAATCTTAGACTCGCATAATTCGAGTTGTCTTCTATTATGGAGATCTTTTTTATTTGATGACAGGTGGTCAATTAATCTCAATGCCCTTCTCATAAGACTCATCAAATCTTCAGGTATTTCTGGAGCTCTTTCTTGTCTTTCTAGGATTTGTGAGATTCTTTCGCCCATTACTAATCTTACATTGGGAACTCCGTACTTATCTCTGAGAATAGTTCCTATCATTGCACTAGTATTTCCCTCATTAGCTAATTCTGATATTAGATTTTCAACTTCTTTTTTATCTGAATTAGACCAACTGGGTGGTGCCTTTGAATCGGGTTTCGTAGAGCCACTTTTTCCTTTTCCACCACTATGCATTCGTGCCATTCTACCACCTCGGGCGACTGGGCGAACTTCTTCCACTCTTTAATCGCTACTATTAAGTGGAATTAGAGACGATGTCGGGCTCTAGCTAATTTTCCTGGAACTTTTGCCCATTCCCAACCGGGAGCAAGAGCTCTTGCTGAGCCAATTATCTCATTATTTTGTAATACTACAACTTCATCTCCTATCAAAATTCTTTTATCAACTGATTCAATGATGGAAGAGAATATATCTCCCTTCCAGTCAATTCCAGGAGATATATGGACAGTTGGTAACAACCCTAAATCATTTAGAATTTGTATACCTTTTTTAGAAAAAGAAAACCTACCTGTTTTTGGATTCCATTTAGCTATTTGTTCTTTCCCTGAATATATAGTCAATATCGGCGGCCTTCCGAAAATAGTTAATCCATCTAGCCACTCATCGGATGAGTATAAAAATCTAGAAATCGACTTAATTACATTAAGTCTAGGACTATATTTTTTAGATGGAAAATCTAGATTCGTTGAACATTCTTCACAAGAAGTTTTTAATTTTTCTAGTGATTTTTCTGAACGTGCATTTCTTCCATCTCTGCTATTAATTATTATTGAATTTAAACCACTAATGTTTATGTCAGTGTGATTAATAATATATTTGTAACCTACTCTAGTCACTAATTTTTCAATCATTGATTTAATCATTATTTTTTCATCTTCATCCCAACTTCCAGTAACTGGAATGTCATAATGTGCTGCAGGCCAGAGATTCTCCAATTCCCTAGGGACCAATCCCAAGGGTGAAGTAACTATAACCTCATTCAGAAATTTACTAACTAGATATTTTTTGAATACTTTATGACTTTGAGATAAGCTATACGGTTTTTTAGCAGAACAAGGCAATAAGACAAGAATTTCACGTTGATGTTTAGGTGGAGTATAATTATTTTCTATCCTATCCCTCCAGCTTGAGATTAATGGATCATTTCGACTTTCGAATGTATGGCAATTTAGTTTACGATTTTTTGATACGGCACTAGAAAAAAGAAATATATTTTCGTTATTATTAATCAGTGAATCATGTCTTCTTAGGTGTTCCACTGATTTAGCACTAGATGTACTCTGCCTCTCTGCTAATTCCCTCAATGATTTGTTTTGGATGGCAGAACGAGTTGCGGAAATTGATTTTATCCAATGATGATATTGAATCTCTAAATCCGATTTTTCATTTGTTGTGATATCGGGATATCTAGGGCCCAATTCAGTTAGTAATATGTTACTGTAGCTAGCCCTTCTTGAGCGACTAAGATCGAATAAATCTACTCCAAACCAAGATAGTAGGGCACAGTTGTCAGGGCCACCGATTCCAGGAGTCCATAGTAATGATGATGGAAATCTAGTACGAATAGTAAAAATTGCTTTGACCAATAATTCTGGAATATTTGCTAACTGGGGCGAATCTACTAAAATAATTATTGAAGGATCATATTCTAGTGAATCAAGATGATTATCATTATGTAGTGAATTCCAAGAAATTGGTAAACATTCTTTGCCCTTTCCAAATTCTCCAGAGTCTGATTCGTATAAACTTGGTGGAAGTACTAAGCCTTCTGATGATCTCCAAGTATCTGACGATTCGAATGGAAAACACAACTTGTCTCTAGTGGAAATCTGTAGCTCAGCTGGAAAATTTTCTCCTCTTCGAAAAAATTCGAACGGAGCAATGGAAATAGGAAGTTCTTTGTCCTGTTTAGAGAGGATTAATCCTGGAGTCCAAGATTTAGGATTATTACGATTGCCTAAAGCAAATAAGCGAGCTAATCTATTCCTAGAAGTAATGTCTCGACCGACAGGCCTCTCATCCATAATCTTTCCAAGAGAGTCTTTCGCTTGAAGGATTCTAAGAACTATACCTCTTGCGAACAATCATGAAATGGCAACCCTCAATAGTAAATTTGTTAATTATGATTTTATTATTGTTTCACGTAGTTTCTGCTCAGAATGGAAATAATGACATAGTCATCATTGAAACTGGTGATGCTCCAAGTACTCACTGGAAGGGAGATGGTAATTTCTCAAACTGGCAAGTACTAGCTGCTGAGAATTCCACATTAAAAGGTGAACTGAGTGGAAATGACACAGTTGATGTTTTTTTGATAGAGATCATTGTCAACAATGGGTCAATTATTGAATTAAAAAATTTGATAAATAATTCATTGAATTATCAAATTCAGAGAATTAATCAAACTTCATGGTCAATTATGGATTCAATAAAGGAAGGGGAAATAATTCTTGAGAAAGGAATTCATGCCATAAGAATTGAAAAGTTAGGTCAATCGGAAAAAATATTGGAATACAGCTTTGATATAGTTAATCATGGGGAAGTAAAAATTGAAGATTTATCTTGGATGTTCAAAAATTTCTATTTCCTAGCAGGTTTGATGTTAATTACTCCTTTATTGGTAGTAATATATTGGAATAGAAAATCAATCTTTAGGAAAAATAAAAATAGGGAAATTGAATTTCATGAGATTCAGGTTTTAGATGGATTAAAAGAGCGTTTTAGTAGGGAATATGAAGAAAAAAATAGACATGATGAGATGGTAAATTACCTATCGAAAAATAGAGATAAGGGGTGGAATTCGATACAGGATGAATTAGGTATTGCGGACTTGGCCTATAACACGGAACAGATTGAAATTAGATGTTGGAAGTTGACTAATAAAATTGAAAAAATATTAGTTGGAATAATTGCTAAACAAGATTGGGATTTAGCGGCGTTAAAATTATTCTCACCTAAAGCAGAAGAAATAAAAGTACTAGATATTAATCCAGATTTCAACTTTGAGGGAGATGAAGTATTTCTTGGTAAACTAGAATCGGGGAAAATACTAATTTTACAATTACAAATTAAAACTGGGATTAAGACCTTAAGTGTAAATATTTCAGGTAAAGTTGATGGAGATTCGATTTCTGGAGTTATTAATAAATACATAGAAAATGAAGAAGAATAATTTAATTCTTCCTTCTTCTTTTTGATTCTTCTTCTATTCTAGATTCTAGAGGTGATAATTCTAAATCTAAATCCTTACTAATCAACTTTAGCTTTTTCTTCATTGAGCTTGAAAATTTACCAGGCATATCTAGCTTTAGAACTACGATTACAGAACCCCTTACAGAGCTTTTCATTGGAATTGGTAAACCTCTCGATGAAATAGTGATGGTCTCTCCTGGTTTTGAATTGGGTGGAATTGTAATTACTAAATTTTTTCCATCTATATGAGGGATTGAAATTTTTTTTCCCAGAGCTAAATCAGTAAAACTCAAAGGCAGAGCCATTATTAAATCTGCTCCATCTCTTTCAAACCATTTATGTTGTTTAACTTCAATTTCTACAAATAAATCTCCACTACTACCTTGATTTCTAGTCGGAGACTCTCCTTGCCCCTTAATTCTCAGTCTAGTGCCTGAATTTATTCCTGGTTGAATAGAAAATTTCACTTTAACTCGTTGATTTAGTCTGCCATCGCCATTACAATCTTTACATGGATTGGTAATCATCCTACCTGAACCTGCACAAGAAGGGCATTCTTGCCTAGTTCGTTGAGTAAAGGGACCAATCATAGAAATTTTTTCAATTTGTCCGTAGCCATCGCAAGAGGGACAAATCCTAGAATCATCGATAGAATTAGAGCCATTGCCATCGCATGAGATACATTTCTTCTTTACATCTATTTCTATTTCTTCATCACTCCCATTCATTGCAGAAATGAATGGAACTGAATGATGGTAGAGTAAGTCTAAACCTTCATTATTCCTTCTTTGAGATGATCCGAAAAATTGACTAAAAATAGAGTCGAAACCCCCGCCGAATATTTCATCAAAACTAATATTCACACCCTGAAATCCACCAGGACCAAATGGGGATCCGTCCGGTCTATTATGTCCAAACATGTCATATTTTCTTCTTTCTTCCGGATTAGATAATATCGCATAAGCTTCTTGCATTTCCTTAAATTTTTTTTCCGCTTCAGGGTTATCTGGATTTTTATCTGGGTGATATTTCCTTGCCAATTTTCTGAATGATTTCTTAATTTCATCCTCTGTAGCATCTTTTTCCAATTCAAGAATTTCATAATAATCTCGTTTGGCTGCCATATCCTTCAGAGGTTGGGCCCATACCGAGTGCTTTCAATCGTTCCCATTAGAATAAGTAAGAACCGCAAGAAGAGCAGTAATTTGTATTTGGTGGATTTACAGATTGACATTTAGAACAAAATTCATGTTGGTGAAAATAATTAGATGGTTCTGGAGCATCCCAAATTAATTCTGATTTACTTTTATTTTCTTTTTTCTTATTTGAGCGGCGTTGTGCAGTTCTTCGAATTAATATTTCAATTTTAGAAGTTATGGATTTTCGTAAAGATTTTTTTGGTGAATTAATTTTTTCCTCAATTTTTTCGTTTTGGGTATCATCTATTGAGATATCGAAGTCTTTAGTTTCATTACTAGTGAGATTTAATTCCTTAGATTCTTTATTTATTTCTCCTAAGGTACTCTGCATCTTACTACGAATTATTGATGCTTTTCTTCCTTTGATATCAGAGTATGCCTGAGATTCTAACTTTCTAATTGTTGAATCGCTATTTTCCCAAAGTCCCTTGTCCTCTTGCTTATACGTTTTGCTTAGTCTAGATATTGTCCTAGATCTTAGAACCTCATGATCAAGTCTGGAATTATATCTCCAAAGAAGGAAAAGTCCCATTACTAATGCGATGATATGAATCACAAGTTCGGTTGTGGGTTCATTTGTCAAAGCTTCACTGAAAGGAAGAATAGATATTCGGATAGCCACTAAACAAAGACTAGGTAAGAAAAGTAGCGATAGAGCAACCATAGTAGAACGTTCACTCATGATATTTCGTCTGAACTAAAAGGTTTCAAATATTCCCAATTTATGTATAATTTATCAAAGAAATCATGAGTGGATATGTCATCCGACAAACATGGAATTGTCAATAAAAATCTCTACTAAGGTAAACTCATTTGAAATTTTAAGTAAAATTGAGGAATCAATTAGAGTTTTCTTTCCTTCTTGGAAAAACAATGAATACTCTGAAAATATAGAGAGATTTCCTACAAAAAGAGTTGAATTTACGCTAATTGATGAAATTGATTCATTAGAAGTATTCTTTCAAAAAATAAGAGAGCAAAAGATATTAGATACTGCATTTGATGTTTTGACGATTAATCTAAAAAATGATAAAACTAACTTTTCAATATCTAGACAATCAGCATTATCGGGAAAGATTTCTTTTATTCTTGGAGATAAGACGCTAGGTGGGACAATAGACA
>LURV01000066.1 GCA_001629205.1 Marine group II euryarchaeote REDSEA-S30_B12
ATCTTCAAATCTTCTTCTCTTTGACAAGAAACCAGTAATGAGTCGGAAGTCCCCTCCCCATTTTTACCATCACTGAGAGATATTACCAGTGGGCTAATTGAGTCTGGAATCTGATCAATTAAACCATCTAAATCCTTACTTGAGTCCTTACATAGAACTCTGTATCTGGTAGGGTAGTATGTTCTAAGGGATCTAGGTAGTCCTTCTTCGGTCTTGTAATTGTACATTGGGTAACCCTTCTGACTTGATTTACTAGGCTTAAATCCATTGGGGATCGTAACTGTCTCAGGAACAAATGCTGGAAATAGATCAATTGGCTTACCTCTAGCTCCGTTAAATCTGTGTATTATGCTTCTAATCAGATTTATGTGAGGCTTAACGTTGAACAGTAATCCGCCCATGAAAAGTGACTGTTTGATTATGAATTTAGAATCTGGATAACATTCTACTTGATATTGATTCAAGAGACGATCCTCTGAAACTCCCTTTGATACTAAATCTATCTTATTTACTAAGTTAAGGGTATTCCTGACTCCTAAATTAAGTCCCTGTCCGATGAAAGGGGATGTTTGATGAGTCGCATCTCCTATTGTGAACATATTACCTCTACGCCACCTCTTAGAAATCAGAGAATTAAATTTGTATATGGTCGATCTAACTATCTTTATCTCTTCTGGATTTAGATAGGGAGAGACAAGTTGCTTTATCGAATCTGGTGACTGAATATTTGCATGATTATCCCCTTTTTTTAGGGCAAATTCAAATCGGAAAGTATTCTTGTAAGTCCCATGATTTTTCCCTTCACACAATAAGAATGTAGTAGGCCTCTTGCCCTCTGGGTCAATTATCTGATGTCCACCTGCATCAAACTCCTTTCCAGGTTGAAGGGCAGTTCTGGGGGCATTTATGTCTACTATCAGAAAATGGATTGATTTTCCGAGAGACTTCAATTCGACCCCCATTTGCTTTCTAACAAAGCTGCCACCTCCATCTGCACCTATTAGGTAGCTCGATGATAGTGTTTTAGTGTCTCCCGTCGAATTATCTTGAACCGTAATGAAATTCTTCTTATCTTCCCACAAAACTAATGCTTCATGCCCATAAAAAGCATCGATTCCATTTTCATCCCTAATTCTTGATCTAAGAAGTTTTTCTAGTTGAGGCTGATTAAACCAATTTATGAAGCCATAATGATCTAGGTCTAGAATCTCCCCATCAATTACAGGTGGCTGCATCTTCCCAAATGGCTCATCCATTCTATCTTTGCCGAGTACATACCCTACCTCTACTGCGGTAGTATAATTGAAATCATCCCAACTATCTCCGAGTAGTTCCTGTACTACTCCCATTGTGAAACCATTCAGGGCGATTCCTCTGGGAAAAGGATAAGGATTGGAATTTTTTTCAACTAAACAAACTTTCATTCCCTTCTTAGAAAGTAACAATGAAGCAATAGAACCAATAGGACCTCCACCAACTACTATCACATCATATTCATGATCAACCATCTCCGACCCCTCCTATCAGGTAGTCCCCAAATCTTTCTCTTAAGTCTTTTTTTATTGGTTTTCCCGTTGAGCCTAGTGGCAACTCGTCGACGAATACGACAGCATCCGGTTTTTGCCACTTTACTACCTTCTCATCATAGAAATCTAGTAATTCGGACTCACTGATATTGCTACCTTTCACAATCTCGGCTATTACTATCGGCCTTTCTGCCCATTTTTCATGTTTGACTCCAATTACCGCAGCATCGTAGATATCTGGATGCAACTTGATAATTTCTTCCAACTCTATAGAGCTAATCCACTCACCACCAGATTTTATCAGATCCTTAGATCTGTCAGTTATTGTCAGGTAACCGTCCGAATCTAACACTCCCAAGTCTCCTGTTTCGAACCATCCTGTCTCATCTACTGTATCTGACTCCTCGAAGATATATCTCTGAATTACCGTAGGACCTCTAACCAGAATTCTCCCTTCTAAGTCACCTCTTGGCAATTCTTTTCCAGAATCATCAATAATTTTAATTTGTACAGCCCAAGTTGGCCTTCCAGCATTTTCCATTTGAGTAATTGATAGATCATTGTCTAAATGATTATGTTTCATCAATGGAGAATTAGCTGTTCCTAGGGGGCTCATCTCAGTCATCCCCCATGCCTGAAGAACATTCACATCATACTTCTCTTTGAATTCCCTGATTACCCAAGATGGGACGGCTGAACCACCAGAAACTATTCTTTTCAATTCCGGTAGTGATATTGGATTTGTATTAAGTCTCTCTAGTACTTCTTCCCATATTGTAGGTATGGCGAGAGCTAAAGAGACATTCTCTTGTAATATCAAATCTATAATGGTCCTTCCATCCAGATTCGGGCCCGGCAGTATTAGTCTGGAACCCACCATCGCAGAAGCATAAGTCATCCCCCATGCATTAACGTGAAACATAGGAACTATCGGCATAATCGTATCTCTTGCACTGATACAGAAGCTATCAGGCAAACTGACGATATTTGCGTGTATTACTATTGACTTGTGTGAGTATAGAACTCCCTTTGGATTGCCAGTTGTCCCAGAAGTATAACATAGTACTGCAGCATCATCTTCATCTAGTTGCGGCCATTGGTAGGAGTTATCCCCTTCCTCAATAAGATCACCAAGAAACTTGAAGCCATTCATTCTCGCCGCTATCTCATTCTCTTTTGGCCCAGATATGAACAAATGCTCAGTTGTCTCAAGTAGATGCTTATGTCCAATTAGAAATCCTATGTAGGAAGGGTCCACGAAGATTGCCTTATCTTTCGCATGATTGATAATGTAAACAATCTCATCAGGAAATAATCGAGGATTAATTGTATGAGCAACCCCTCCGAATCCTGAAATGGCGTACAGTAATTCTAGATGAGACCTATTATTTGGTATGATAGTTCCAATTCTATCGCCCCTCTTGAGTCCAAGACCTTCTAAGGCACTCGCCATTTTTCTGCTCCTCTCTCCGACTTCTTTCCAGTTGGTTCTCTCACGTGACCCCTTAACGTCAACTGATACAATCTCAGTCTGACCATGATTGATTTCTGCATGAGAGATTAGCATACTGGTCGTGAGTCCCATTTGACTCATATTACCCTTCATGAAAATCCCTCACATCAGACTACACTATTTTCAATAGACCCAATCAACTCTATCTCGCACCTTACTACATCTCCAGACTGTAGGAAAACGTTACCCTTCCTTTCCTTGTCAGCCTTTCCAGATGCACCTCTCGGGCTGAACCCAGATCCTGGTGGAGTGCCCGTTGCTATAATATCCCCCGGATTTAGTGTCATAGCACTAGATAGGTATTCTATTTGTTCATAGCAATTCCATATCATGTCGTCTGTATTACTAGATTGCCTTAATTCACCATTAACGAAGCACTCGAGTTTGAGGTTGTGAGGGTCTGGAATCTCATCCGAAGTAACTATCCAAGGGCCAATAGGTCCATGAGAATCGTGTGATTTACCTATCATCAATTCAATTCTATCTGGCATATTGTGCATCTGCCAGTCCCTCATACTGATATCATTACAAATCATAAATCCGAATATGTATTCTGCAGCATCTTCTGCCTTAACTAAGTAACACTCCTTGCCTACCACGAAAGCTAACTCAACCTCGTAATCCAACATCATAGTAGAATCAGGTTTCAAAATATCTCCATTTGGTCCATTAATACTACTAATCTGTTTAGAAAACCACATTTGATTCCTCGGAGGTGTTATTCCCGCATCTACAGATTCAGCTCTGTGTTTCTGATAGTTCATCCCTATGGCAAGGAACTTTCCTGGATTTTCTAAAGGCGGCAATAGCGAAATTTCAGATAAGGGAATGGTAATTACTCTACTCTCAATTTTCTCCTCAATTTCATCTTCCATTTGAGTCCAATTAGATATTAAATCTAACATATTATGAGAAATATCACTATCGGAATTGGATAATTCTATCACATCATTTCCAGACTTTGCCCCTATTGAAATAACTCCGTTGTGATTATATCTGAGTAACTTCATGTATTGGCGTGTAGTAACTGGTATATTATCAATATCAAAAAGAAACTAGGAAAAACCGACAACAAAATCTGAATTCATAATTCATTATTTTTAATATCCTAATTTAGAGTTGAAAACTCAATCTATACAACTCTTCAATAACTCCCGATTTTTGTTACAATTATGGCAATTGAGGTTGTATGGTTCAAGCGAGACTTGAGAACACGTGATCACTTACCTCTAACAAGTGCCGCTCTTTCTGGAAAAGCAGTTTTGTGTTTGTTCGTAATTGAACCTGATAGATTCCAACAGCCAGATTTTGACCCAATTCATATCGAGTGGGAACTAGACTGTGCAATTGATTTGTCTAAAAATCTAGAGAAATCGGGCGGAAGTCTGCACTTCAAGTTCGGAAATATTTTAGAAATATTACAAAAAATAAATGATGAATTTGGAATTGAGAGACTATTATCACATGAAGAAACTGGAAATTCTTGGTCATATCAGAGAGACAAAGATGTATTGAAATGGTGTAAAACTAATAATATTATATGGACTGAAT
>LURV01000067.1 GCA_001629205.1 Marine group II euryarchaeote REDSEA-S30_B12
GTAATTGGGGGCCCGACTCAATAGAGCGGAATACTACTCTAACTGATTCAATATGGTTGGAAGGTCAATTACAATTTTCAGAGAACTCAACATTTGCAGAAAATATTTCAATAAACCTCTATCTTGTTACTAATTCCGATGTTCAAAATATCCCAGGAAGCGCAGCATTAAGTCAGTACCTTATTTCAACTACTACTACCGGTTCAAATGGGAGCTTCAATATTTCTGGAATTCCACCAGAAGTTATCAATCCCGGATTCGGTAATCTAGTAATCTTAACTGAAGAATCTGGATACATAGGAATTCAGAGAATCTCATCAGATTGGGAAGTAAATATCACCGATGATGTCATCCTATCAATTTCTGAACCATTGCCGATTGAACAACCGATGCTTGGGGTGGGAGTAAACTCCACAATTTCAGGACAATTATCATGGTCTTCAGCTCCATTCTTTAATCCCATAGATGTAGATAATTTACAAGTTTCTCTAAATTATATCTCACAAATTGATGGAGCTGTAAATCTCACTACAAATGTCAGTAGTGGCGGATATTTTGAATTCCTTGTATCTATAGATAACTTTGAACCATTAGGATTAATTAATGCTACGGTAGAATTTTCAGGCTGGCATCAAAATGATTTGAATAATGCCACCATTCCAGTATACCATGCCAGGCCGAATATTTTAGAATTGGAACTAAATATAACTCCATCACCTAATCTCAGCATATCACTTGAATCTCAGGGAATTAATAACTCAATTCTTGAAGTTAACAGTCCTATTTATCTAAACGGTACTGTCTTTAGTCGAGGTATCAATCCAAATCCAATTAATGGAACTCTAATTCTTCAAATGAGAAGGAGTGATGTTACCGGTCCTTTCGAAACCATGAGGACTTGGTATCTAAATTCATCCTCTTGGCCAACTAATGCCGGTGAAATTTCTGTAAATTGGAGTTTTCTAAGTAACGAAGTCTCTATGCCTGCAGGGCTAGTTGATATTAGGATTCAATTTGATGCCGATGATTTCTTTGCCAATGACCAGATAATTTATTCTGGCCAGTATGGAATTCGTAGTTTTGTACAATTCAA
Organism: Marine group II euryarchaeote REDSEA-S30_B12; assembly: GCA_001629205.1. Classification (GTDB taxonomy): domain Archaea; phylum Thermoplasmatota; class Poseidoniia; order Poseidoniales; family Thalassarchaeaceae; genus UBA36. The sequence goes on from LURV01000067.1 coordinate 1,094, forward strand.
TTATAATCTTACTAACCAAGTGAGAGGAGTAGAAGCTAATGTAGAAGTCCTATTGACTGATCATACTGGAAATTCTTTTGCCGATTTTGACGGACTTTACACCCTAAATTTCAATGGTGAAGATGTTTGGAATGACAGTGATCCATCATCACCTAGGCTGGGAGTATCATGGATGCCATCTTGGAACATTTTACCGGGTGATTATATTTGGCAACTTAATTATTCTGGCTCTACATGGCTACAATCTAATTCCATCTTAGAACAAATTAGAATACAAGGTCAAGCCAATTCTACTGCATCAATATCTAATGATTGGACAATGAATTCAGATATAAACTGGGTATTCGGAAATGTTAGAGATGTGGCACTAGATATTCCCATAACCGGCAATAACTCAAGTATATCTGTGAAATTACAAATTCCCTCTGATTTACCTTCCTCTCCCGATGGAACTCCTGCCCCCCCAGAATCCATTCTGTTAGGTACTGGATATGTAGATACTACTACTGGAAATTATAATATTTCATTTTTGATTCCAAATGAAATTCCATCTGGTGTCTACACCCTTAGCATATTAAGTGACTTCAGAAACAATCCACCTGATGGAGGTAGTTACTACACGGTTTCTGAATCAACTCAAATCCCTATCGGAATTCAATCGAAATTCTTAGTTGAAAGTACCCCCAATCAAGCTATAGTTGTAGCAGGTGAAAATCTAAGTCTTGAGGTCACTATTTCTGACGTTCAACAATTTACAAAGAAGATTGAAGGTGTTAATGTAGAGATGTATTTTGACTGGGGAGGTAGCTTAGAACAACTACTAGATTCCAATACCAGTAACCAATTTGGACTATCCTCTTTATCCGCAATAATTCCCTCTTCAACACCTCCAGGTTTTTATGATGTCAGAGTTTTCGCTCCGGATGATATTTCTGATGATATATCCGATGAAAATGCAGGAAGGTGGCTTTCAAATTTTAGCATTATTAATTTAACAGTACAAGTTCCTAGTTCAGTAGAGATTGTAAGTATTCAAAACGAAGTTACCGCTTTACAATTTTTCTACATAGAGGGGAATGTGTTGGATTCTAGCGATATTAACAGGTCTGTACAGGGGCCTGTAGGGCTAGAGGTATTTTTTCTAGATGAGCCCGAAGAAATATTGATTGAAAACTTTACAACTTCTTCTAATGGTAGTTTTAATATCTCAGTTCCAACAGATACAGCAGGAAACGGTGTCACAAGAGGTATTAGAACTGTTATAGTTAATGTATTGAATTCTTCGTCGCCATTCTATCTTACAGGTACAGGAACTTCAGATATTTTAATCAAGGGAATATCGCAATTCATTTCTACCACTCCAGTCTTAAATTCCGTAATTGAAAGAGGGACTAATGCAATTATTTCTACCCAATTAGTAGAATTTAGTAATAATCAACAACCATTAGAAAATTTAGTTATATCTGCAAAATTTCATCAAACATGGTTACAATCCCAATCAACTAATGAAAACGGGGCGATAACTTTCTTTTTTGAAATACCTCAAAATCACCCTCTAGGATTAATCAATTTTACATTATACTTCAACGGTTCATTTGATCTAAATCCCGTATCAAGATCATATAGTACAATCACTATTTCTTCTTCAACTACATTGATTGTTAATGAAATTATAGCTAATCCATTGCCCGGAGAATATTTTAATATTTCAGGAACTATACAGTCAAGTAATGGCTCATCACTCACAAATAGAATAGGTAATATGTTAAATCCAGCATTTGTTTTCTCGATAAATGGCGAATCATCAAATTTTGTAGTTTCGCAGGTTAATTTCGAATCTGATGGTAGTTGGGCCACTGAGATACGACTAGATTTATCATTTCCTAGAGGTACCCATACTATTGCGGTAGAATATGTGCCAGATGTAAATTATTTTACTGCTTCAAGCTCAACTATTTCTTTTGATAGCAGAGGTTATTCACTAATATCAATCGAAACTCCTAGAGATTTAGATCCTGATAGTCGAATAATTAGAGGAGAATCCACGGAAGTTAAT
>LURV01000068.1 GCA_001629205.1 Marine group II euryarchaeote REDSEA-S30_B12
TTTGTTATAAGTTATTTTTGGGAGAAAAACGGGGAAGCAAAAAGTTGGTGTATACGCTCACTAAAATAAATATTATTGCAGTGACTAGTGCAATCGTAGAACCACTGCCAGCACTAGTTTCAGCAGAGATATAAAGTCCAATTAAAACTGAAATGAAACCGAAAAATTGGGACCAAATCAGGCATGACCTAAAACTTGTACCAACCTGTTTAGCTGTGGCTGCAGGTGTTATAAGAAGCGCTGTAACTAGTAAAATTCCAATTATTTTGACCATACTGACTATTACTGCAGCAGTGATTATACTGAAAAATAAGCCAATTTCACGTGCTGGTAATCCTTGAACTCTTGCAGCGATTGGATCAATGGATATAGCCAATAGAGGATTGAGAATTAACGAAATTGAGAAAATAGATAGTATGGAGATAAATAAAATTAGGTCAAGATTTTCTTGGTCAATTAGTAGTAGATTGCCGTAAAGATAGCCTTCGACATCGAGAGTAATACCTCCTCCCCAGACCTTTAACGAAATGATACTGAAAAATAGGGCATAAAGCAAGGGAGAAGTATAGCCTATTGCAATACCAACACAAATTCCCCCAAATGATACATGTGCAAGTCCATCTCCTAGCAGTGATAGATTTCTTATAATTAGGAAGTTTCCGATAATACAAGCTAAAAATGTGACAAAAAAAGCTGAAACTAGTGCATTTTCAAATAAACCTGGACCATTATCAGTTATGAAAAAATGTGGAAAAGTTTTTCCGGGTAAATACGGACCAATAGACTGTAATATTGGACTTAAAAAATCCATCAATATTCTTCCTATTTGCATGATTAGACATCTCCTGTTTTTAGCTTGGTTGTATGAGTATGAATATGAGTTGAGTGAGGATCTACAATCCCACGTATTTTCGCTAAATCATTCAAATCGGGTAGTTCCTTAGATGGTCCATCAAACTGTATGCTCTTTTCTAAATAGATTATTCTATGAGTGCTCTGCGTTACTGCTGTCAGATCATGTGAAACCATAATTATTGTTTTTCCGTGGTGATGGCATAAGTCATCTAAAAGCTTAAGCAGAGAGTTTTTCGAAGATCTATCTACCCCAACCAGTGGTTCATCAAGTAATAAAAAATCTGATTCGGATGCAAGAGCTTTGCCAATTACTGCCCTCTGGATTTGCCCACCTGAAAGTCTGGAAATATCAACATCCTCCATACCAATTAGTCCAACCATTTTGATTGCTTGGTCGACCTTATCTCTCCTATTATCATCCATTTGAGGAACCCACCCCACCATTCCTGAGTTGTGTCTACAGGCAGGTTCATGCCCGTAAACAATCACATCTCCCTTTAGAGGTTTTAGCTCTCCGAGTATTGTTAGAAGAAGGGATGTTTTGCCCCCACCATTTGGGCCCACAAGCCCTACAAAATCGCCCTTATTGACCTCTATTGAGATGTTATCTAGTACCTCTACTCCTGATCTTAATACTGAAATATTTCTCAATTTCAATATTTGGTCTATTATTTCTTTATTGGACAAATAATTAATCCCTCCAATTAAGTATTTTACTAAGGTGGTTGACAGGGGTCGAGGATGACTGGGAAAATGATGATGAAAAGTTGATTCCCTTTCCAACGGAATTTAATAATTCGATGGAAGGAGACATTTGAATGTCTACTATTTTCCTGCGAATTATCTCAAGTCGTTTATACATTAGACTAGCATCCAAGTCCGTCTTTTAGGTTATTCATACTCTTTCTCATCAAAGAGATATAGTCGTCACTAGAATCCTTAGGCGCCATCTCCATGGTGTACAAATATTGTACGCTAACTCCGCTAGGCATAGTATCAGAAGTTGTCTGCTGAACTATACTATCAACAGCTGAGACAGAAGTGTATTCCTCTACGAAAAGTACAGTAATTCCATCTTCTTTAATTTCCTCGACAGCCTCTGCAATGTCTGCCGCTGAAGGTTCTCCCTCTGGGTCTAAGCCGTGGATTGATATGAATTTCAAATCATACCTCTTAGCTAGATAACTGTATGCGTTATGATTTGCTATAACTTTAGTATCTTTACATGTTGATTCGCTCGGTAATGTTGTTAGGAAGTCTGCATGAAGACTGTCAAGTTGTGACATAAATGATTCGGCGTTGGATGTGAAAGTAGATTCGTGTTCAGGGAATGCTGAGTTCAATGCATCTAAGACTACTTTGGCCTGTTCCTTGAATGCCAGAGGATCAAGCCAGCTGTGTGGATCATATTCGAATGCCTCTTCTCCTTCTTCGGCTCCAATCTCTCCCTCTGCTCCACCGTGACTACCATGATCATGGTGTCCACCGCCGGTTGATTCCTCTGCTGCTGGCTCTACATCTTCTCCTGCTGAGTTCTTCAGATAGTGCTGATCTCTTTCGAACTCTATTGGAACATGTTGGGCAAATACTGCAAGTCCAGTTAGACCAGTAGTATCGATTGTGTAGCTAGAGTCATCTCCTGTACCTACATGAAGTTCGAAACATGAACCGTCTGAGGCAATTGATGTGATTGATTCTGTATCTTCAACAACTGTACAATCATCAGCTTCAATTAACGTAGAAGCTGCATCTTCCAGAGTGTGTATTGTAGGCTCATCTGGAGTAGTTGTAGGAATCAATACTAACCTCATACTTTGGTCAGCGTATGCTCCATCGACTTTCTGCATTGACCATGTGTGAGATGTGTCACTAATTTCGAACATTCCTGCCCACTCGAAAGCTCCTGCACCATGACCATGGTGATGGTGGGCGTGACCTCCTGGCATCTTCAATACAGCCATATTGAATGAATGATCTCCTTCGAATTCTAATACATGTTCTCCTTCTTCCATGTGGAATACAGAAATTTCAGTGTCTGTTGGACATCCTTCAGGACTCGTGATAATTTTCTCAGCTTCAGCATTATGATGTCCGTCATGCGAATGATCTTCGTCAGTAGTGGTGTCGTCTGTGTTAGTATCATCAGTCGAGGTTTCGTCAGTATGATCTTCGTGTTCATCATGTCCAAGAGTAGTACTTTCATAAGGACCTTCGGAAATGAGATCACACAAATCTGAAATTAAAATTGTTTCAAAAGCCAAATCAACTTCTCCAGAGGGCATTGCATGGGTCTGAACTGAAGTGGGTGCGTTTTCTCCTAGAGTAGAAAGAGTAGATGATACCCAAGGCTCAAGATTTAGTCCATGATAGAAGAAAATATCACTCTCTTGGAGTCTGACAATATCTTCTGCAGATGGTTCATAGTCGTGAACAGGAACGTTGGTTGTAGACATCATCTCTACATTAATTGCATCTCCCGCTATAGATGAGACAAGTTGTTCAACATGGTATGTTGATACCATTGCTGTTTTTTCCTCTACAGTCTCTTCATCTCTGTCTAAGCATCCAGCCAAGCTTGAAAAAAGCATGATTAGGGCTGTTAGTATCGCAGTGCGTCTTGTATTCATGAGCCCGGGCGCAAATTAATATCTATTTAATCTAAACTATTAATTAGTTACTTCAAAATTATTATTAATAGATTCTAATCCGCTAAATTATGACGCATATTATTTCATTTAGTGCTGATAATGAATTTGCAAGGGATTTTGAAAGTTTAATAAAGAAATCTGGTTATAGAAATCGTAGTCGCTTTATTAGAGATGCATCACTGTTCTTCGCAGAGATACAGCAGAGAGGTGAATTAATGGATATGGATGGAGACTTGGTTATTGAGGGACACTTGGTTGTTCACTACCAACATGATCATGCAAATGGACAGAAGTTACTAGTCGATCTTCGGCACTCTGATTTAATCGAAGTTACCACTTACAGTCATAGTAGCTTCAAGCACAGCCATGCATGCGTAGATTTACTGCAGGTCAAGGGAACTGCTGAAAATGTAAGATCTGTAATTTCTGAACTTCAGAATACACATCACGTAGATAAAGTCTCATTCGTGAGCGCTCCTCTCAGAGAAACTGGTTGCTGCTAAACAGAAACTAAATATTCAGAAATATATTATTGAATGTGGATGTTATTAATTTTTAATTTTGTAGTATTAACAACAATCATCACATTCACAATCGATTCCGCAAGGATTACAATCACAGCACTCGCAATTCATACGTATCAATCTTAGTTGAATTATTTCAAACTATGTTTGATTATGCGGCTCAGACTGAGATTATTGAGATTATTTTAAGTTCCATATTAACTATTTTGAACACTCAATCATTAGTATATATCATAGAGGAATATGCTATGCCAAGAGTGTGGATATAAGGCGTGTATTAAATATGGGAAGAATTATAATTGTTCTTTTATTCTTGATATTTGTTATTTTCAGTAGAACTTCGATGCTCAGAGATAATCCACTTAGCGGGATATTGGGATAATCAGAGCATATATTTCATAAACTGGCTGAATAATTTTCAGTTATGAGTAGGTGGAGTTATTTAGGGGCTGCAATTTTTTCTGAAATTTTCTTGCAATTTCATTGGATGAAATTCCAATAGGAGTTGCTTATTCAATCTGGTCGGGAGTAGGTATAGTTGGAATTGCTTTTTTGTCAATGGTTGTATATGGACAAAAACCAGACCTTGGTGGAATGATAGGGATGGGATTAATTATTGTAGGAATAATAGTAATGCGTTTATATAGTGATATGGCGGTTGAGTAAAGAATTGTATATTTCTATTGTTATCAGAAAAATAGGCATGATTCTGGATCGGGCCCGCATTCAGAAAAATTGAGTCTATATGAAAATATATTCCAAGAAATATTTACTTCCTCATCGTTATCAAGTGGAGATCCTACAGATTCTACTTGAACATTAAATATCCAATCTCCATATCCATTTGTTGAATTAATGTACTTAGACTCAAAATCTGTAATTTCTCCTTCTTCAATCACCCTAGAGTCTTCATCAAAAATAGAAGTAGATGAATCTGTAAACGAGAAGAGAATAATATCTTCGCAATTATCACTTTGTCCGGTTAATGATTGATCTGCTTGACTAGTACCTTGTGGAAGGGAATCAGGAGTGATAGACACACTATCACAAATACTATCCAAACCCGTCTCAGTATATGAAATAAATATGTCAATGACAAACCAACCAACAAATTTATAGCACCTACAATATAAGTTCTAATTAGCTGCATAAATGAAGTGTCGCTTTGGAAAATTTTCAAGGATTTTAATTTATTTAACATTCAAAAATCTTTTTTTATAAGTATAAGTGATAAGTAAAGCACCAAAAAGAGTAAAAATAGATAAATAATTTAGAGCTTTTTCAACATTACTAGACTCAAAATTAATTTCCACAAGTTTATCTTTTGGAATAACTGCCATAAATGATGGTGAGATTCTACAAAAAAACTTTGTTCACTTCCTTCCCTTAAAACTGCATTCCGAAGGCGGTCATAGAAATTAGGGCTTTCAAATAAATATAAGTTATCTTCAACGAGCTCAACTTTCTTAGTATTTATTGAATAAACATTGAAAATTTCATTTGAGAATAAAAAATTAAAATTTTCATTCCTATCAGCTTTATCTTTAATTGAAGATGTATATGCAATAAAATAATCTACACCCATTTCTTCCATTAATCTAAAACCTTTATCGAATTCACCATTGATATACGTCAACCCTCCAACTGGATTAGATGGCCTTTCAGCAACACCTGAAACTGTTAAAAAATGAAATGGTGTTGTTATGCTTGAATCAAAATATAAACCTTCAACACTTTCGTGATCTGTGAACATGGGAATTGTCATCAACACCATAGGAGTACCATACTTATTTAAATCAGGATTTGGCTCCCACATGATTCTACCCGGCTCAAGTGAGTCTAAACCTTCATAAAGAGTTGTAA
>LURV01000069.1 GCA_001629205.1 Marine group II euryarchaeote REDSEA-S30_B12
CAAATAATAGAGCAGATAGATATAGAGCATAATCCATTATCAATCTCTCTTTTGGGTAAATCTCTCATGCCTTTAGATGAAATGGTACAAATGGATAAAGTATGGGAAATTATTGATTTAGCAGATTTTTAGGATCATCAATCTGTGTTCTGGGTCCTTACCATTGCTTGAAGATATCTAGCTTCATCTTCATGTAAGTCTATACATATTCCACCAATTGGTTGCCATCCATTTTTCATCATCTTCCTAACAATTCTCCTAATATCGGTCTTGGTTGCGCCCGATTCTACTGTGTACTCTTCCCAAATCATAACATGTCGAAAGAACTTTACTTAAACAGTCTTACGTTTTTTTGAGAATAAAAGCCACATTTGTACAGCTCTTTCATCACGTTCTATGTGTTGTAAAATATCGCCCATATTTTTTTCCGTAAATGTTCTATCACTACTCAATAACTCAAAATAATCATCAAATACACTCATCAAATCACCCATATTATAATACGAAGAAATATATCTGGTATCCATTTCTTCGCGATGGTAATCTAAGACGAATGTTTCATTATAGGATAAAGGATGCTTTAGTAGTAAAACAGCTTCATCATCCATAAGTTTTGCACAATTTTTTGTAAATTCCAGTAATTCGTTTTCAGTTGTCAAGTATTGTATTAACCCTATGGCCGTGATTATATCAAATTTTGAAACTGGAGAATTTTCTGCAAAGTCTGTCGCAGAACTACAAAAAAATGATGCATTAGTTATGCCCATTCGAATTTTTTCAGAATTAGCAAATTCAATATTCTTCTCTATGAAATCACACCCTAATATCGTTAATGATTTTTTATGACTGGCAAGTTCTAATACGTGTCTTCCAGTACCACATCCAACATCCAACATCAGTCTGCTACTATTAATAGGCAGATTATTCATTATCCAGTCAGTCTCAACTTTATCTGTTAATTCAGCCAAATCCGAACCATACCTCCAAGGGTCATGACCTTCAATAACTTCAGCCCTATTTTCAAATATTTTTTTTATAATTTCTTTATCCGAAATCTCCATCTCTCCTTTTTGTTAATGTTACTGACGAATTATCCTTCATTTGGGACGGTAGTTGATTGAAACTAATTCCCGAACTAACTTCGGCCAGTGTCGTATTTGAGAAAAACAGATACAACGAAAAAAATACTTGAAATTATCTTTTTTGATCCAGCATGAGCTAATGGCACCATATCTATCCCACAACCGCAAGTAGTCGATGTAAGTAATAGATCAGAAATTCCAATACTACCATCTGCGAATCTTTCGCTGAGCCCAGTATCCTCTAATAATGAATACATTACCCCATTAAATCCCGTGGTTTTATATTTCCCCGAGTCTACAATTTCTTTGATAATACTCGTAATGTATGTATGTAGGAACATTGTACCACTCATTCCAAATCTGAATTCTCTATCTCCTCTAGATCTCCCAATATTTCCGAGAATTTCCAATACCTCAATTACACTTTGATTTTCCAATGGATAAGGATAAGGAGCTAGTGACAAATCTAAACCAAGAAATTCTATTTCATATTTCTCCTCAATTTCGCCACAGATAATGCTCAGTTTATCCAAAATTCCTTCTAACTGTGTAATTATTTCATTCCTAATTTCATCTATTGGTTTCCTGTTATTCTCTAATATTATTCTTTTAATCAAATCAATATACTCAATACCAATTGAGAATCCTTCTCTGGAGAAATTTCTTGAATAGGGAAAAAATGGAGTTTCACTATCAATCCCGAAACCAAATCCTAATCGGAAATTCTCAATTCCACCATTGATTTTTGAAATCTCACTAATCAAATTTACACATGGATCTACATGATTGGAANAACCATTCTCCGTTTCCCGTATGATATTCTTTGCTTGAATAATTTGTTCTTCATTTGCAGGATTATCAAATGATACACAAAATCCCCAAAAATCTAATTCTTCCAAGTTTTTAGATATATCTTTAATTTCATTGTCTTGAATATTGTTATGATTAAGAACTGCTCTACTTGTTCTAACCGATATTCCATTATTTTCAAATAGAGCTATACCCTTTCTGATTTCTCTCAATAAATCTAGATTTCCCTTATTGACAAATGCAGTGAAGGTCCTTAAATTGAAATCTTTTCCCACTACAATTCCTCCAAGGAGATTCTACAACTAGGTATGTCCAAGGGGAATGAGTATTTCACAGTCTTGTATGGATATGGATTTCCAGATAGAGACTTCGATAGAATTAGATCTAAGGTCACTTCATGATTTTCTCTTAGGGACCAGAAATCTACATCATTGTGTGAGAATTTCATCGCCGGAATAAATGTTAAACCCATAGATTTTGCAACTTCCATTCTATGCTGACCATCCATAACAATTCCATTTTCGGAATCTATACAAATAGGTCTATTCCAAACACCTTCGTTGATAATTTTATCTTTTAACCATTTGACTCTTTTCTGACTAAAGCCCTCAACATGCCTTAATGAATCCACTTTAACTAATTTTATTGAGGTTTCAATTCCCAGTTGATTCATAGCATTAAGATATTCTACCTGAGTATTGAATGTTAAGAAACTAGAATTAGAATCCAACTTAACTACCTCTGGATAAAAAATTTCACTATTATTCACCAATGGTTGAAAATAATACGAAGTTTTTGGATTCATCTCATAATCATTTAACCAATTCATTATTCTTTTTTTGTCTTCTTTTCGAAATATCACAGAACCGGCCATGTTTGACCAATTTTCAGTATTCTTAAAATCCCTTTCTCCTATCAAATATCGCATAAATTTACCATCCTTATCCGATTTAATTATTGCATTATTATTATTTATATTAACAGATCCCTGTGTGAATATAATATTCTTATT
>LURV01000007.1 GCA_001629205.1 Marine group II euryarchaeote REDSEA-S30_B12
GAATTAGCTACTATTTTAGAAGCCATCTTATTTGGAGCCGGAAGATCAATGTCTATTGAAGAATTATCAGATTTAGTGGAAAAGCCGAAAGGAGTAATTCTGGTAGCTCTAAATCAACTACAAAAGTCAATATCTAATCGAGAATCTTGTGCATTACAACTTTCTGAGATTTCAGGTAGATGGATATTTGAGGTTAAACCAGAGCTTTCATCTTTACTTCCTAGTTCATTTAGACCAGACATACCTCAAAGATTACTCCCAGCAGCAGCTCTAGTGGCATATCATCAACCAATGTCTCAATCGCAACTTGTTGAAATGCTAGGTCAGAAGGCATACGATCATGTCAGAGAACTCTCTAATCTTGGATTGTTAGATAGAAGAAGAGAAGGACTTACTAGAAGGTTAACTACAACTAGAAGATTTGCAGAATATTTTGGTTGCCCTGAAATTGAATATCGCAAAGTAAGGCTTTGGTTCAGGAATGAAGCAGAGAAAATGGGACTAACTAGTGCTCAGTTAGCTGCTTCACTGGCACCCGAAGAACAGATGATAATTACCGAATTTTCAAATTTATCCGAAGCCAAAGAAATATGAAAATATCTATTCATTTAAAAAACCCTATCAATAATTAGAGATATTTCAATTAGAATTAACATTGGTCCACCTACAAGAAAAAGAGATAATGGATCCGGTGGCGATATTAAAGCCCCTAGAAATAAGGAAACAAACCAAACAATAGCTCTATTTTCTATGATTAATTCCCTACTAACCAATCTCGATTTCAATGATAGCACTAGTAATATGGGAATTTGAAAACAAAATATTGAAGAGATATAAAGTCCAAAAATAAATCCAATCCAATTCTTCAATCTCCAAGTAGAAACTAAGTTGGAGTCAGTAGCATCCTGCGACAAATAATCGAGGAGGAAAGGAACTAGAATCTCATGTGAATAGACAAATCCAAAAGCTCCTAGCAGTAAGGAGATTAAAAAGATGAAAAGAATATTTGAAGATTTCAGTGAAAAATTTATGCCCTCATTAATTTTTGATTTCGAAAAATCTGACCTTGATGCTAAATCAAAGATTATGAAAACTATAATTCCTATAAAAGCTAACTGAGAAGCCATATTAATATGTAATAGGATTTTTTCCAAAGGCTGAATAATTACGATTTGTACATTTTCAGGAATGAAACCATCTGCCCCCATCAACCAATCAATAATATATTCAGAAATGGGAAAACCAATAATGAAAAATGATAAAAATATGAATATATAGAGATTTTTCCTACTGTCCATAATATGAATTAAATCCTTATTTTGAATATAATCTAGAGCTCCAAATCCTTCTAACTCCTTTTCAGAATCTACCATTTTTATCCCTCTATGATTTCCTCAAAATTATCGTTAGCAGATCACCATCCATTAGATGATGATCTAGGCCAACCCTCTGCCAATCAAATTTCGCACTTGGACCCTTTACTCTAGCATAACGATATTTTCTCACAAAATCTCTATGTAATTTAGCACATACATCTCTAACTGTCGAGGTATCCTTCACAATTAATGGCTCAATTAAGTCTGCTTCTTCACCTTGCGGCTTTAGATATATTGACATAAAATGGAGATTTTCGAAAATAAAATCTTTCATATCTTTTATTCCTTTACCAGTCTTTGCTGAAACTTCAAGAATTGGCCAATTACGTGGAATCATAGCTCTAGTTCTTTCCAAGTCTTTATCAGTGGCCAAATCTACCTTATTTATCACAACCACAGCCCTACTATAAATTCTATTTTCTGCAAGCGTATCAACAATATGATCATCTGTCACATTAGTTCTGAGTGTGACTGTACCAGAAACAATTCCAAAACTCCTGACAATTTCTTGAATTTCTTCATCAGTTAGATTAGTCTGCTCAACTGTTGATCTTACAACTATCCCACCCCTTTTGGTTCTAGTAATGAAAACTTGAGGAGATTGTTGATTTAATCTCATTCCGGATTTCCATAATTCCTTATCAAGAATTTTAAAGTGGGATTTCTGAAATGGGTCGACCACATATAGAACCATATCCGAACTTCTAATAACGTTCAGAATTTCTCTCCCTCTACCCTTTCCATCCGATGCACCTTTGATCAATCCCGGAAGATCCAAAATCTGAATTTTTGCTCCTCTATGGTCCATTACTCCTGGAATACATGTTAAAGTTGTAAATGCAAAATCTCCAGCATCGGATTCTACTTCTGTTAGTTGTGAAATTAAGCTAGATTTACCAACGCTAGGAAAACCTACCAATGATACGGATGCATCCCCAGATTTCTTAACTTCGAATCCCGGTCCACCACCACTAGATTTTGCATGGGCCTGAGCTTTCTCTTTTCTACTTCTAAGGGCAGCAATTTTAGCTTTCAGCTTCCCTATGTGTCCTTGAGTTGCTTTGTTATATTTTGTTTTAGATATCTCATCTTCTAGGGATTTAATTTGCTCTTCTATTGTAGCCATATCAAACGCCTCTTCTTTTTGATGTCCCTGTTATTAGCTATGGCCAAGCCACTCATTATTGAATTCGGTGGCAATATCATCACTGATTTACTCAAGCGAGGGTTCTTTCGTGATAGCCAATCCTCAATAACATGGCGGAGGTGGAGCTAAATCTTGTAGATATACAAGCTTATAAAAAATTGATTTCTATAAATCTTAGTGATATCGAAGACTTTATTTCAACAAATTCACTAAGAAACCTACGTCCAGAGCACGATTTAAGATTCCATAGAGAATTCGATGTAGACTTAGAGGGAGATTTTCTAGAATTTTTAGATAATTCTTCATTGGGGGTAACTAATTTATCATTAGCTAGCGATGAAGTATTTGAATTAGAAAATTGTAAATTAGCTTTATTGATGGCTAAATGGTCCTCAATAGCTCAGTGGACCTGTTGGGATGCCAGACTTTTTTTATACATTGAACCTTATATCGATTCTAAAATTTCTAATACTGACGAATTCTTAAATCCACTTGTATGGTCTAATTTCTCACAATATTTATTGAATACTGATAGAGAATCATATGTAGAATCAGTAATTATTGACTGGATGTCGAGAAGAGAATCGCTTGGGGAAACCATGGAGCCAAATGAAGATCCTAGAATTTTACCAACAATGGAATCCCATCGAAATCTCAGCGAATCATTGTTTATATTATTGGATAAATTAAAATCTGAAGATTATGTTTTATTAGTGGGTAGAGATTTTTTACCAGCTAATGAATGGTATCTAGGAAAATATAAGATTCTCCCCGGAAACACCTCCAGAACCAGGAATAGTAATAGTTGGTCGTTTCCAACCATTGCACCTTGGTCACACTGATTTAATAAGAAAGGCGAACGACTTTAAATCTTCTAAATTTCCACATCTATCTCTAGTTATAGCTATAGGTTCAGCTAATAAGATTCAATCAATTCAAGATCCTTGGTCGGCCGATGAAAGATCAGAAATGATTAGAAGTTGGCTGGAAGAAAATTCAATTTCTGCAGAGATAACAATAATCCCAGATATCGACGATCCACCAAATTGGGTATCCCACGCAGAGAAATATCATGGAAAATCAGGAATTCTATTTACTTCAGATGAAAAGTTAGCAGAATTATATCAAAAATCAAACTGGCAATCTACTAAAGTTACGTTAACTAACAGGGACTCCCTGCAAGGATGGAGGATTAGAGCTACTTTACAAATGATTTCTACAATTGATGATGAAAACGCAATTCATAGTATTCTCAAATCATCTATCCCTGAGTCCGTTATTAATTATTTAATTTCTAATGACTTAATTAGGCGATTGGCTACTCTTGGAGGGGGAGGGGAACCTGTTGGTTGATGATTATCCTTGGGGTAATATCAAGTACGTCATGACAGACGGAAGCATATGCCAAGAGGTACTGTAAAGTGGTTCAATTTCACTAAAGGATACGGATTTATAGAGCAAGATGAAGGTGACGATCTTTTCGTTCACAAATCTCAGGTTTCTGGAAGGGGACTCAGAGAAGGAGATATAGTAGAGTTTGAAATTGGAGACAGCGATAAGGGTCCTAATGCCATCAATGTTTCTAAGTTGGATGAAGAAGAATAATTTCTACCAAATAATTGCGTTTGCACCCCATGAAAGACCTCCACCAAAACCAACAGTAATTACTAAATTTCCAGTTTTCACTCTTTTAGTATCTACTGCTTCCTTTAGTGCTATTGGAATACTAGCCCCAGCTGTATTTCCATACCTTTCTATGTTAGTATATGCTTTATCCATATTCAAGCCTAATTTATTCATTCCCGCCTCAATAATCCTAAGATTTGCTTGATGAGGAATAATTATATCTACATCCTCTATATCCATTCTTACTTTTTCCAAAACAGAATTAACAGCTTCAGGAAATGCCTCGACTGCAAAGTCCCAAACTGCTCGCCCATCCATTTGAAAATATTTCTGTTCTTCTGAAAAATTTTCAGATCCAAATGGGATTCTAACGCCCCCAGCTGGAATCTGAATTACTTCCGAACCTCTTCCATCAGATTTTATCCAACTACCAAGAACTCCTCTGGAATTTGTTTTTCGTAGTAATGCTGCACCAGCTCCATCTCCAAATAAAACACACGTAGAACGATCATTCCAATCTAATATCCTGCTGTAAATTTCTGAACCTATGACTAATACATTTTCGTAACCAGACGTTCCGGCAAATCTTGATCCGATATCCAGTGCATGAACCCATCCCGAACATACTGCATTAATATCAAAAGCCGCAGAATTATGACAACCTAATTTCCCCTGAACGATAGCAGCAGTGGAAGATAGTGGGACATCCGGGCTACTAGTTGCTAAAATTATCAAATCTATATTTTCTGGATCTATTCCAGAGTCTTCCAGTGCTTCTTTAGCAGCAAAAACAGCTAAATCACTGGTACAGGTATCATCAGATGCTATTCTACGCTCTCTAATGCCAGTTTTACTAACTATCCATTCATTACTGGTATCAACGATCTCTTCCCATTCTTGATTTCTCATGATTCTGGAAGGTAAATATGAACCCAATCCGACTATCCCAACTCTTTCCATATCCCCATAACATATGAAGTAGATTTTCATTATTCCTATTTAGTGTCCTTAATGCAAATATTCATGGTTTCAGAGAAGAAATCTAGACTCCATCTACCTCCTTCTCTACCCATACCACTTTTTTTCACCCCTCCGAATGGAACTCGTAAGTCCCTGTGGAGCCAGGTATTTATCCAAATCATGCCAGAATTAATTGATTTAGCTACTCTCTGGGCCTTTTCAATATCAGCAGTCCATATACTCCCGGCCAATCCATAATCAGTATTATTTGCAATTGAAATTACTTCTTGTTCTGTACTGAAAGAATGAATGGTCACAATTGGCCCAAAGATTTCTTCCGTAGAACATCTTGAATTTACACTTAACCCCTCAATAATTACCGGATTCATCCAATTTCCACCTTCAAATCCAATAGGTTTTCCAGATTGCAATCCTGTAAGTATTTCTCCACCCTCTTCGATTGCCAAATCTACGTAACTCGATACCTTATCTCGATGCTCCTTGGATATCAATGAACCTATTTCTGTACTTTCATCAAATGGATCTCCCATTTTTAATCCATCCACCTTTTCCACTAATCTCTTTTTGAAATTTTCATAGATTGAATCTTCTATCAACACCCTTGAACCACACAAACAAATCTGTCCCTGATTTAGAAATCCCGCCCTGACTACATCATCCAATGTTCTTTCTAGATCACAATCAGAAAAAACAATACTAGAATTCTTCCCACCCAATTCTAGACTCATTTTTTTAAATGATTTCGCTGAAGAAGTTGCTACTTTTTCTCCTGTTAAAGTCCCACCGGTAAAAGACACTAAATCGATGCCATCATGGGAAACAAGTCCACTCCCTGCCACTTCACCATCTCCATGAATTAAATTGACCACTCCTGGCGGAAGGTTCACATCATCAATCACTCTCATGAGTAAATCAGCTGTCATTGGAGTTAACTCACTAGGCTTACAAACCACGGTATTGCCCATTCCAATCGCTGGAGCAACCTTCCACGAAAGCAGGTATAATGGAAGATTCCATGGAGTAATTAATGCACCAACTCCAACAGGCTTCTGAATTACAATATTGGTTGCATCTCTCATTTCAAACTCCTGAGTTTCAATATCCGAAATAATTTCTGCAAAAAATTCAAAATTCAATATAGAACGCTTTGCATCTACCTCTTTAGCGATAGTTATTGGTTTTCCCGTATCCATACTTTCCAAGTTAGCAATCTCATCAATTCTAGATTCTAGCCCTTTTGCAATCTTTATTAACCAATCAGCTCTTTCCTTGAATGTCTTAGAACTCCATTCATCAAATGCATCCTTTGCCGCCTTTACTGCATTATCCACATCTTGAAAATCTGATTTTTCAATTTTACAAATTTCTAATCCAGAAGCAGGATTAAATGAACTAATCCAGTTGTGATTTTCGGAGTTAGAGAACTCCCCCCCAATATAATTTCTTAATTTCTTCAATTAATACCACTATCTCCTTCATTCGAGAAAGGGTCATTTTTTACTACACTATTATTATAGTCTTTCCAGTCAATTGAGAATCTATCTCTATCTGGATCCCATTCATCCCAAGTTACAACTTGCTCTAGGCTGGAATTGTATTTTTCAGGAACTACTCTTGGAACAATAAATGCCTTCTGCCTATGTAATGGATAGGGATTTCTTAACTTAATTCCAAGAACTCCGAGCACCGCTCTCGCAACATACCAAGTAGCTTGTGCATTCCATCCATGTGCAATTTTTATGACTATCCCCAGTCCCCTTTCCCAATCAGGATGAATAATAGAAAGTCCGAGCAAACCATCAGCACCCTCTTTTGCAATCAATTTTCCCTTTCCAGCTTTAATACATGTTGAATCCAGCCTGTTAAATCCTCCAATTAAATCTGGATGCCTATTCATAGCCTCCCAAATCCAATCATCATCCTTCTCTCTAGCAATACCAGAGAACATTACCGCCAATTCATCAACTGTGTTAGATACAGTTGGAAGTCCACACCCATCTTTAGCTACTCTTGTAGGCGTCCATTCTGGATTTTTCATAATTTTTCGCAATACTTCGAGGTATTTTTTGAACCATGGAGAGTTTGGAAGAGTATATCCTGCTCGGTTAATGCCCATCACCCTAAGCGCTTTCAACATAGCAGCATGCTCACCTGAGCAAGTGTGAAACCACCTTCTTGGCCTTCTAACTTGCCTCCCAAATTGGATTAATGGAACGTCTAATGGACACTGCATTAATCCCCATTCAGATTCAGAAAGTAATGACTGAGCAGTAGCTACATGTTCAGTATCACCATTATGGGATGAACATGATATGGCCTTCTGTTCCCAAGAAATTTTTTCACTTTCTAAAACATCTGCGAATGTTTTCATCATCAGTGGCTTCATCATGGACCTACCATAAACCAGAACATTTCCACCGAATGAATGAATAATTTCAGTTCCATGCGCCCAAGAAATAGCACCATGGATTGTATTTTCTGAAATATCCATCCTTCTAAAATCTACTAAGGGCTCCCATTCTACATCCCTACCTGTAGCAATACCTTCGAAACTCTCTCCAAGGGGATTTTTCGGAAAAATAGAAGATCCAGGTCTGCCTTGAGATACGGACGAGGGCCTTTCTTCAATATCTTCAGCCATTATTTATCACCATTAATAATTTTAGAAATCTTATTCATAAATGCACTCATATTTCTCTTTACTCGCTCATTATCATGATTGAAAAAATCAAACCAACACATTATCCTATCTTCAGGATGAAATCTTTCAATAATTTGATTTGCAACTTCATCAATATTTCCAATTACTGCATTATCGGCAGCTCTCTCTAGCTTTGAAGGGTCAATTGTGCCGTCTAGAGCATTCCAGTAAGTTGACAAAGCTGATTTCGCCTCTTCTTTAGCTGCTTGACTTCTCTCAACCGAACTTAATCCTTCTTCATCATTCACAAAGATCATCACGGTTCTTGGCATCATATTCCTTTTCCATGTTCCACCATCTGAGTGGTAGTTTTTCTCTAACCTCTTGTGAGTTTCTTCAATAACTTCTGGCGGAGTGATGCTTAGATTAAAAACCTGGACAGGAAGTATTTCATTCACTTTATTCTGTAGTTTTTTATCATGACTGCCCAAAACAAGATTCAACAAGTCTCTCCTCCACTCCTTTGGAATAGTTCTAATTTCTTCGAAATTATATCTATTTTCGAATTCTACTACTTCAGGAACATTTTTTAGATTTCTAATTCTAATAGCTGTATCTCTCACTTTCTGCCATTCTTCTTGTGTTCTAAAATAACTAGAATCCAAAACTGTTGGTGAAATCATCTCACTAGAAATTACGTCCCCTTTAACCAATCTAAGAAAAATTTCTGAAGCCTCAGAAAAAATCTGCCCCCTTAATACGGGCCATGCTTCTTCCTCCAATTCATCTCTTGGAATAATTCCATATGGTCTAGCCATAAATTCAAACCTACCCGCTGAAAAACCAATATGTAGCTTCCTCTTCTCTTCTGGATTTAAACCGTGTAACGCTAAGAAAGCACCCACTCTTTCCGCTTGTGCAATAGGTCCACCTGAAGCTAGAATTGACATCACAGCGCTCCCAACTTCAATTTTTTTCGTTCTTGCAAACATCTCTCTAGCAACTTGGAAGAAATCAGTACAAAGTCCCACTTCTCCTGGGTAATATGGTACTACTGGATTTTTATTTTGTTTCTGAATTTCTGTCGATAGGTGCGCTTGAGCGACCCAACCCACGCCAGCTCTACTTGATCAAAGAAATTTCTAAACATTTCATTTTCAGACGGTTCATATCCCGATGTATCGGGAGTTTGAGAGATAGAGAAAAAGATATCAAAATCCATTATATACCCTCAAATTGATCGCATTCTTCCGCCATCTACTGCCAGACTAACTCCTCTAATAGATTCACTAGATGGTAAACATAGCCACAAAACTGCAGCTGCAGTCTCCATTGGATCAATCAATCTCTTTATTGGAGTCATTTCTTCCCATTGTCTAAATATTTCTTCAATAGAAATTCCACTTTTTTCAGATTTAGTTTTAGCTAGCTGACTCAATCTTTCCGTGTCTGTCCATCCTGGCAAAATATTGTTTATTGTTATGCAAGGAGGTAATTCTCTGGACATAGATTTTGACCACGATGCCATGGCTCCCCTCAGAGTATTAGACAAACCAATTCCATCAATCGGTTCTTTTACAGATGTAGAAATTATATTTATGATTCGGCCCATTCCCCTTTCTTCCATTCCCGGTATTAATGCTCTGGTAATTTCATGAGATGCGTGAAGATGCCTTGTAAATGGACGCAGAAAATCCTCAACCTCATTTTCAATTAAGGGGCTACTCGGAGGTCCTCCTGAATTATTTATTAGAATATTATATTTCCTCAAATCTTTTAATTCCGATCTAACTTCATCTAATTTTTCCAAATCAATTACCAAATAATCATGTCCACTACCATACATCTGCCCAATTAATTTCTCTAGATTATCTTTTGAACGGGAGCAAACAGTAACTTTAGCACCCGATCTAGCAAGCATTAGAGCACATGATCGCCCTATTCCCTTAGATGCACCACATACCAATGCATCTGCCCCTTCTAATATATCCTCAGCAAAAGGAAAATCATCTCCTAACAAATTATCAACCATTATTACACCTAGTCCACATAATGCGCATATGTTTGCTCTCTTAGTTTTTGATGGACTACCTTAAGTATTTCATCAGATGCATTCCTAAATGTAGGGTGCGGACTCTCTCCTTGCGGTCTCCGAATTTCATCCCATTTTCCAGCCTCATATGCAATCAAAACTTCTTTCATCAATATTCCAGATAGAACAAGAGTCTGATAACATAAATCCTCATATTTCATTCCTCTTTTCACAGGAACCTCCCTCCTCATCAATATATCTCCAGTATCAATTCCATTATCACAAAAGTGAGTAGATGACCCAATGGGTATGTCATGATAAACTGACCACGCCGGAGATGCCGAACCTCTGCACTCAGGTAATAGTCCAGGATGAGAATTTATTACTCCAAATCGAGGCAGATCTAGTATATCTCCTCTAATTATCCGAGTTCCTCCAAATACAATTATGTCCAAATCTTCTACTTCTAAATGTGGAAGTACTTCTTCTGAGTTGTGAATTGGTACGGTAATCAATCGAATATTCATTTCTGAAGACTGTTCTTCTATGGTTGGTGCAATTGGATTTCCATGAATCCTTTCCAGAAATTTTTCTCTCTCCTCATCAGCTATTGGCGAATCTTCTTGAATAATTAATCTTGGGATAAATCCCTCAGACATTATTTGTCTTAGCATTTCTCTTCCATATGGATGTTCTTTTAGTAGCAAGTAAGCAAATCTTGGCTTGGTCATTATATCATATCTCGCAAGGGGAATTAATACCCGTATTTTTCGGTCTAAGGCTCACAATTTTAAGATTTCACGGAGTAACTCGACTCCTATCTCTAGGAAATAATACAACTTCTCTAACATTACCAGCTCCGGTCAAAATCATTAGAAGACGTGCTACTCCCAATCCCCATCCCGAGTGTGGTGGAGCTCCGTATCGAAACCCATCCGTGTAGAATGTAAAATCTTTAGGATCTAAGCCCATATCAATTAGATTACCTTCTAAAATATCTACTCTATGCTCCCTTTGCCCTCCACTTGTCATCTCATCCCTACCATAATTCAAGTCAAAACCTCTACTCAACTGCCCGCCATTTTCACTCTTCTCTTCTATTTTATGATGAATATAGAAGGGTTTCATTGACATTGGCCATCTAGGAATAAAATGAAATCCAGGGAACTTCTCAGCGATGATGTCACAATGATGACTTTCTATATCATCTCCCCATTCAATATCTCCACCACCATTCTTGACTATTTCTATGGCTTCGCAGTATGAAACTCTAGGGAATGGAATACTAGGAATTTCAACAGTTACAGGTTCTTTATCCTGTGAAATCCGATATTTATTTATTTCATCGATTAAATTCATATCATTTTCAGTAATTTCAGTCCATATAAAATTTATCATTCTTTCCTGAACTCCCATAACATCTTCATCATCCATCCAAGCACCTTCTATATCAAATGATATAAATTCGTTTAAATGCCTGTATGTATCATGTTTTTCTGCTCTAAATGCTGGACCAATTTCAAAAACTCTCTCAAGGCCACCCAATACTGCAAGCTGCTTGTAAAGCTGCGGACTCTGAGATAAATATGCATCTGTATCAAAATATTTCATAGGGAACAGATTAGTTCCACCCTCGGCAGCAGCAGCAATTATTTTTGGTGAATTAATCTCTTGAAATCCTTCGGATAGGAGGTGTACTCTTCCATATTCAAGTACCTTACTTCTGAGTAAAAACATAGCATTAACATGACTTCTCCTCAAATCTAAGTGTCGGTTATCTAAACGTATATCAAGTCCTACATTTACATCATCTGTTACACCAACCGGCAAAGGGGCATCAGCAACTGCTAATATTGTGCCCTCGGTGACACTAATTTCAAACTCTGGATCAGGAATAGGATCACCTTCAGCTACATTTGGAGGCCTTTTTTGTGCTACAATTCCTGTTATGCTAATTGTAGATTCTCTCGATGTAGCTTGAATAGCCGCAAAAATATCTTCATCCATATTATCCCTTTTTAGGAATGCTTGAATTTTTCCTGTGCCATCCCTCAACATCAAGAAACATATTGCTCCCCTGCCCCTAATTGACTCTGCATAACCAGAAATTGTTACTTCACTACCAATAAGATTTTTTCCTTCAATAATTATTTGTCCTATTGTGTGAGTTCTATAAAATGTAC
>LURV01000070.1 GCA_001629205.1 Marine group II euryarchaeote REDSEA-S30_B12
TTAGACTTCTTTTCGAGAATAATGGATTCAGTAATTCTTAATATTGTAGATCTATTCTTAGATGTTGGAAATATTCTAAACTCTGTACCTTCCACTGTTGTAGATTTAATTAGTGGAGGAGTAGGTACTGGTAGCATATCAGGTCAGTCATTAACTGTACTGCTAACCGATAACTGGCGGGAGAATCGTAATCCATTTCCTTTAGAATCTATAGAATTACAAATCGGATCCTCAGATCATCCGAAAATAGAAGGAAATCATTTAGTTTTAGGTTTAGATAGAGATTTGAAAATGAAGCAGACAGAAAATGGACTTATGCAACCACTCACACCTGTCGCTGCGAGTATTAAATTCGATGGCTTTCAAGCATTTTCATTTTTGGATTATACCTCTAGTGAACTTCAGCACATTAGTATTGATACGGTAAATAACAATGAAATTTCACTTTCTTTCATAGAACATTCCTCTTCTAATTTTACCAATATATCCCACCAATCTGTATCTTACTCTAATTTTCCAAATAATATTACATTAGTTGTTTCACCTAGTGGTGTAGATTATTCAGCTTCATCAGATATAGAATCTATATCATATTCGGGTCAAGATTCAGAACTTAGACAAGCTGCAGTAATTACGGATTTCCCAGATTCATTTTCATCGACTTTTGGCGACTCATTTTCTTGGTCCTCTGAAAAATCCATAGGATCAATTCAATCACAACTTAGTGATTCAAACACACCTGTATCAATGAGTGGAAATCACTTCCTGTTCTATCACGATCCAGAAAATGATACCTCTTCTTTATCTTCTAGAATTTCTGATATCAGGGAAGTCGGTTGGATACCCCCTATTGAATTAGGAGCTTCAGGATCGGCAGGAATGGGGACTTCCTTTGGTAGTTTTGATGGTTTAAATCCCTTCAAAATTAATGTCGGTAATGCTCCAACCATGAATAAAAAACCATTAACTGTATTATCTGAGATAGATCCTTTACCATCTACATTCTCCCTCAATGTACCTACCGGATTAACTGAAACGCCATCATTGGAACTCCCGCAATTGAATTCTTCTACTGGGATGACAGGGATTGCATTTTTCATTAGTGGATTTTCTGATTTAGGAAGATCAGTTAATAGGTTATTATCAGATTTTACCACAAATCTATCCACGGGAACTACTTCTGATTCTGGAGAATTTGAATTTGGAATTCAGTTAGATGCAGATACAGAATTTGATTTCGTATTGGAGTCGTCAATGGGAGATAATTTAATTTCAACTCCAGAATGGGTTCATGGAATTTCATTGACTTCATCAGAATCTGGAATTTCGGACGGTTTTCATATCAAGTCTTGGATGCCAAATCTTCCTCCATTAGCGGATATTAACGTCAGGAGAGCAGAAATTAATGATGGCGAAAGATGGTCTCTAGAGGTGGAAATTGATGGATGGAAACCCAGCCATTCAGAACTAATGTTACTTTCTAATGGAGTCAATGGTCAAGATGTTTTCGTAACGATACAGGGTCTAAAAAGAAATACTGCGACATCACTCTCTTTGAATTCTGAATTCAATATTAGAACAGTAGGTGGAATAACTGAGATTTCAACCTCGTCGCTATATTCTATGTCTAATGAACTTGATTGGTTCCATGCTACTCTTACAGATCGTAATTCCGGAAGTAGGACTGAGATGATGGTAAAAGAAATCCCAAAAGAGGTAGAAATACAAGCAAGTCTCGGTGAAGCATTGTCAATAGACATGACAGTTCCTGAAAATCATAGGAAAGACGGTTTCGGCGTAGGCTCAATAATGATTCAACAAATGCAGTGGCTGGATGAATTATGGTGGCCAGCTACTATGTTTTTGACTAATGTTCCCGGGTCAATGAATTTGACTACAGAACCCGATACAAACTTTGATATTACAGAAAATCTAGCATTTCAGGGGATTCCAGTTCTTGATTTTTCAGCATCTCGTTCTGGAATGTCACTATTCATAGAAGCCCAAGGAAGGGCAATAAATAATCGTGGAGATATTTTATTGATGGCCGAAGGAATGACAGATAGACTAGTTGTAAAACCAACAGATTCATTCGGCCTAAATGTACGTTCAGGCGGAGAAGGAGTGGGGAAATTCTACCTCCGTGCATCAAATATTCCAGCTATTCCACCAGTTACTTTGGACGAACTAGAAGTACTTGGAGAAAATGTCAAAAGCTCGACAATTCATATTATGGAAATAGCTGGTCCTTACAGTATAATTGAAATAAAAGATGTGGAAAGTGGGAGAATAATTGCCGCTGCAAGAGCTTATGCAAGTATTGGAGAGAGAAATTTTGACTTACGTGGGGTTATATTAGACGCTCAAACAACATCTGGAATTCCAACAATCACTACTGTAGGAATGAATGGTATGGCTTCAGATTTATCTTTACTCACTAGCGTAACAGGTATGGAAGGAAAAACATCTCACATTATGGCCCCCGAACCAATTTCTTCAGGAATCCTTACTGTGATTTATTCTTTGGCAGGTGATTAGTTGTCTGGAATTATTGAAAAACTGAATCTTGAACATAACGAAGATGATGCAGATGTAGCGTATGGAATTCTTGAAAAAATAGAGGATAGAGCAGCAGCAGTAGTATCTCCAACTAGAGTAATTTTTGCATCAATTTCTGCTTTGATTATCCTATCTGCAACATTCTTTGTATTTATCTGGGTGATTCCCTATGATAGAGTCAAACTAGAAGTTGTGTATATGCAAGGCGGCCCCGGCCATGTAGTCTTAGCGGAATTAGAGAATGATGGAAGTAGAGAAATTTCCTCTGTATATCTTTCAATGAGATTTATAGATAAAGATGGGAATGAGCAGGGAAGATCAGACTTCTCCAGTAATACAATTCCAGCCCACAGCACCGTTGCAGGAGATAATCTCGAAATGTTAATCTCTGGTCTATCTGTTTGGGAAAATTATACTATTGAAATTACATTGGATTATGAAAACTATGCAGGAGAAACAAGAACTGAAATCTGGAATCATCAAGTAGGAGAGTGGACAAGAGAAAATTTTAGAAATTCAGTAGATTACAAATTCTTGTAAAATTAAACATTTCACTTCCAAGTATCCACAGCCTATAAATCAATAGTAACGAGGCCAGAAAGTGATGAAAGCGCAAACATTTGTGGTAATTCTAACTCTTCTCCTATCTTCGTATTCTTCTTTAAGCTCAAATTATGAATTTAAAGAATCTGAAATTCCTAGTCTCGATAGGCAAATCGAGAAAATAAAAATTTCTCCCAATCCAGATAGTATTAGTAGCCTTACCTCACCAGATATAAATTCTGGAATTGAGCAAACTCGAACTCAAAATGCCCTATCGAATATTGGAGAATTTAATGACAATGGACTAATCAGTGCTAGCTTTAATCAGATATTTAGTGAATATAGAGAAGACTTGATGATGTTCATCGTTAAATCTGATATTGGCCTTTGGGATGCTAGAATACAGATATTAGATTTTGAAGATGTTTCAATTAGAGCTACAATTCCTCCATCCGGATTCCTAGTTCAAGGATCTACTAAGGCCTTAATCGAATTAGGAAAACATCCCATATTCTCTTCTTATCATAGAGTTCCGATAGCATTGAATATCCATCAGGAACTATGGCTAGATTCAATGGATTTAGAAGTAGAAATAATGGTATCAGGATGGAAAGATATCTCTGGAGAAAGAATGGATTCTCCTGGATTAGGATACAATAACTCAGTAAAGATAATTTCCGAATCAAATTTACAAAACTTTTCTTCTCCAAATATTGGAACTTATTTCGGGAATATTACAATTAGAGAAATGATATCTATGTCTAATGATCCTAGTATATCATTTATTTCACCGGTTACTAAGATTTCACCCACAAATAATGTTGCTAGAGGCCATTTGGGAACTTCTAATGTAGAAAATTATTATTCCATTGATCTTTTTGGAACAGGACAAACAATTGCTATTGCAGATACTGGAATAGATGCAGATCATGGAGATTTTGACTCTGGAATAGTAGTAGTGGATGTTGAAGGTGACGGCTCAACTGCTGATACTAATGATGGTCATGGAACTCATGTAGCCTGTACTGTGCTTGGTGCTGGAAATAGGAATAGTGACTATCAAGGAGTAGCTCCAGAAGCTGGACTTTATTTCCAAGCAATGGAAAACGACGATACCAACATTTTCGGTGGTCCGGGAATTTGGAACCTTCTTAACACAGCCTATACCTCTGGAAACTCTAGAATTCACACTAATAGTTGGGGTGGAATAGATTCTGGTGGAGACTATAATACTCAGTCAGAAGACGCTGATGAATTAACATCTAAATGGGATCAATATTGGCTATATGAAGGAATGTCGGTCCTTTTTTCAGCTGGAAATGAAGGAGATTCAGGGATTGCACCACCGGGTACAGCGAAGAATGTAATTACCGTAGGTGGCCATGTTAACAGGTATGATATTGATGCTGAAAATCAGATGTATGAATCTAGTAGTCGAGGGCCAACTGATGATGGTAGGTTAAAGCCTGATATCGTAGCTCCAGGTGAATATGTTAGATCTTGTAAGGCCCAAGAAGCTGAAAATACCGAATCATCATGGGAATCTGATTGGTACATAGAATATAGCGGGACATCTATGGCTACGCCAGTAGCAGCTGGAGCATCAATAATAGTAAGAGAATATCTAATGGATATCGTTGAAAGACCGGCACCCCAAGGGTCGCTAATCAAAGCATTATTGATTTTAGGAGCCCAAGATATGGGAACACGTGATATTCCAAATAATGACGAAGGTTGGGGTAGATTAGACTTAGTCAATTCATTGATTCCCGAAAATGATATAGGAATTTTTGTAGACGATAGAAGTAGACTACAAAGTGGAGATGAAGCCGACTACAGTTTCGAGATTACTAGACCAAATGAGGAGCTAAAAATCGTTCTTACATGGTCTGATTACCCTGGATCATCCTTCAGCTCAACCCAATTAATGAATGATTTAGATCTAGAAGTAACTTCTCCCGATGGACAAACAACATATTTAGGAAATGTTTTTTCTAATGGAAAATCAATAACTGGTGGAATAAAAGATAGTAAGAATAATGTTGAAGTTGTATTAATTGATTCCGCTTCAGAGGGGGTTTGGAGCGTAAATGTGAAGGATTCTTCTCATGGCGGAGCTAGGGAATACCAGCCATATTCTATTGCTGTAAGAGGCGTAAATGTAAACGATTTAACTCCAGATCCAGCATTAATAACTGACTCCTTTGATATCTCAGTTCCCGTTCCACAAGTAGATGAACAGGTTGATTTCTCAATTTCAATTTCCAATCAAGGGACTGGTTTTTCTTCAAATGTTCCGATTTCAGCATACTTTAATTCCAACCTTGTAGATACCAAATTTATAGATCTTAATCCTGGAGAGACAACAACTCTAGAATGGGAATATGTACCAGAATGGTCTGATAAGGGAACAATTCCCATTCAGATATACATTGATGAAACCAATCTAATCGATGAAGCATCTGAATTAAATAACGACTTTACTATTTTTATAGATGTTTCAGCTCCAGGAATTCAACCATCTATAGAAAATCCTACGTACTTTTTGAACGATCCTACACAAAGTATTACTAAATGGGAAATCATTCTCACTAATTCTGCTAATCACGAGAAAAATGCTTCAATCTCAGCTTCAAATCCCGTTAGAGAAAGTGATAGTTCGACATTTAATTGGTTAAGATTTTTTGATAATTCTGTTGTTAATTTAGCAGCAAACGAGACTACTTCAGTCAATTTAACTATGTCTCATCCATCTCCACCCGAGCCCGGAGTTTACAAAATTAATATCTCGGCAGAAGAGCTCGAAACAGGTAATATTTTGGGGGCAGAAATAGATATCAACGTACCAGTACTATCTCAAGTAGATCTAATCCTGCCTTCTGAAACCAAATCTTGGAAATGGAGCTCAGGCTTACGATTTAGAGTTAATTTCTCCAGCTGGTTGGAAGCTCGGTTTTGATGAAATTGGGACATCACCCGGAGCCAGTCGAGGCTCAACAGGAATCATGTCAAAAGGTGGCACTATATCACCAAACATTTCGATAGAGTCGCCCGGGATATTGATTTCTGCTGGGACAATATTCAATGCTCAAGTACTTGTTAAATCACGAGTAAGTAGCGAATTTTGGACTATTGATATTCCCTTAGAAATTAGAACAATAAATTCCTTGAATATCACAACTTATAGTGGCTTAGATTCCCCAGTTGGAGCAGATGCATTGCATGAGATTTCATTAATTATTATTAATAATGGTAATAGTGATTTGAGCTTAAACCCACTGCAAAAAGCACTTCCGGGTGGATGGTCAATCTATGAAAATCTTCAAAGTATTGACATTGACCAAGGACAAACAAAAATTTGGTCATTTTTCCTTCAAGGCAACGGCTTCGCTCAGGAAGGATCAATAAATCTTCGTTTTCAAACTAATAATGGATTTAATTCAGAATGGAATGATACAATATCTGTAAAATCTAGTGCATTACCAATTTTAACTTTCAATGAAGTTTCCTTTATTGACGGAACATTCTCTAAAACTCCTCTGGGTGCAGGAGCCCACCCTGTAGGATTACCGGGTTTCGATATGGGGTGGATTGTTTACAACTCAGGAACTTCAGTATGGGAGCCAGAAGCTTCAATGCAACTACCAAATAATGATTGGAATTATTCATGTACAATAAGTCCTACTCGGATTTCTCCAGGAAATAATGCCACCATTTGGTGTACTATTATTATTCCAGAGGACGAAGAAGCAGGTTCAGAACCACAAATTAACCTTTTATTGTCAAGCATGGGCGTTGAAGTAGAAACTACGTTATCACTTCTAGTCGAATCAGATGATGAGGTTACTTGGAGTCTAAGGAATATGTATGAGGCTCATGAAGGGTACAGTTCCACTCTTATTTTCGATTTACAGAATACTGGTAATACTATTATCTCAAGTAAACTTACGACTGACGGACCTGAAGATTGGGATATTAGAATCAAAGATGGAATTCTAGTTACACTAGTTCCGCAAGAATCACGTTCAGTAACTGTGACCTTTATTCCAGATGATTCAGATGGAGTTGTGGAATTAAATCTATTAAATTCTGAACATATTTCAGGCTCAAAAATTCTTACTCAAATAGATGTAATCCCCGATCCTTCCAAATCTTCAATTCCAAATTGGCTAATGCCATCAATCTTTATTCTAATTTCAATATTATCGGGAATTGGAGTGTTTATATTCATAAAAAGTAAATCCAAAACAAATACTAAATCATCAAATAAACTAGACGATAAAGTAACTTACTCTATGACCGAAAATGATGAAAAATGGGGTCAAAAATCAGAAATTTTATCTAATGAAGATAAAAATAAAAAGTCTGTAGAAGATACCTCTAATTTTGAAAGATTTCCAGATTATCCTGGATGGCTTTGGGACCCATCTAATGAAGAATGGATTCCTGATCCAGATTACTCATCCGAAACTCCTCCTCAATCATGAACATAAAAAAATGTAATATTTATTGCACACTCCGCCCGAAGTGCTTAGAAGGGCTATTCAATCAGACATTCAATGCCTAGGCCCAATCATGCTCAGATTCTTGTAACTCTTCTGGTGTTTTCCTTAATCCCTAGTATTGCTCAAGCAGCATCCGTTTCCCTAACAGCAAATCCTACTTCTCAAGAAGCAACCACTGATGATGCTGCAATATATGACATTACAATTACTAATGATGGTTCTGAAGATGCCACTATATCATTGAGTACATCTCAGAACGATCAAGATTGTAATGGATTTACATCTAGTATGGACACTACTCCTCTTAGTTTAGGAGCTGGAGAATCTGAGATGCGAACACTTACAGTTTCTGTTACAGAACAGGCAACAGGTGATTGTGAAACTACAGTCACAGCTCAATCAGATGTTTCGGTAATAACCTCAGCCGGTAGTGGCGGTCAGTATTCAGTTACCCTGACTCACAAAACTCCTAGTGATGGAAATGTAGATTATGATGGCGATGGATCAGAGGTCGAATGGACAGTAGATGTTGAAAATAGCGGAGAACAAGATAATCAAGTAATTAATTTAGCAATGTCTTCATCTACTTCATGTGAATCAGAAGGACTATCTGCAAGTGTAGATCCAGCAACAATGACCCTCAACAGTGGTGATTCTGATATTGCAACTGTATCAGTCACCTTATCTGATGGAAGCTCAACTGATGCGGGAGAGCATTGCTTTATTTTGGAAGCGACTATGAATCCCAATACATTGGCTGAGGCCAATGATAGTATAGATTTAATTTTAAGAATCCCACAAGTTAAGACATGTGACGCTACAATCGAGAAGCAATCCCATACCCTTGATCCTGGAGAAACAGCAACTAATTCATTTTCTGTTAGGAATACGGGCAATACTGATTGGCAAGTGACTGCATTTGCATATAATGACCAAGGATATGAAGTTCAAGATTGGGTAGATTTCGAAACTCCTACTAGCAGGACCTTAACTGAGCCCGGGGGTGGTCAGGACGAAACCACATTCGAATTTACTATCACTCCCGATGATTCAGTTGAGCCTGGAAATGTTGATGTATATATTCAAGGAAGATCTGGTAGTGCAGTTGGGTGTGAAAAAATAGTCAAAGTCAATTTAGGACAAATTCATGAAGCCAGTGCGACCCTTTCTAACTCAAGACTAAACAATATACAACCAGGCAATATAAAGTCAACTAATCTACAAGTTACAAATACTGGTAACGGACAAGACACACTATCACTTGGAGTGAAAAATATCCCATCAGGATGGGATGTGGAAATTTCGCCTCAAAATACAATCACTGTAGATGGGAAGCATTGTTCTTCATCTCCTAATTGCAACAAGGAGACAGTCCAAATTGATGTTTCTGCACCCCCAGAAGCTAAAGCTGGAATTGAATATCTTCTAACTTTCACCCTAACTACTTCTACCGTTACTCTAGATGAAACCACTCTTACTGTTACAGTTGCACCATTTCATGAGGGAAAGCTAACTTTAATCTCAGATTCTCAGACTGGTAGACTTGGTCAGTGGGTTTCATTTCCAATAGAATTAATGAATATTGGAAACACTGACGATGCTTTCTCTCTCACTTCATGTGATCCCAGTATTAATGACTCATGTCAGACTACAAAATGGCCTACTAGATACAAAGATGCAAGTGGTAATGAAATTTCAAGTGTCATTCTTGATTCTGAAGAAAATAAAGAATTATTTTACGAAGTATTAGTATCAGACAATAGGGATAATCGAACAGAAATATTCGAAATTAGAATAGGTATTGTAGGTACACAAGAATTGATGTCAGACACCGTTTCAGTAACGGTTTCAATATATAACTACAGTATGGCAATTTCATTGGAAAATCCTTCAGATGATCCCAAAGTAGAGGAATTATCTATCCCACCTGGTGGAAATGGAGCGATTTCTTTCTGGATTGATAATACAGGAGATGGAGGGGATGATGAGTCTGTAATTTCGATTTCTGGAATGGATTCTTCTATCCTTAAAACAATTAAATTAAATGGAATTACAATTACTGAAGACTCTGTTTCAGTTCCTTCAAATGACAGAGTATTAGTGGAAATTGAGTTTGAAGCTTTGGAAGGAGTTGATAGTGGAACTTCAGGAGTAATTAGAGTAACCGCATCATCAAAAAAGAATACAGGACAAGTACCGTCTTACATAGATATTAATGTCGATGTAAGAACAATTCATAATTTAGTAGTTACACTGGAATCACCTGATTCAGTTGAATCATCGTATCCCGATAGAATGGAATTCGTCTTATTCGTAACTAATTTAGGCAATACTGTCGAAGAAATAGAAATATTATCTAGTGAGTCACTAAGAGGTTGGACCGTTGACATAATAGAAAATAGTAATAGATTTAATTTGAATCCAGATCAATCAAGGAAAGTTACTGTT
>LURV01000071.1 GCA_001629205.1 Marine group II euryarchaeote REDSEA-S30_B12
ATTTACAGACTAGAGGATATAGTCCTTCAGATGCTAAAGCTGCTCTAATAGCTGCTTTTCTAAATACTACATTATCCCAAATGGGGGGTGAAAAAACTCATGAGTGGTTGATTGATCTACTATCTGAAGAATTGGAAGTGTTAGTTTAATGATGTTGATGGTGAGGCTATGATAAAGAATGGACTTAATAACAGAAACAGAGAAGAAAGAGTATCCAAAACTCTAGGAATTATTGCCGGCGGATACCTTTTACTATGCTTCATAGCTCCTGCTAGTTTACCCCAAGACTCTGTTCCAGAGCTTTCTGGTAGAGCTAACGCATTTGATTATGCTTTTCATGACAGTTGGGGAAATCAAAATCACGGAGAAAATTCTGATTTAGGTCACAATCAACTACTTCATGGTGGTACATTTGCTTGGACAGATTTGAATGTTGCTTGGGCAATAGTCTATGCCATCGGAGATATTAATTGCCATCAGAAGTATGAAAGATCATGGGAGATAAATGGAAATCAGATGCCAGTATGCACTAGAGACGTTGGAATATTTTTTGGTTTTTTTGTGGGATGCCTTATATTTGGACTTAGAGGGGCAAATAGATGGACCATTAGAGATACCTTTCTTTCAATATTCCCAGATAGTAAAATCAGTTACTTATATGAAAGGGATTTACGATTACATGCCACATATTTTTTAATATTTATCGGACTATTGCCAATGGCAATTGATGGATTTACTCAATTATTCCTTGATTCCTATGAATCAAATAACCCTCTAAGATTGATTACAGGATTTTTCGCTGGTGCGATCTTAGGGTGGTGGTTTTCGTCTGCATTGTCTGCAAGGCCTGCACTATTCCAGAGTTCACAAGACGTGGTACATTGATTCCTGAACCGAGAACATTCAGTCTGTTGATGGTATTCTGAACTGCAGTATCATTTTCTCCTGATTTTACTATCTGACCTAATGAGTAGCGAATATGTGTTTTCGGATTGGATATTTGCCATCTCTTAATAGATGTTCTAAGTGGCCAAATGGCCAATAATAATTTCCCTAAAGCTATCTTTTCATCCTTTAATTGATACCTAGAAACCTCTCTACCCTTTCTAGACTTATTTTTTGATAGTTTTGAAATCCAATTAGAATGAATATTTAAGAATCGAATTAAATTATTAGTATGGCTATGTGAGAAATATCTCACCGGTCCCATGGCCATCCTGAGTTCTGAAATATTAGATGAATGAACTAAACTTAGCGTTCCAATTATTGATGAAAGAGAGTGTTCCAACAAAAGTTGTGGTATTGTCGGCTTTATTTTTTCATCTATGGCTGAAACTATCTTCAGGTGATTTTTTTGTTCGGATTTGAGAATACTCCAAGGAGATTTATTCTCTAGCCAATTATTCTCTATTGATTCATTGGATACACCAAAGTCTGTTAGAATACTTTGGCCACTAGTTCTCTTCAGCATCTTCCTTATTAGAAAGGTCTCGACGTCTTCTGTATTGATATTGATTGGTTTAGGCTTAGTTTTCATGAAATTTCGAATAGCACTAGTTATGGCTATTTCAAATTCTTTCTGGGTTCCTTCATTTAGTATTGGACCAACTATAGCTCCCATGTCAAAAGGAGTTGGTAACTCGGATTTATCTGAAAAAAGTAATTTGTAACCGTCCCTAATTCTACTCTGGAATTTTGTTGTTTCGAAATATTCAGATTTGTTAGATAGTCCCCTTAATGTCTCAGTGGAAATTCTTCGCATTGCTATTTCTGGATTGCAATCTACCCAGATACACAAATCAGGAATTAATGCTGCGGAATTTAAATGTGCCACCTTTTCTATACCAATTCCCCCAACTATTCCTTGATAAACTAGTGAAGAGTGTATATTTCGCTCACTTACAACAGCTTTTCCTTGGCTTAACTTTGGTAAAATCCATCCATGAGAATGATCTAACCTATCTGCTGCGAATAAACCGGCTTCCCTTTCAGGAGATAAGGATTTTTTTCTTACAGAATCTATAGCCAGCCTACCTAGAGGGTGTTGCCTCCTAGGTTCCCAAGTCGATTCCACTGATGTGAAAGAATATTCATTCGCTAGAAAATCACGAATAATCTTAGCCGCCAGTCCTTTTCCGCTACCATCTCCACCTTCAACTGAAATTAAAAACATCTTAACTAGCCACACTAATCATTTAATTCGGAAAATTGATCTCTAGATATAGAAATCAATCCCATTCCAATGAGGATGAAGAGAGGGCCTATGAAAATTCCACCTCTACTCCATAATCCGATAAATCCTAACCACCAAGTCCTTCGATAACTATTGCCTCTAAATGCTTCGAAACCACCTGAAATTCCGCAAAGACCACAAATTAGAGTTAATCCTGCAATTATAGTTGATAAAGTTGCAGATTGTGTAATGTAACTATCGCCCCTCAAATCCAGAATAGTAGCATCTCCCTGACCAGGAGTCAAGGTAATAGGAATCTGGATATTATCTCCGGGAACCAATAATATCCTGACAGTAATATTTCCAGGATGATTAATGTAAAGCATATATGATTCCCTTGTAATATCTGATAGTAAAAAACGACCATCAGTATCAGAAAATGTTTCCTTGCCAGTAGTAGCTTCATCCACATATAATAATCTGATTTTAACTCCCTCAACTGGCAATGCTCCAGAAGAATTTTCATTTGATGATATAATAATTCCAGAAATATCTGCCCTGTCTTCATCATAATCGAATTGACCTGAAATTATTTCACTGGGATCTGCCGAAATTAAAAATAAACCGAATAAAACTCCTAATGAGCTACCAATAATAATTAAAATTCCACCAGCCTTTCTAGTTGCTGAATCTAATGCCAATTCTCTAAATAAATATTTGAAATTTGCTCTAGAAATTCCATCTTCATTATTATTTGTCATACTCCCCCTCCGACTCTTGATTATGGTTCCTAAAATCTTTATGTTGATGATGTTTTAGAATTAATGATGAGTTTGAGTTTCTAATATTTGATTTAGAAGGTATATTTCTTGTAATTATATAAAAATAAATTAAGGATAAAAAAAGAAATAATAATAATAATAAATCTAGAAAATTTACAACGGTTTTCTCTTTGTTTTGATTTTCAAATTTTGAGGTATAATCTAGGGGGATAAATTGGACTGAGTACATTGATGACCAATTTTTACCAGTTATCCAATAAGTATCAGTGGATTGATTGTATGCAATCCCATTGAGAACCTCATTGGCCCCTAAATTATGATTATTTGATAAGTTTGTAGTAGAAATGAAGAATTCAATTATTCCGCTCGAAGAATTAATTCCTATAATTCTATCCTCTAGCCAAATGTTGGCCAAAATGATGTCATCAATACATTCTAATT
This sequence comes from Marine group II euryarchaeote REDSEA-S30_B12, assembly GCA_001629205.1. Lineage (GTDB taxonomy): Archaea > Thermoplasmatota > Poseidoniia > Poseidoniales > Thalassarchaeaceae > UBA36. The sequence goes on from LURV01000071.1 coordinate 3,397, forward strand.
CATTTATTTTATTCACTTCAACTCCATTTAATGTAACTGTAATTGTTTTCTCTATCTCAAAGGAATCTAGGCTCCTAAATGAC
>LURV01000072.1 GCA_001629205.1 Marine group II euryarchaeote REDSEA-S30_B12
ATGGAGTCCAGTTGCATCCCAAATTAAGCGCTTCCAATCCCCCTCAATGGAAGAAAGATTAGCCTCAGTATGATTCAAGGAATGTGTGCTATCTTGAGTTGTTCTTGTAATCAGCGAGATGCTGTCATTGTTATCTGCCATATCTCCCCAAGCATCGGTAACAATCTGAACTGAATATAAGTCTGGGCTTTGAATTCTAGCTCTGCATATGTAAGGCGCATGCAAAGATGATAGAGAGTAGTCAAAAATTCCAGTTCCTAATCCGTGAGAATAATCATCGGACCAAACTCCATCATAGCAACCGTCAGCATTAGTAGTTGTTCTCCATGCCCAATACAAATAATCTAACCTATTAGATGCATAGTTGGTATTTTCTCCGGAAACTTTCCAATGCCAGTCTCCTGAACTACTGGATGAATTATCCATTCTCCATGTTCCAGTTGGATAATTGGAGTCTAAGCCGAAATCACTACTTGCAGCGGCATACCAAGTTGGTCTTCCATAACCTTCCTGTAAGTTAGTGCAGTATTTACCTTCATTTCCTTCATCATCACAAAATCCGTTTTCCATGTCATCATACCAAAGTGAAATAGGTACTATTCGATCGAGAACATTGTTTGATGTCGGACCATCCTCAAGGCCTATGGCTGCATCAACACTTACTTTGAATGTGACTCCGCCACTTAATTCTCCCTCTTCGGACATTACACTATGCGCAGTTTCTGGAATCCAGATAAAAGAGTTAGTTTCTGACTCTTCTTTAATCAAGGTGACATTGAAAGACCATTCCTTTAGTATTATTCCTATTGGGTGTAATATTTGCAAATTTGCATCGGCAGTGGTTGGGGAAATTAGAGTACCCTCTTGAGTAATGGTTACGTCAATCTGAATAGCTTCTCCTTTAGATAGAAATTCCATTGATGATGAGTCGGGTTGCATCCAAGATCTAGGGGAAAAAGAGCTGTTTCCCAGTTCTAAGCCTGTTATAGAGAAATCTATGTTACTTTCACTGTTTTTCTGTGATGTATCGTTGGAATAATTGTTTCTTGAAAGCTCGCCGAAATTTATTGTACTTATGCTTACTGATAGCATTATTAGACTTAACAGTAAACAGTATGTAGTTCTCATGTCATTCCGTGGCGAAAAACTTCTGTGTAAGAAGGTATTGTACTAAAGTTTGATAAAAAATTTAGTTGGATAATAGAAATGTAATCAAAAAAGATAGTGTAAATGGTAATTGGCAATGAAGAACTTATGTTTTGATATAGTCGCGAATAGATGATGGTAAAGCGTGCGATTATAATAAAGAGAGTCTTACTAGCCTCTACTGTAGTTGCACAAATCACAGTAGCTCCAATTATATTATTTGCACTTACTTACTTACCAGAGATTGATACTGGAACAGCTACAATTGGAATTAGGACTGAATTGATTTACTGGGTATTAGTGGCGGGCTTGTCCTATGGCATAATTTCTATCTGTTTAGCGTTAATAATGGGTGGATTTAGACCATTTTTTGTTTCGAATCAGGGCGGGTGGTTGCCCTTTCTCAGACTCAGTAGAAGGGTAAATGATCCAGAGTTGATTGATAGAGCTAGGATGAGTAGTTTTGTCAGCCCGTATGGAAAAATGATTAGACTAGTCAACAAAAGAATAACTGATGAAGAAGATGATTTGATGTCTATTCATGGAGGTTTACAACTATTAGCAATTCCTATGCAAGTTATTCTAATTGCAGTCCCACTAGCAATAATGGAAGGAGTTCCTGAGACTATTATCAAACCCAATAGGGCATTTGAACTAGGAATGGCTGGGTACGTAATTGCTCTGTGGATTGGTTTCAGGATACAGCCAGTAATTTCATCTCATTTGGTTGGAATAGCCTCGATGTTTAGGAATGTAGTATGGAGAGTTTCAAGACTTTCTTGGATATTACCTATTTTTCTGTATTGGGTTTTTGCCCGTCTTTTTCTTTCAATCTCATTAGACTGGTTGGGAGTAGATTATTCCAAATGGCATGAAATGCAGTTGGAGAGTGTCATACTTCACTCTATTGCTCCCGATGCGAATATCCCATCAACAGCAATATTGGATTATATAGTAGCTATTTCAGTGCTTCCAGTTGCAACATTTACAACGATTTCTGTTTTAGGTGGATCATTGAAAATTCCTGAATGGATGAATGATAAAGAATTAGAATTGGAATCATTGAGAGGAAAGGAGCTGGGACAGACAAATTTGGATAATGAAGAAATTCATAATTCTGATAATAAAATAGAAGAACAAATTTTAATCGGTGATGATGATGAAGATTTTGATGAGAGGATGATTGATTTGCCATTTAATCTGTTTGATTCTGATTAACCCTAGTCTGAAAAAGTGAATCTGTCGCACTATTCAAAAAAGCCCATCCAGAGCCAATGAAAACCCCATAAAGTATTGAATTTGGTCCGAAATAGAAAAGTAAAATTGCAGATGAAAAGAGTGAGAAAAATCCTAATGATGAAATTAAAGATATCATGGAATTAATAATTGATTTTTGGGAGAATCTCAGTCTGTAAAAGTGCTCATAATTTCTTACTAACCATTCGGAAATTAATAGACTTAGTAATCCGATGGAAATATTAAGAATTAGAGTTAGCAATCTATCTCCTCAATTCTGTTAAAACTTTTTCAACCCTGTCCATTCCTTTGGAAATTTCTTTTCTGGAGATTGTATATGCAAATCGTAAGTGACCTTCTCCTGCTGGTCCAAATGCTGTCCCTGGAGAGCAAAGAACTCCATTTTCTAATAACTTAATAGCTAGTTCTTCACTTGAAAAACCTGGAATATCGATTCTAGGGAAAACATAGAATGCGCCCGTTGGAACATGACAAGATACTCCATCCATAGAATTTAGTCTTGAACATATTAAATCTCTTCGAGATTTAAACTCCTTGCACATCTCTTCGGGGTAATTTGGTGTTTTACGTAGTGCTTCAAGTACAGCATATTGCATGGCATCGTTACTACATGCGGTGACATAATATTGCATTTTAGTTAGTTCTTCCATCATTTGAGAGTGAGCTGAAAGTAGATATCCAATTCTCCATCCAGTCATTGCAAAAGT
>LURV01000073.1 GCA_001629205.1 Marine group II euryarchaeote REDSEA-S30_B12
GATTGATTTTGCTGCATTAATTTTATTTTGATTGCTTGTTGCAAATAATATAGAAATTTCTTTCTCAACCATGATAACGAACCCTACTTTTTATTTCTTCAAATCTAGTAATGACTTTGTTTGCATTTTCTGAATCGGGATTAGCACCATCGATTGAAATATATCCACGGATTATGGCTTCCATTGGATTTTTGATATTAGCATGACTAGCGGTCAAGCACTCACTTAAAACCTGTAAATCTAGTCCCAAGTGTTCTAACTCTGGAGAAATTCTTGAAAGTCCAAAATCAATTATGAATAGTTCTTCTCTGGGAGAAAGTAGAATGTTATGTGTAGTTAAATCTCCGTGAGAAATATCAGATAAATGTAGTCTTCTGATTAATTTTCCAATTTCCTCTAAAATTAATTTTGGGGATTGTAATTTATTCAATTTCTCATATAATGGAGTAGCAAAAATTTTTGACATTATTATTTGTGAATTATTAGTATCTATATAGTAAATTGAAGGACAAGGAAATGATTTTTTCCTTAACCTAAATAAAATACGGGCTTCAGCTGCTATGCGTTTTTTTGTTAATTTTCTATCTAATTCGGGATATCTATATCCACGCTTTCTTCTTACTTTAGAAATTGCTGATTTGCCGAACCATTTTCCTTCAGAAACGGTTGCTTCGGCCCCCTCGTGAATAATTTTTTCTAAGTTCCAAATGGGCATTTCCGCATCGGACATGACACTCCGATGCTAGATGACTTGAAAGCGGTTGCACTAGACGAGCAATTACAATGACAATCGAGATGCCATCTGCCCCACTCCCAAAAAAGAGTCTTGGTAGCATAGTTTTTTCTGGAGAAGAGTTAGAGATTGAAGCAAAAAGACTTCAAAATGTAATTAAACAACCAATGCGCTGGGATATCGGGACATGTAAAGCAATTGCTCCATTAACTTTAGAAATAAATAGATTGAAGAAAGAAAAGGATGTTTTCTTAATTGCACACTCATATCAAACTCCTGATATTATTTACGGAGTTGCAGATTCAGTGGCCGACAGTTATGCTCTATCTAAAGAAGCAAGAGATGCCCCTCAACAGACGATTCTTTTTTCTAGTGTTAGGTTTATGGCTGAGACTGCGAAAATAGTTAGTCCGCACAAGACCATAATTCATCCTTCTCCTGATGCAGGTTGTTCCCTAAGTGAAAGTATTACTGCTGAAGATGTTAGGTCTCTAAAGGAAAAGTATCCTGGAGTTCCAGTGGTGTGTTATATCAATACTAGTGCATCAGTTAAGGCGGAATGTGATGTTTGTGTTACTAGTAGTAACTACCTTAGAATCTGTGAAAGATTACCTGGTGATAGGGTGATTTTTGTTCCTGACAAATTTATGGGAGCACATCTTCAAAAAGAATTATCGGGGAAGAAAGAAGTAATAGTTTTCGATGGAGAATGTGAAGTTCATGCCTTTTTTACGGGTGAAAAAATTAGAAAATGGAAGAGGGAAATGCTTTCCAATAACATGAATCTGATGGTTCTAAGCCATCCAGAGTGTGATTCCGAGGTCTTACAAGAGAGTGATATAATCGGTAGCAGTGAGATTCTTAAAAATGAAGCTTTGAGGCGGCAGATAGAGTAATTGCAGAGTCTGAAAATGAGGTGAATTTAGTAGGTGCTTGCATTATGTGCCCTCACATGAAGAAAACTCATCTTGAGGATATATTACAAGCTCTGAGGAATCCGGAAGACGGACAAATTATTGAGATTGATCAAAATACAATAGATAGAGCTAGTAAAAGTCTGGATGAGATGTTTAGATTGGCAGAATAGAAACTAATTTATTAGTTTCTAATTTGGAGAAAGTTTCTTGTATATATAGGTCCAAAAAGTTTCGTTAGTTTTATTAGAAATTGAAACAGCTAATTTAGCAATAACAAAACCTGCCAAAATATCTAAAATCCAATGAATTCCTAAATATAAAATTGAGAAAATTGTTAAGCTTATCATAAAAAATAGAAATTTTTGAAATTTTTTCCATTCTTCCTGCTTCCAATGTCTTAGCACCATAAGAGCCGATAATGGCAAAGCAACGTGAAGGCTAGGCATTCCGTTGGAAAAGGTATCAATTGTTTGGAACCAACTGTTAATTTCTGGACTCAGGTCATATGCAATTGTATCCATTTCAGCGATATAGTCTCCCGTAACTCTTACATTGAAGAATAAGAAGAATGGGACAGCTAAAAAATACGACCAAAGTATAGATGTGGAGACTCTATTAGCCATCTTTCGGTCATCGAAATATAGTGGAAAAATAAAGGTACAGAAAGTAGTAGTCATTAAACCAACAACATAGAAATGTGTTAAAATAATATCTAGGATATTGTTTCTGAGTGTTTCTTGAAAAAATAGAACTGATTTTCCTTCTACTGAAAATATTAATTCCGTCATATCTAATTGATCATTGACCATCAATGAGCGATCAATATTATCAACAATAATTTTAGAAAAAATTGCTAAAATTCCAACAAATATGTGAATCCAGTAATTCTTGAACATTTTTTGTAGTTGTTCTAGACTTAATTCGATTTCACTGGGTTTGCAGATTATCAGAACTGATATACTTATAATTGAAGTAATAAGAAACCACGAAATCAGTAGTAAGAAGTCAAGTTCCATTGACCTTGCGATGGCAGGCTACTCCATCAATTTACCCAAAGCTACATGTTATGTAATAGAAATAGTGGAGTCTTGACTCTTCTCTAGCTCTTCATTAATCCTTTCAATTATCTTGTTAAAGGCTTTTGCTGTATCGCCGTCAGGGACAGAAATTATTCTGTGAACTCCATCATCTCCACCCCTAACTATTCCTGGATCAAATGGCAATGACCCCAAATATGGAACTAATAGTTCTTTTGAAGCCTCTTCTCCGCCCCCTGACTTGAATATATCAAGAGTCACAGACCAGTTTCCATCTTCGTTAATATTGCAATCAATTGGACTTCCAGTTGGTCCTTGAATAGAAATTGTAGAATTCGGCTCTCCATTACCAGAAATATTGAATCCACTCATATTTTCTAAAACTCCTAGTACCGGAACTGAAATTGTTTTAGCAAAATTTATTGATTTACGACTGTCTAATAATGCCACTTCTTGAGGAGTAGTTACAATTACAACTCCATCTATTCCTGGCAAGTGTTGACTTACAGTCAAAGGTTCATCACTTGTTCCAGGTGGAAAATCAATTATCAGTGAATCCAGTTCTCCCCATGATACATCTCCTATGAATTGTTGAATGGCTCCAAGTTTTATTGGCCCCCTCCAAATCACAGGCTTATCTGGATCTTCGAGTAGGAAGCCCATTGAAATTACCTTCAAACCATATGGTCCGATTGCGGGAAAAATTTGCCCATTTTCGACATTTAGTTCTACTTCATCTAAACCCAACATTTTGGGTACATTAGGGCCTGTAATATCGATATCCATTATTCCGACTTTCTGACCTTGTTTTGCTAACGAGAGGGCTAGTCCTGTAGCTACTGTGGATTTTCCAACGCCACCTTTACCCGATAGGACCATGATTTTATTTTTTATCTGTTCGTCCATTTTTGTCATTCGCATTTTTCTCTGCATTTGCTGATACGCTTGCTCCATCTGAGCCCTTTGCTCATGAGTTGCATCTTCTTTATTGCTTTCCGCGGCGTTATGGTGGGAAATAGGAGAATCCGCCATAGTATTTGGAAAAGTAATAACTACTTGAATACTAGTCTAATTTTTTTTCATATAAAATCCATATAATATGGTAAAAAGATAAATAAACTATTATTTCAAGTAATTTTTGTGAGATTATTGTTTGTATGCGTCGGCAATTCATGTAGAAGTCAAATGGCTGAGGCTATTGCCAATGAATTGGGTCACTATGCTCAATCAGCAGGAACTAAGCCTAGTGAAATGGTTTCTAATAAAGCAAGGTTAGTACTCGATGAATTAGGAATAACAACCTCAAATCTTTATCCTAAAGGGATAGATAAAATTGATTCCGATGATTTCGATATTATAATCAGTATGGGGTGTGGAGTTGAGTGTCCTAATCTTCCGATTGATATAGATTGGGGATTGGATGATCCAGACGGAAAGGATTTAGATTTCTTTAGAGATACTAGGGATAAAATTGTTCGATTGATATCAGAGTTGCCTAATCAAACCGACGCTTAGAAAAGTCGTTCACTCTTCGGACAGCCAGCGAGTGTAGTGTAGTGGTTATCACCCCACGTTGCCAACGTGGGAACCCGGGTTCAAATCCCGGCACTCGCACCAATCTGACTATAGTTCAGAATTTCTGTAAATATTTACAAATAACCCAATACAAAAAATCATTACTGTAGTAATTGATACAATAATTAAAATTACGGAATTGTCAGTAAACCACGAAGAATCTATACTCGTCGATTGTTCTTTGGTTATAGTCAATACATGCGATTGTAATTCAATGGGTGTAGTAGATTGATAATTATCAGTTGCTCGGATGTTGATTGTAATTTGTCCATCTGATAAAGTACTCCTAGAAGAAAACTGAACACTGTAGATTCCGTCATTGGATATTACATCCGGACCCAATCCATCATCTTTCAAGGGTAACCAATTTTCTGATTGCCCTATCGGAGATAATCTTCCCAGTTTTATTTGTACTGATGAAATACTATCAAAATCAGTAATTTCAACTTCTAAAGTATGATCAATTGGCTCACCTGAAGATGGAAAAATAATT
>LURV01000074.1 GCA_001629205.1 Marine group II euryarchaeote REDSEA-S30_B12
AAATATTTTACTTCCTTGGAAATAAGACCAAACTTCTTCTTTCTTTCTCTGAGTGAAAAATCATTAAAATCAACTTCAAATCCTAATTTTTTCAGTTTTTCTTCCGCATCCTTAATTTTGTATGGGTACTGTAAAAACTCAATTTTATCAATTTCTTCTTTTTTGGCTATCATGTAGGAATTTAAGAAATCTATTATTCCCAGAGGATCTTCTGGCTTCGTCTCAATCAAACGTTTCAAATTTATTTCCGGAATATCCATTCCATATCTCATCTTTGTAGCATTAGCTGTCAAGTATTTTCGCCTATCCATAGATTTTATGGCAAATTCAAAGTCTCCGTAAACAACTAGTATTGGTATATTTACACCCCTTCCTGGATGCATCTTATGACAAATTAATCCATAGTTATCAGGTCTTGTTCTAATTCCATTAATTTCTAAAAAGTCACATATTGCATTCGAAGCGACACCTCCGTGTGACACAACCCACAAGTCAATAGAATTTACATCCACTTCCGAAGGCCCGATCTCTTTCATGTTTCTACGGAATGGTCAGAGGTTATAGATTCTGAAGAAGAAAATAGTATCAAACATTACGCTCAATTGAAGAATAACCTCCCTATCGGCGACTCATGTCTGACATACCCAGTATTATTTTTGGCCCTCTACAAGAAGACATAGTTATCGTTTTTGGAGAATCCATTGGAATGTTAATTGGTCATTTACTGATTATTGCAATAATTTCCTTAATTGTAGTTGCATATCAAAAAAGAAGACATGTATATGAAAAATCGGGATTCGATAAAAATACAGCAATTGATATCTTTTCCTTATTATTATTGAGTATAATTCAATTTATTATATTCACTTCAATTTTCGGTTTTTCTCAATCATCCTCTGTTCTACTAGCAGTCATAGGTAGTTTACTATTGAGATGGGTAATGTATATGGTAAAATACAGAAGTAGTTAGTGGAACAGAGGTTCAAGAAAAACTAATTTTAGCGGCGAGAGTATTTTCTGATCTACTTAAGCCCACTTTCGGCCCTAAAGGGTTGGATAAGATGATGTATAAGACAGACGGAAGTAACGCCGTAACTAATGATGGATCCAAAATAATTTCAGAATTGATGGTTAAACATCCAGCCGCAAAAATGATGGTTTCTATGGCCGAATCTCAAGAAGAAGCATGTGGAGATGGAGTCACTACGACTATGCTAATTTGCGGCTCTTTACTAATCGAAGCAAATACTTTGATGAGAAAAGGCATAAATCCCCTAAAGATAGTTGATGGCTTTAGATTGGCATTGGATATTTCAAAAAATCAAATCATTAGAAATGAAAAAGTACCAGATAATGAAAAACTTATCCAGGTAGCAAAGACAGCTTTAGTTGGAAAAAATATAACCTCTTCTTCAAAAATATTTTCTCCAATTATTGTTGAAGCACTACAAACAATTTCTAAAAATAGAGAACATGCTCTAGCAGAACACGTTTCAATGTATAAATCCAGAAAAGGTGGAATATCTGATTCAAAATTGATAAAAGGAATAGTAATTAATAGACGAATTCTCTTAGATTCTCTCCCAAATAACATTTCAGATTGTAAAATTGTATGTTTGGATTCAGATATTAAAATTAGAGAATTAACAAGAAATGCCGAAATAAAAATTACAAGTGCTGATAATCTTGATACATTTATCGAAGAACAAAGAAATAGAAAAAAACGGATATCAGATAGTATATTTGAAAGTGGAATAAACGCGATTTTCTGTTCAGGAGAGATAGATAAGGAAATTTTACACTCCCTCGCAGATTTAGATATAATTTGCATTGGCGAATTAGATTCTAGTGAACTCAGAAATTTATCTCAAGCGACTGGAGCAAAAATTATCGAAACGCCTATGGATATCCATGAATCTGATATCGGTGAATGTGGAATGCTTTCTTGGGAAAGAAGAGTACAATCTGATAAAGTTGAGGATATTGTTAGAATCGAAAATTGCAAATCCCCTTCAATTGTCACTATTGAGGTGGGCGGAGGGGAGGATGTAGTAGTTGAAGAAATAGTTAGAGGACTGCATGATGCTTTGAGATCTACATCACTATCTATGAAATCAAAAGTAGTTTCAGGAGCTGGATCTATTCATTCGAGTATGGCACAGGGAGTAAGGGATGAAGCAGAAAAATTTGGAGGTAAGGAGAGATTAGCAATGGAAGCATACTCTAGAGCTTTGGAATCTATCCCATCGACATTAGTTGAAAATTCCGGAGGTGATCCACTCGATAGAATTTTAGAATTGAGGGCAGCAAATATGAAAGGAACAGATTCCTTTGGAATTTCTCCAAAAGGAGATGTAGTCAAAGTTGATGAAGTTTGGCACCCGAGTCTGGTAATCGAAAATTCAATTGAATCTGCTACAGAAACAGCAATCAGTATGTTGAGAATCGATCAAGTTATTTCTTCAAAAAATTCACAATCATGATAGAAACCATTCAAGAATAACCATCCAACCCAACTACTATGGATAATCCACGCGCTCTACTAAGTGTTTGGAATAAAGAGTCAATAGTACCATTTGCAAAATCACTTATTGAAATGGGCTGGACAATTATCTCAACTGGCGGAACGTCAAATAAACTTAGAGATGCGGGAATGGAAATAATTGAAGTTTCAGAATATACCAGGCACCCTGAAATTTTTGATGGCCGAGTTAAAACATTACATCCGGCAGTACATGGAGGAATATTAGCACGGAAGTCAAATACTAGTGATATTGCAAAATTAGCCGAATTAGAATACACTTCCATAG
>LURV01000075.1 GCA_001629205.1 Marine group II euryarchaeote REDSEA-S30_B12
TCTGCTGGGCGAAGTCTTCCTGCGAGTCAGTGCCACCATGGAATGCTATTATCAATGGTAGACTGGTCCCTGGCTGAGAGCTTGGAACTGAAAGTCTGAAAAATCTCTCAACTCCATTTACTTCGATTGAATTCATAGACTGCGATATTGAGTCGGAAGGTGACATGCAAGGGTCATCCTCGATGGGTATAATTTCTAACTCATTACTATCTTCACCTAATCTACCCAGGCAGCCACTGATAGATGATAATGCAATTAGAAATATTATGCTTGTAGCTATTAGAGTTTTATTCACAATAAATAATGTTCAGCTACAATTATGATTTAAGTATAGCCATTAAGTTCTTCACAAAGTGTATGTTCGATAATTTATGATGGAACCCGGATATGCAGACAGAGGTCATATCATGGCAGTAGAATTTGATAGGAAGATTATCATCTACTGGTGGATGATGGCGAATATAGGTCTCCTGACCTCTGTTGTTGGAATTATACTAATGCCAATATGGATTCCATTTGGGTGGCTTGTTCATCAGAAGCAGTATGAACACATGAGTGGTACTTTGACAGATCGCTCAATCAATATGCGTATGGGATGGCTATTCAAGAAGCAACAGAATATACCCTTGGACAAACTCACAGATGTATCAATTCACGAAGGCCCCATCCTAAATGCATTTGGTGTAGTCAGGATGCAGTTTGAGACAGCAGGTGCTGCACCATTTATACTAACCGGGGTGAAAAACTCAGATCAATTTCGTGATTTAGTCCTCCAGCAAAGAGACTCATTGGTTTCAACTACCCAAAAGTCTGCAACTTCCGATGATTCTGGCAATGTCCTAGTTGAAATACGAGATATTCTCCAAGAAATCAGTGCAAAAATCTCCAATGAAGAATAGAGAATTAATAATTATCTAGTATTCAGTTTAATCCTTCCCTAAAAAAAGAAAGCACATCTTGGTATGTTTCATCATCCTTATCCGGCAAGTGGTGATCAGCAGTACTACTGATTAGGATTGTTGGATCTAAGTATACGCCTGCTAGCTCATCCACTCCAAAGATGAATACGTCATTATCACCACCAAAAATTAGTGCTTTGGTGCTGATGGGCGCGACTTCATTAATGGTATCATTGAGTCCAGAATGAGTTGTTGGTAAATATCCATTAAAAAGAAAAACCCTCTCGAAAGTTGTATTTGAGTTTGCAATATAAACTGTAGCCATAGGACATCCTTGCGAATAGCCGAGTATGCCATGGAAAGGACCATTCTCCGCTACTATCTCGTCCAGATATAAGATTGATATATCAGCCCAGTCCCTATCTGTTGTAGGCTCGCCCTTTCCATCTGGTGGATCCGCATACCAGCATTGATTACACAAACTCTCATCATCAGGGGCGTCAGCGAAGAAAAACTCAAACTCGGGGAGGTCGGAGATTAGATCCTGCATACCAAGTTGACCTTGTAGTCCTTCAGGAGTATCACCACCACCATGGAGAGCTAGTATTTTCAGCTTGTCAGTATTAATTTCATCTATTCCATCATCATCTTCTATTCCTGTACATCCTGCGAAGGAAAAAAGTAACATTAACATGGACATGTAAATCACGCGTACCTTCATAGTCAATGGTTTTCATATAAAGAATAAAATCTCTTTGTTAGAATCTTTGATAATTTTACTATTGACCTATTAGGTAGAAGAAACGGGGACTCCAGTCTTGTTTAGTCTGGGCTCTTCTCTAACTGGCAAGTGTACCAGAGATGAGAAGACTCCCACAGCTATACCCACCCACCATACAGTAGTATAGCTACCGTATGAATCATAGAGAACACCTCCTAGGTAGACTCCCACAAAGCTACCCAATTGATGTGAGAAGAAGACTACTCCATAGAGAGTTGCCATATATCTAATTCCGTAGATGTGGGCAACAAGTCCGCTTGTGAGTGGTACGGTTGCCAGCCATAGGAAACCCATTGCGGCGGAGAATAACATAACCGTATTTGCCGTGATAGGGGTAAGGATAAACCAGGCCGCAGCCACCGAGCGGCCTGCGTATATTCCAGAAAGTAACCACTTCTTTCCAACCCTACTCCCTGCCCAACCGGCAAGTAGTGTTCCAACAATATTTGCTGCTCCTATCACAGAGATAGCCAGGCCTCCAAGCTCGGCTGTAGTGTCAATACCCAAGTCTCCGCACCAGCCTAAAGGATCAATTGGTGCACTCATTTCAGTGACTAGAGCAGGAAAGTGGGCGGTGATAAACGCTAGCTGGTAACCGCATGAGAAAAAGCCGACGAAAATCATCATGTAGGAAGGATCTCTAAAGGCTATCCGTAAGATTTCACCTAGACTCTCTTCCATCTCCTCCTTCCTAGCACGCTCTGGAGCTCTCATCAGTGGTAGGAAAGCGAGTACTACCAGTATGGATGCAGCAAAGACTAGGAAAACGGACTGCCACGACATCTCACCAAGTAGGAAAACAGCTACAGGAGGGCCTACAATCTGCCCCGCAGAGCCAGCTGCAGTCGCAATGGCTAGACTCATAGCTCGATGCTCTGGAGCACTGGCACGCCCCACGACCGCCAGTATCACACCGAAACCTGTTCCGGCTATACCAAAACCGACTAGTATCTCATAAAACTGTACTGCGAAAGGAGAGCTAGCGCCTGTAGTCAGAATCAAACCCAAGGCATACAGAAAAGCTCCTAGGACTATAGCTCGCCTATCTCCCATTTTTTCTGCGAAGGCCCCGAATATGGGTGCTCCAAAGCCCCATGCCAAGTTTTGGATAGCTATTGCAAGGCTAAACTCTGTCCTTGCCCACCCAAACTCATTCTGAATCGGTATCTGAAAAACACCGAATGAAGCCCTTATTGCAAAGCCAACTAGTACTATGAGGCATCCGACTGCCAGAACTGGAGTAATCATTCTAGGCTCCCTATATCTGCTCATATGCATTGCGAAGGAGTTCCGCCATTTAACGGCACATTAGAAAAACATAGTTTGAAATATGTTCTTTCGAAAGTTTAGATTTAGACTTACAAGAGTAATATGAATCAGAATATATTGTATATTTTGTATGAAATCCTGTAAAGGGAATCAATGACTTTGAATAATTGAATAATTCCAATTCTATGTCCATTAAAATACTATAATCCAAGCTTTTTTTCTTTGGATATAATCTTTTAATTATATGTTTAATGATTATTAATCTGTATCGATTAGAACTATTATGGGTGACATAGTCAAGCTTGGACGATTTGAAAAAATATCTAGAGAAGTGTTGATATCAACAAGTAAGATGCTCAAGGATGCCAAGACGGAGTTATTCCATGATATTCATGGGAAAGTACTAGAGGTTGGAGCTGGTATCGGGGTCAATGTATTTTTTCTAAATAGGCCAGAGATAACACATTGGACTGCGATTGAACCAGATAGAAAGTTAGCTCAAGAGTGCAGAATTAACTTATCTGAGATGGGAGAAAGGGCAACTGTTTTCGAAGGTTATCTTCATGAATTAGACGAACCAGCTAATTCATTTGATTGTATAATTCTCACTACTTTACTCTGTAGTGTTCCTAAACCCGATGAAATAATTCGAGATGTACATAGACTGTTGAAGTCCGGTGGAAAACTGTATGTAATTGAACACATAGGAGATAAATTCGGAATCCGAGCAGGTATGCAGATTATTGCTAAGTTTCCATGGAAAATTGTCACTGGTTGTAATTGTCGTAATGACCCAATACCAGCCCTTTCTCAAGAAGGATTTTGGGAAGGCATCAATGGGGATGTCGAGATGGATCCTGCCCCATTAAGGGTGAAAAAATTCTCAATAATGCTGGAGCTACTCAAACCCTTTGTAATGACTAAATTAACAAAAGCAGGAAATAAATAATACATTAGTTATTCTATTATATCACGAACTCTTAATCTCTCAGACTCGCGTTGGACCTCTCTGACTCCAATGACAATAGTAATAAATCCAATAAACATAGATATTCCAATTTTCTCATCCAATAACAACCATCCACTAAGAACTCCAAAAACAGGAACTAGGAATACATAAGAAGAAGCTGCAGTGGCTCCAATCCTATCTATTCCTCTAGCGAACCATGCATAAGTTAGAACTGTAGAAATTAGACCAAGATAAGCTACAGAAACCCATTCTGGTAAACTAGGTTTTGGTATTCCAGATATCCAAACCTCTGCTAGCATCCATGGAGTTAATAGTCCCCATCCCACTATCGAATACCACACTACAATTTCAAACGAGGAACCTATAGATCCATCTAGTAAAGCCATTTTAGTCAGGTTACTAGTTGCAGCCCATGTAAGTGCAGCAAAAGCAATCAATACTGCACCTGTTAATCTGTTATTGAATGATATATCAGTATTCGGACTCCATCCAACTACTGTTGATACTCCAATCATTCCTATGATTAGTCCAATTATCATCCTAGTACTCAATTTCTGGCCAAGCATTGGAATAGCAAGAAGTACAGTAAAAACTGGGTTCATAGGAATGATTAGCGAAGCATCTCCTGCCGCAGTCCATTTCATTCCATTCATAAAAAGTAGTTGATATCCCATTGTACCTAGTAAAGCCATACAAATTGTATATCTCCACGCTTTTTGTCCTTCAGGAAGAATCCTTGGCCTTTCTCCATTTTTGTAAAACCAGCACCAAAGTATGAAACCTGCAACAGCGAAAACATACCTTAGCCATGCTGAGGTTGCTGGCCCCAAATTCGCCCTATTTTCTTCATCAAGACCATAACTCAGAAATCTTGCTACGGACCAGGTAGATCCCCAAACCGCAGCTACTAATAATAGCAGAATATGTACTCTCAGATTTTCTTTATATGTCATCGAAACACCCAGCTCATCCTCGATGTCCAACCAAAATTCTCATCTCCAGAAATGCTTGAATATTTCCAATAACTAATATGAAATTAAACTATCTTGGATTAATAGAGAAAAATATATATCAAGGCACTCCGGGTAACTATAATGAAGAAACTCGTATCAATGATATCTATTCTATTTACTCTTTCTATAACTATGACTGGATGTACTATGGAAAGTCCAAGGATGACATTTAATGATGATTTACATACCATTCCTGGTGGTAGTGGATGGTCATATCAACAAATTACAGGCTATTCAAACTTTGAGTGGAGAACTAATATCAGTTCTGGCGATAATCCTGAATGGAATGTTCTCTGGATGGAAGAATCTGAATGTCGAAACTGGATGCTCGGAGATCCCCATGAAATAATTAATGAATTAAGTATGGCTAACATTACTACCTATGCATCCAAGAAATCAACTGAAGGATTGGTAAATTCTGAAGATACATATTGTCTAGCTGTAGAAAATTCAAATTCTGAAGATATCATCCTTGCAGTATTAATAGAAGCGTGGTAATTTAAGTCTAGAAAGTCAAATTTTTTCTAACACATAATTATCATTATCAATAGGAACCCAAACGTTAGTTTTCTCATCATTCTGAATTTCAACTCGATAAGGATTACCTTGATCCCAGCACTTCAGAATCTTTCCCTCTGTAAACTCCCCGATATTCGCTAAGACAGTATCTCCTTCCTTGAAACGTAACTTCTCCGCCTTACACTCCATCAAAC
>LURV01000076.1 GCA_001629205.1 Marine group II euryarchaeote REDSEA-S30_B12
AGCCAATACCGCAGCGAATGATATGGATATTCTGGCGAGGCCACTCCACCGTATAGTGGCAATTTTGGTCCAGAACACTCTCTGAGAGTCTCTGATTCGAACTCTTCGTTCCAGAGCGGACTCAGTGGAGCCGGATAAGTCGTCTTCGCCATAGGGGTTGGGCAGGTCAGACATATTGCTCGCCATGTCTTACCCAGAAGCCTCCCCTGCTTCATGGCATCGCATGGGCCTGCGAAGAGTGTTCGTTTTTGGGGCAGATTTCTTCAGGAGTGCGTGCTCGCGAGAACGGGCGTGTAGCATAGCCTGGATAATGCACCGGCCTCCTAAGCCGGGGATCGCGGGTTCGAATCCTGCCGCGCCCGCCATCAATGTAAAGTCATACCATATATCTTTCCGGATTCAGAAACTGAATGGAGGAACTTCTCAAAATGAATTCGAGGGTACATAGATCGTTGAATTTTTGAATCACATAAGGAAAGAGCATCAAGCATCTCTGCTCTTAATTTGGGTGGAAGAGACATCCGTCTTGAAATTAAGACCTCATGAATTTGGGAGATAATATCTTTTGGCTCCATTCCAAAATCTGAAATTAATTTATCAATTTCCGACAGAGCACCTGTTAGAATTTTTTGATTTTTTCCGCTGCTTTTAGTCCATTTCCATTCTACAACCTTGCCCCTTAATGCCAATTCAATTAAATTCCTCCCCGCCTTAATAGTGGATGATTTTACAAGAAGATCGACCGATGTCCTGTTTTCTGTTAGATCTCGATGACTGAGAAGTTCAAGAATGAAAATTGCCTTTTTTAGGTTTCCTGCCGCTACATAAGTAATATCTTGTAATACTCCATCTGATATCTCAATATTATTTTTGGATGCTAGATTTTGTAATATTACAATAATCTTTTCTTTGTTAGTAGAAGGAATTCTAATCATCTGACATCTAGATCTTAATGCCGAAATAACTCTTGAAGGTGCTGTTGCGATTAAAATGAATCTTGATGCTTGGCCTGTTGTCTCCATCATCCTTCTAAGATATGATTGGCGAATTTTACCTAAGTAGTCAATATCCTCAATTATAATCAGTCTACTGAGGGGAGTTATTTCATTTGATGGTTTCAATTCATAACCAGAAGGCGGTGGCTGCTCTAAATTTTTTGAAGAAATATTTCTATCATATGAATCTAGACTCATTCTACCGGAGATTGTATCTTCTTTGGAATCTGGTCTAAGAAATTTTTCAAATTTAGACATTGCACCTCTCTGCATTGACAAATCTCTACCCTGAAGCACATGAGTTGTAGATTTCCAACTTGGTCCGAGCAGTTGTCTAGCAACTAGTTTCCATGCTGTAGTTTTTCCAACACCTATCGGACCTGAAATGAATAAGTGTGGTGATTGAAAGGACGTACTATATGAATTCAAGTTTTCACGTATTTCTTCAGGCATAGCTAGACTATCAAAAGTCACAGGGGCTTCCGTTCCTAGCCAACTTGCCACAAAGGTTCCGTGAAGAGGGAGGTCTTGAACTACTCTATTATTCGGCCTTCAAAACTTTAGCCATTCCATCTTTTCTTGGTTTAACAAAGATTCTATATCCACATTTGTGACATGATTTGCCTGTCGAACCTGCCTCAGACCATGTCAAATGTCCACAATTAACGCACTTATATCTAATTTCGAGTGCATCCATTGGAGCGTTGCAATGGGCACACTGTTCATCTTCTAATGGATTGTAAGCTCTCTTATCGGTCCTATTACAGTTTCTACATTTATGGAGGATAAGTTGTTCGCTCTTCATATTATCAACCCCGGCGAGATACTTGACCTTCTTCAATCTGTCCAATGTTTTAGTCTATTTCTTAGCACGTTTACAGATGTTAACAAAATTTTCGAATATTTTGGAGCCAAATGTGAATCCAGGAGGGGCTAAAGATACTTCATCGTTATGTGATTCCCACACAATCTGTCGGGAAGGGGTATCTTCGAAAATCGGGCCACCATTTTCAATAAGTATAATTTCTGCGGATCCAAATTCTGGTCTTTTAGCCTCAATTGCCTCTCCACCATAATGTCGAGCCATAAATTGATGTCCTGCACAAATTCCTAGAATTGGAATCGAAAGGGTTAGAAGTTCAGAGCAATTTCCTAGCTCTCCAGTTAGTCCAACTCTTGCTGCCCCACCAGATAGAATTAAGCCATCTAAATTGCGAATTTCATGTAATTTAGTAGAATTAGGGATTATCCTAGTATTTACACCTAAATAGCGCAATATTCTCCACTCTCGATGTGTCCACTGCCCCCCATTATCTACTACATCAATGGCCAATGAAGTGTCGTTCATGGCAATGAGAAGAGGATGAGGATGATAATGGTGTCCTGTCAAAGATTGAAAAAGAGTAGCTAACTCGGAAACATACTGCCCCGATGGTGTAGTGGCCTATCATGCAGCCCTGTCGAGGCTGCGACCCGGGTTCAAATCCCGGTCGGGGCGCCAACTACTTTGGATAGATTAGTGAATTATTTTTTTTCCTATTATCGTGATACTGGTCGTCGAAATCTCCCCATACCTGAGCAGATTTCGAAAGAAATTGTTCTGTATCCCAACCCAAATCTCTCAGGACAGTTTGTGGTTCAACTATTCCATCCTTATTTTTCATACCAGTCCTTACTAGAGCAGTTGTAGAATGTTCACTACTTTGTACTACATGGTGTTTCCAGTAGAAGAATTTATCATCAAATCCTAGCCATTGACTACGAACTTGGGTTTTTCTGAAAGGCATTACTCTTTTATGAAATCTAACACTATGTCCAGCAACAAAAAATGTCAATTTTTTCTTAATCAGATATGAAACAAGGCCAGTTCTGAATCCCAAATCTAATCTTGCAAGATCAAAAAAAACATGGAATCGTCCATTATTTAATTCGCCGTTGAAATCTATATCTAGCATTCCGGGTCTAAAGGAGTACATAAAAATATAATCGGATTCAAAAATTCTTTTCTTGTAGAAAATGGACTTCAAGGTCATCCATACTAGTCTATGGTAAGGATACATATTGAATCCGATAATGTAGTATTTTTTGGGTGTAATGGTTCTATTGATTAATTAATTTCCAGCCATGCATTGAAAGAGCATAATCTAAGGGAGGAGCTGTAATCTCTTTTTATTTTCAAAGCTGGCTCTTGATGGCCTTCTAGTTTATCTGGAAGGATTTCTTTTAGTTTTATGTTAGTACTCTGAATCTCTGATTCGGGGACAATTACTCTCCCCCTAATCAGGGTTGGTGAGTTCTTTCTGAGTAATGGAATTAATTTTGGTAAAAACTCCATTGATTGATGGGGTATATTGAGAATGAGTAAGTCCCAAGTTCCAAGATACTCTTGATTATGCATTAGGTTTGCAGCATCTTCAAATCCTACAATTCTATCTTGGTAGAGTTTGGAGATATTTTTTGCGTAATTTGGATATTTTCTTTTGTCCCATTTAGTTAAATTTTCGAAAAGAAGCGTTATTGCTTGTGGATTAAAATCGCATGCTAATACTTTTTTAACTAGATTTTCTTTTCTAAGTAGAGGGGCTAATGCAGGTCCAACCCCACAAAATGGATCGCAAACCGAGATTGGTCTGTTCAATATTTTTCTCAATTTTTTAGCAAGAATGTATGTCTCTATTCTTTCTGTTTGTAATTTTGTTGAAAAATATGCTTTAGTTGGATCGCAGACTATTTCTTGTCCTGATTCCTTTACTATTACTTTAGTATTAATAGTGGATTTGAGTTTTTTTGTCTGAATATTATCTCCCATTCTATATCCGATTGGAATTAATTCTCTTATCCTATAGTCTCCCTTAACTCCATTATCATTCAGAATTAGTCTAATGTGTTGATGTGCTTTTAGTTTAGCTATGGCTATTTGTTCTGTAAATTTAGAAATAATATCATCGATTCGTACAATCATCATGTCTCCGATAAATTCGTGTGAATTAGGCCAGTGATCTGTATATTTCCCAAAATCTACTTCTTTGATTTGTTCTAAGAGATAGTGGAGCCAATCTGTATTCAATCTATTTTCCAATAATCCTTCATCCTCAATAATTTCAAAATTTGAAAGTTCGGGAGGAAGTTTTGTTGGTGCATCTGGATCCAATGGAATTAGTCGATAGTTTTCCTTTTTTGAAGAGATTATTTTCATTCTTCTGTTGAGCCAACCAAATTTTTTGAGGGTTTCAAGTGTACCCTCCACATACTTATCGGGAACGCTGATGTGCCGCATCATATTGATGTACTCGAAAGCGTGGCATCGCTTCACAATGACGGTGGTTTACAATGGTCCTTAGGAGTATTCTATTTTCTCCTATTCGAAGATATTTCTTGACTAAGAAGTTATTTAAAGTAGCAAAAGAGCTTTCTAAATCCAATGGAAAGCCGCTAATGATGATTGGAGACCCTTGTAGTGGAAATTATTTTCAATTTATGTCTAGTTTTTTCCCAAATAGTGAACATGGTGACGTAACTATTGATTTATTCGGGTGTGATTCATGCGAGAGAATGGATATTAATGATATTCAGGCTTGGAGAAAATTTGATGATAATTCATTTGTAGTCATGGAAACGGGTGTATTAGGATTTTCCAAAGATGTAAAATCGGTTATAAGCGAAATAAAAAGAGTTTCCGGTGGAGATTTTTTTTCTGCGGGTGGAAATAGAGGGTTATTGTGGGTAACTTATCTCTACAGTACATACAGTAAATTACTAAATTATTCTATGGATTCTTTTGATTGTAGAACAGATAATTACTACTCTGGAATTAGATTGGGGAAGAGTTTGAAGTCTTATATTGGGAGATTAAGTGATGATGTAGTATTTAGAATAAAATTCAGATAATTAAATGAATGAGATCTATAGATATGGATTAGATTGATTTGTATTATGTGGTCGCAATAACGTAATGGCAGCTTCACAAACAGGACTATGGCTCATCGGAATTGGGCCTGGAGACTTGGGTTATATCACAGAGCGGGCTTTGAAAATTGCAAAAAAATGTGATAAGAGATATCTGGAAGGATATACAGCTGTTTTACCAAAAAACCAAGAGGTGATTTTGGAAGATATTGTAGGCCCATGGGAACGATTAA
>LURV01000077.1 GCA_001629205.1 Marine group II euryarchaeote REDSEA-S30_B12
GACTATAATACAATAGATAATCAACCTGTACATTAACCCAAAATCATGCTTCCTTCATTCAATGTTTTAGGTGAGAATCTCGAGACATGCTCTATTGACCCTCTAACTGGTTGGTATCGAGATGGATGCTGTAATACTGATAGAAATGATAGCGGACTCCATACAGTATGTTGCATCGTCAGTGAAGAATTTTTACAATTTGCACTTTCAAAGGGAAATGATTTGATTACTCCAGCTCCTGAATTCAGATTTCCTGGACTTAAACCGGGAGATAGATGGTGTGTTTGTGCACGAACATGGAATGAAGCCGCAAACGAGGGAGTTGCCTGCAAAGTAGTCCTAGCATCTACACACGAAGAATCTCTACAAATAGTTCCACTAGAACTACTTCAGAAATATTCACATAAATAAACGATATAAACATTAGTAGTATGGGGAGAGTATGAGTAAGAGGATTTTTGTGAAAATTCTAACTGACCCCGATGTAGATTTAAGAAAATGTGTAGTAGGATTAGCTTGTGCCGCCCAAGCAATAAATGATGGCCACAGATTAGATATATTCTTCGCATCTAATGGCGTTAAATTACTTCAAACCCGATATTTAGAGTCAATAAATGGTATTTTAAATCTACCAGAAGGAATGTCCACGAAATTGATGACAACAGTCATTGAAGGCGCTGAAAACATCTACTGTTCTACTGGCTCTCAAGAAGCTAACGGTATTCGTCCTGATAATGCAGAAGGAATACTATTGGATGGTTGGAAAGAATGGATGACATGGAGCGGACCACCTGGAGTAATTGAACTAAGCATCAACTCTGATACTCAACTAGTTTATTAGTAGACTTTTGAATTAACATAGATTCATATCCATTAATCTACTCCTTAGGTTGTGGTCAATAATTATGAAGAGCCTAGATTCCAAACAATTTCCAAGTTTTCAGGTTTTGAAATAAGGAAATATTTTGACTCAATTCAAGCAATAGTTGAAACTAATGGTAGAGATTGGCAAAGCTCAACTGTTGGATTCAGGAAGATTGCAGGATATATTTTTGGTAGGAACAATCGAGATCAAAAAATTGCTATGACCTCACCAGTAATCTTTTGGAATGACAACGAAAAATCAATGATGGCATTCATAATGCCGTCTGAGTATTCTATGAGTGATTTACCACATCCGAACGATGAAGAAATCAAGTTAAAAAAAATAAAAGGAAAAAAATTTGCGGTCCTTGCTTTTTCAGGGCTCTCCGGATTAAAAAAAACCAAACGCTTGATTAAGAAGCTACAATTATTAATCCAAAATGAAAACTTATCATCTACTGGTCCTACATTACTTGCAGTTTATGACAATCCCACATCTACACTACCATTCTTGCGAAGAAATGAAATTCTAATTCCTATAAACTAACAATAAATATCCTTCAATATTACAAAAAAGAAAATACAGAATTCAAGTTAAAATAGAAATCGAGTCTCCTATCGCGATTTTTCCTTCAACCAAAACTCTAGCTAACCACCTAGACCAACCAAATTCTAAATTATGATCAATTCTTGAGAATTTTCTGTTGTTAAATGACTTACCGATCTTGCTACAAGGTGCACACGGTTCACTAAGCTGAATTATACAATCTCCAATTGAAATCCTCATTCCTTGTTCCAAGTTTACCCAGTCCACTCCTTCAAGAGTTAGATTTTCTCCTGTACTACCAACATTTATTGGATGCCCTTCTTTCTGTAGCTGGTGGATTTTTTCTATTGAAAATAATGAGATAGCTCTGTCTAAGTCTCCATCCATTTTAGATGAACGGAATTTATTGAAATCTCCTTCCAATCCATGAAATAAAATATTTCCTTCCTCTATTGGTATTTTTGGAACACCACCTTTAGAGCTAATATTAATGGAATTCACAATTCCGTTCATATATATCCGAACAGTCAATGTGTTATTATTAATCCGCAACAAATATGGAGAGGGAGCGGAAAGCAACTTTGGTACTTTTATTAGTTTCATTTGTATGGGGTATGACCTTTATTTGGATGGAACAGGCTTTGAGAGCGGCAAACTCTACTGTACCAGAATTAGAAGATAGATGGGTAGTGATGCATTTCGTAGCAGGACGATTCATAATAGCCACTTTTCTAGCTCTAATATTACTCCCTCAGACTAGACGAGGATTTAGTAATTCTAAAACTCTGAAGGGTGGTGCTTGGCTAGGTCTAATTGTCGGAGCTGGATACATGACTCAAATGATAGGACTAACTGATGCTTCAGTCACCCCCGCTGTTTCTGCATTCATAACCTCACTTTACGTAGTTTTTACAGCAATTATCGGAGTTTTTTTGGGTAGACAAGCTCTAACAATTTGGACAATAATTGGTATTTTCTTGGCTACATTTGGAGCAGGATGGATATCAGGTCCACCCCAAATTGAGTTTGGATGGGGGGAGTGGCTTACAGTAATTGGAGCATATATCTTCGGTGCACACATCATTGCAACTGATAGAGTAACTAAACAGGTAGATCCATTACAAGCAACAGGTCCAATGATGGTAACAATTGTAATTTCTGCGGGAACAATACTTTCTCTATCATTCCTACAAGGTGGTAATGAAGAAATTTATTCTAGTTTAGTAGAATTATCACTAGATTTCGATTATTTTATTCCCCTACTTCTTTGCGGATCTCTAGGATCCCTTTTTGCATTAGGAGCTTTAAATTATTATCAAAGAGACATTTCTCCTGTTCGCGCAGCACTAGTTTATGCTTTCGAACCAGTTTGGGCTGGAATAGTTAGTTTATTATTGGGATTTGAAGGTGAAGTAACTATGTGGCTCTTTATAGGAGCAGGAGCTCTGCTATTAGGAAATATAATTGTCGAACTTGAAGAGGTAATGGATCAGATTTTTAGAAAAAATAAAATCTCAACATCAGAAAATAGGTGATTAATTGAATCCCCAAGATAAAAAACCACAAATTTTTTTGATAGGAGTTCCTAAAGCAGGTACTACATGGCTATCAAAAATTTTAGGCCAACATCCTGATATATGTTTTTCAAATCCAAAAGAACCTAATTTTATCGCATTTCATAAAGGTACATTTAAGAGAATTGAAAATGAACCTAACTGGGAAAAATATGATAGCTACTTTTCGGGAGAAGGACTCCGAATAGATGGCTCAATTCATGCCTTTGCTTGTCCTTTAGCTCCTGAAAGAATAGCCGAAAAGTTCCCAAATTCAAAATTTATTTTATGTTTGAGAGAGCCAGTTTCAAGGACATTTAGTCATTGGAAGATGATTATCGATACCCTTGAAGATAAGAAATATAACAGCGATTGGTCCGATTTCAAGTTAGCTTGGCAAGATGATAGATTACGCTGTGACTCACTTTATGCAACATCAATGGAAAGATGGTTGAAATATTTCTCATTGGATAAATTCCTGATAATCAATAGCGAATCTTTCAGAAAAAAAACACAATCCGCAATCCAAGAAATTGAAGAATTTCTGGATTTGGATAATTTTAACTGAGCGTACTCAAGTCTCCAATTGTCAAAATACTAAATAAAAGGGAGATAAACATATATTCGAGTCCAATTATAAGTTCTAAAACTCTTGATATTAACTTGAGTGATGAACACTACAATATATGCGGCGAAACTCTATGTAAAGAACTACAAAAATTTGAAGAAATATCAAAATTTGATACATCCGAATGGATCAAAAAAATAAAAAATAAGATAATTTAAACTCTTTTATCGTCAAATTCATATCCGAAATTTTCGATTTCCCAAGAACAAAGGCTTCTAATGAATTCCACATCTTCATCATCATAAATCATTGAATAATGACGCTTATCTTTCCGTGTTCCTGATTTAGCTCTAGGAAGCTCTAATTCTTCTAACCCAATTAAATTTACTAAAGCCTTCCAATCATTAGCCAAATTTTCAAATTTTATGAATGTATCAATTATCGATTCACCATCAATCAAATATATCAGACTATTATCTAGTAATTCTCTTGGACAGTAGTTAATGAAATCTTTGAAAGACATTGTTTTAGAAAATTCTTCACTGGGCCCATTTACTTGCCAATAATACATTGAAACAGCCATATCCCAAGGATTTCTTACCACTGTGAACTTATGATATTCCTCAAAATTTTCTTTATCTATATATTTAGTAAGTAAACTTGCTGGATCATGATTATTTATCCTCAATCTTCCATCTCTTACTATCCTCAATATATCAAGAATATCATATTTTGAAGCTCTTACTAGAAAATTCTGAGGACCCCTAAAACCCAATTGTGAACGCAAAACCTCATCCTGCTTCGTGATTCTAGTAATAATATCTTTATCACCACAAAATTTTGAGAGTGCAATTTCAATACTAGTCCCTGCAGTCTTTCTAGTCTTCAGAAAGATAAAACGGTGTTCATGAGATAGAATCATTTCATTCGATGCTAGGACAAACAGTTGAAATCACTTTTGTTAATATTATCTGTAGTCCTCAAATTCATAACCAAATTCGTTAATCTCCCAAGTACATAAATTTCTAATAATTTCCATATCATCATCATCATACAACAGAGAATAGTGCTCTTTATCCTTCCTTATTCCTGTTTTAGCCTTTGGCAAGTCAATATAATCTAGATTTAATTTATTTAGTAGACCTTTCCAATCTTCAAGTAGATTTTCGAATCTTACATATGTGTCAGCAACAGATTTTCCATTAATTCTGTACACTCTACTATTATCTAAGTCATTTTTTGGTGTAATTCTAAGATATTCCTTAAAAGTCGTATTTTCATTTACTTCACTACCAACCAGTTGTCTTCTAAAATAAAATCTTGATACAGCCATATCCCAAGGATTTCTTACTGCAGTAATCTTGTGATATGAATCAAATATTTCCTTTCCAATGTGTTTTTTTACAAGCCATCCGGGATCATGCCGTTTATGATTAGCAAAACCTTGAATTGGAATTCTAGCAATTTCAACTAATCTATGTTTAAAAAAATTAACCGTATTATTCTGAGGTCCAATGTAGCCCAAAGATTTCCTCAAAGCCTCGTCTTTAATTCCTTCTTGGGTTATTATGTCTTCTTTTCCACAGAAATTACATAATCCCATTTCAATACTAGTCCCCGCAGTCTTCCTAGTCTTCAAGAAAATAAATCTATGCTTGTGAGATAGTATCATAACAACATTGCAAAGACAATGTGTTGAAATCTCTTTTGTAATTTTATATCTAATAAATCAGTTTTTCATATTTTTTTGAAATTTTACTCCATTGAAATTTATCTCTAAGCAGAGTAATTTTTTCCCTTGATTCGTTTAATGACTGTTCAGAAACGCTCATTATTCCCCTTTTAATATCTGAAGCACTAATCCCGGGTAACACAATCGAACCTTCTAAATCTGAAAAAATCTCTAGCGGAGTCACAGCAATTGCTGAGCCTGCTGCAATTGCCATTCTTGCTGCCCCACTAGCACTTTCTTTAGTTTTCTGATATGGAAAAACTACCAATTCACATTTGGAAAGAGTTGAAATTGCTACTTCATCATCTAAAAATTTGGTTTTTAAAATAATATCTTCTTCAAGGTTTAATTTTTCTATTAGATTTTCACATTTTTCTAATTCCTCACTTGAGTCACCTCTATCAGCACATAACATCACTAACTTATCCCATCCATCTTCTTTAAGCATAGAAAATGCAGTAATCAATTCTCTAAACCCCTTATTTGGAAGTAAAAATCCAAATGTAGCCATTTTTCTTCCAGAGGGTAAATCAATTGGAACTAGATTTTTAGGAAATGGATAAATTCCGTGAGGAATCATTTTTACATTATCAGCGATATCCATTTTAGCCAATCTATGTACATCTTCACTACTGTGAACAACAATATTTTTACATTTTTTTAATCCTGTAATTGCTCGATTAATTCTATTTTTTCTAAACAATATTGGTTTTTCTCTGGTATTGTGAAGCGTAATACTAATTTCAATTTCGAGATTTCCTAACCCCAATAAAAGATTATTCAAATCGCTAAATTTTATTTGTCCTGGATGGTGCTGAATTACCAGTTTTTTGATTTTATTTCGTTTTATTTCTTCTAATAATAATGAAAAATCTGAGCTATTTTTATCCCAACATCTAATTTCACCAGCTTCAAATCCAGATACTAACTCTTCGTCGTTCGCTGCAAAAATTATTGGTTTTTGAGATAGATTACTGATTAGATGGGAAGAGTATGTAGCTATTCCACACCTTACTGCCCACGTAGTCATCCAACCAAACATCATAGCACCATCATGGGAAATTTAA
>LURV01000078.1 GCA_001629205.1 Marine group II euryarchaeote REDSEA-S30_B12
GAATTAGGATATAATTTTGCATTCTATAATAAAAATCATTACAAAATAGAATCTATTCCAGATTGGGCCCGAAAAACCCTTTCTGAACATTCTCATGAAAGAAAAGAAAAATATACCTTTGAACAAATAGAAAATGCAGAAACAGATGATGATGTTTGGAATGCAGCCCAAAGAGAACTCAGAGAAACCGGTATGATTCATAATTATCTCAGAATGTTATGGGGAAAGAGAATTTTAGAGTGGTCAGCAACACCAGAAATTGCCGCAGATTGGATGATAAAACTAAACGATAGATGGGCATTGGATGGCCGAGATCCAAATAGCTATACTGGAATATTTTGGGTTATGGGGAGACATGATAGAGCTTGGGGTCCGGAAAGACCAATTTTTGGTAAAATTAGGTATATGTCATCTGCAAACACAAAGAAAAAACTCAAACTCAAAAAATATCTATCTCAGTGGTCTTAGTTATCATTTATTCTCTATGGGGGATCTTTACTCCAACGTACCATACTCCAATTATTCCGACAACAAGCACTGTCATCGAACCAAATCCCGGATCAGCACCATTCCAAGTAGAAGGATCTAGAATTTTACCGTCTCCTAAAGTTGAGATATACCAAACAAAAGTAGTCGAAAATGTAGTCATTGTTATTATTAAAGCAATTATCCAATTCTTAGCATGCTTGGGAATAGTTTTTCCTGTTGCATAGTATTCAAAAATAGCATCTCCAAAATATCGATTAGTAAGTGTCCATCTGAATAATTTTTCACTAGATATTGAAAAGAAGTATGCAGCTGGAACCGCCCATGATACGGTAGGCCACCCAGGTATCCAAATACCAATAATGGCAAAAAAAGTAAACATAATCCCCAAACCAATGTAGAGTCGACTTTTTGTGGTACTACTTGAAACACAGTATTCTTGAACAATTTCATCCAAGCTTTCCAGTCGTGCCATGATTGAACTCGAAGGCATTGAGCTCATAAATTTCTGTATCAATGGCACTCAAAATTCATATTAGAACTACAACATCTATGAACAACTAATACTTCCAACCACTATGAGTTCTGAATTCATACTTCCTAGAGTGGGAACCAAAGATAATCCAGTAAGATTAGCAGTTTTTATCTCAGGTGGGGGCTCTGGTTTGAAATCTCTAATCGAATACCAAAAAACTCCCCGAGTTCACATTACTTCGCTTGTCATTTCCGAAAAAAGGAATGCAGGAGGACTCAAAATCGCAGAAAAAAATGAAATTTTAAGATTTCATGTTCCATTGCCTACAATTAGTGATAAGACAGAAATGCGCTTAGAACACGAAAAACAAATTCAACAAATATTGGAAAATGAAAATATAGAATTAATTGTTCTGAGTGGATATATGCGAATTATTTCTCCTTGGCTTATATCCAAATGGAAAGGAAGAATTGTAAATATTCACCCATCATTATTACCTAATTTTCCAGGTGCTCACGCACATAGGGATGTTTTAGCTGCAGGAAGTAATATCTCTGGTTGCACGGTACATTTAGTAGACGAGGGAGTAGATACAGGCCCAATACTTGGTCAGAGTCGTGTTGATGTACATCCTGATGACAGTATAAAATCACTACAAGACAGAGTCAAGATCGAAGAACATAAATTATATCCAAAAATATTGGATAAAATTTGTTCTGGTTTTTATTTCAATTTAAATCAAAAAATTGATTCACATTTTTCAGAAGTTTAGGATCCTCAATAAGTAGCGAATGTGGCAATATAGAGAATTGTTCCGTCAGGGGACTTTCTTGACCATCTTTCAATAATTCTAGTACTGGCCCAGGTCTAATTAATGCTAAAAGAGGCTGACTTCTCTCTCCATCATGAGGCATAATTAATACATCTTTATCTTCAAGACGCTCTTCTAAGGAAATGAACACATCAGATTTAATCCAAGGAACATCCACAGGACACAATTGTAGAGTTCCAATTTCCTTACATTGAGGGTCTTGCAAACTTTCTATTATTGCTTCAATTGGGCCAGCATATTTTTTTGCATCTAATATCCGGAACTCCACCTACTTCAATCAATGCTTTATCAGCTTGCATTCTAGATGAACGACCACCCGCTAGTAATAGTGAACGAATGTTTTCACCTCATTTCATCCAGAAGATTCTGAGCATGTTGCAATTCTTCCATTAAATCTAATGTTCGATTAATAAATGTCCGCCTATCTTTTCTGGATGTCGCATCACCCATCCATTTCATTAATTGAGCAATATCTTTAGAATTTCTTTTTATTGTCCATTCCAATACTTGTTCAGCAACTGGATTATCTGAAGGCAACATTCTTTTTGACATTAAACTACATCCTGGTTATTTTTTTTCAGAGTCACTTCATCTTTCAATCTACTCAAAATCGAATCTCCTCTATTTACTGGAATAGAAGATAGTTTACTAATAATATCATCTGATATTTTGTAATTACTCTTCATCATATTATATGCACAAATTATTGCTAAATGACCTTCAATTCTTTTTCCATTACACCATTTTTCAAAAATTTCATTGCTAGGAATATCTTTTTTTGCTCTAAATAATTCCTCTACAATTAATAATATTGCATCTAAAGGCTCAGTTTTATTCACAATAGAAGTAAGAAATTCCCAAGGATTAATATCTAGATTTTTATGATCTAGATTAGCTAATAATAAGGACGAAAGTGCAATATCTTCCCTCCCATGACGTTTCCATAATCTCTTGATTAATCTTAATAATGTGGATTGACGTTCACCAGCAAATGAAAGTAACCATGAGGCCAAACTTCTCAATAAATCATCTGGTGTTCCAAGATAAAATGAATAACCAGCTGACTCACCAATTCTATCAGTTCCGGATTTCATGATAAGAGCTGGAACCCCAATTGGATATGCCTCTCTAACAATTTTCGCAAGTTTCCTATCGGATTTATGTACTTTATCAGAAAACTGAGATAGGAAATCATCCAGTGAGCCGGCATCACTCATTATTCCTACTCTTTCCCGGTAATATGTTTAAATTCTCCACTATATCACCAATTCTATCAGCTGAATCTTTCAATCTCATTCTGAATTCTTCAATAAAACTTCTGTGAACTATTTCTTCCAGCTGCCTATCCAAACTTCTTGTGATTGCCCTATGCTCAGACTCATCTATTCCGAACATTTTTCTTAAGAATACAATCATGGATAATACATCGTCAGATCTATCGGTATGAATTAACATAGCTTCAAGCACTTGACCATAAACTAATCGCATTTCATGCTCATCAATCCTAGAACCTTCACCAGGATCCTTTCCCTTCACAATGGATTCAAAAACTAATTTCGGCTCTTCATCAGATAATTTAAGAGTATGAGCGAGTTTAACTAAAATTCTTTTTTCACCATTACTAAGCTCTCCATCTCTTAATGCAAGTCTAGCGGCATTCCAGAAAATTTTTCGCTTATCTTCTAGTACCTCAGCCATGATACACGATAATACATCTATGTATTAATGCCTAGGTATTCCAGATTAAATCTAAATTGCTTGATTTCTGTAATAGGAGACTTCATGAATCATAGTCATTTCGAAGTATTGTTTCTTAGCCTACTCCAGGGTGTTTTCACCCATCAAGACCCTCGCTTGTTAGAGCAAAAGGGGGAAGGACATGGTTTAGGCCGAGAGGCAGGAGAATGAAATTATGACAAGTGAAGGAAAATACGTAATACACGCAACAATTAGAACAGAAAGTGGAGTTGTAGCAAGGAAAGATGTAGTGGGGGCCATCTTCGGTCAAACAGAAGGACTTTTAGGAGAAGATCTCCAATTAAGAAAACTTCAGAGAACAGGGAGAATTGGACATGTAGATGTAAGTCTGAACAATAACAAAGGAAGAGTAAATGGAACTATTGAAGTATCATCATCCCTAGATCAAGTCAGTACAGCAGTGATCGGTGCTGCTCTAGAAACTATAGATAGAATAGGTCCATGTAAAGCAATTATCAAAGTATCTCAGATTGAAAATATCAGATCTGCAAAAAGAGAGTCAGTTATCGATAGAGCTAAGCAACTATTGCTAAGCATAGTCAATTCTGCATCTTCAGAATCTAAGAATATTCTTGATGAAGTAAAAACTGTACTTACTCTAGACACTGAAGTAGATTACTCTGAAATGACTGCCGGACCAAACATAGAGGAAGGTGACGCTTTAATTATTGTCGAAGGAAGAAATGATGTACGAAATCTTCTAAAATTCGGAATAAAAAATGCGATAGCAACTATGGGTTCTGGAATCAAACCAGAATTGATTAAACTAGCTGGAAAGAAGAAGACAGTAACTGCATTTGTAGATGGAGATAGAGGTGGAAAACTTCTACTGTTAGAGATTAGCGGCAAATTAGGAAAATCCCTTACTCATGTAGCAGTGGCCCCTCAAAGTAGAGAAGTTGAACACCTAGAGGGTAAGGTAATTACAAAATGCCTTAATCAGAAAGAAACTGCAGCAAAATTTGTTTCTAGGGTTCAAACTGAATTACAGAAAGACGATGATGCAACTGTAGGAAGAGGCAACGCATCGCTAGAAGCACCAGAGGAGATTAAAACATGGGCAGTACATTTTGAAGGTTTGAAAAGGAACCAAGCCGTGATTATAAATGAAGACGGTTCAAAATCAGATACTATTGGAGCTAAAGATTTAGAAAAAGCTCTATCAGAATCTCAAAATGCACAAGGCTTAATATTCGCCGGTAAGGTTTCAGATAGGATTTTTGAATTAGCTTCAGGGGCTGGAATTCCATGTGTAGTGGGAAATTCTGTAGGAAATCAAACCCTTAAATTAGGAGTTCAGGCCTTTTCAACTAGTGATTTATCGTGAGATTTCATAAATCTCGTTTTTTGAAAGTCGTACTATAATCGTCACTTTTTTGTTTGAAATAGTAGAAGCCATCAAAACCTCTTCACACTCGCTGGCACTAATGGAAGACTCTACACTAGCGATATTTACTCTGATAGGGGCGCTAGGAATTATACTTTCAACACTATGGTTTAAGCATAAAACGTTACTTAATCAAAGAAGAAGAATAGTTGAGAAGTTAGGTTTTGTCCAATATAATCTTTCAGAAACATCAAATAAATTAGATTTACTTTCAAGAGGAGTAGATACAATTCTTTCCGAGACGCCAAATGTTCGAGATTTATTGGGCGTTCACCAATCACTAGAATCTGCAGAAGCACTGTTATTCAATCAAGGAATTCCAATTAGTAATAGTGAATCTTGCGCAATAGCAAGTCACGCTGCAAAATCTATTCTTAATCACTATCCAGGTTCATCTAATGGAAATAGTGAGATTCTTGTAGGATTACACCCTTTAGTGGAACGCCTCGCCTCAATGCTTCACCAATCAGATATGATGGCAGAGGACATAGAACTTTCAGCTAACGAACATAGAAGGCTCGGAGAATTATTTTATGCAATAAATAGAACTGACTGGGCTGCAGATTGCTTCATAAGAGCTAATGACCTAAATCCCGAGGATGAAAAAACACTTTTCTCACTTGCAGAGATTCAGAGGAAGAATGGAGAAATCGAAGCACTAGATCGTACAATCGAGAGATTACTAGCCATAAATCCTGATAATATTAGTCTATTAAGGGAGCAGATAATATTACTAGAAGGAAAAGAAACATCGAGAATAAGTCGTAACTCTGTTAGATTAGAAGCATTAGGAGAAAATCCAGAACCTTCTTCAACTGCTTCAGAATTATCTGAAATAGCAAAAAGGGCGAAATTAGCTGAAAAAGGATTAGAAGATGATTCCGAATTAACACATATCGAATTAATTCAGAAAGCCTCAAAATTATTTGCTCTAGGCGAAATAACAATTGCTCAAGAATTAGTACAACAATCATTAGAAATAGAAAATAAAAATGGTCCAGCATGGCTACTAAATTCCAAGCTACTTGCAGCGGGAGAAAACAATACTAAAAGCTCCTTAAAAAGTGCAAGGAGGGCAGCTTCACTACGCAATAGAAGTATTAAGTGAGTATATTGAAGATGAACCATCAGATTCTGAGATTAGAGCTAGATTATGTTTACTATGGCTACGTAAAAATTCTCCTTCCACATCTAAAAAGATACTAGACCGTGCCCCGGAAGAATCATGGAATAATGATAATCTTCATATTATGAATGGAAGACTAATTCTATCAGACATCGACGAAAAGCGTGATAAAACTGGAAAATTAGATCAACTACTAATTATCGATGCATTAGTATCATTTGATAAAGCCATAGAATTGAATCGTGAATCCGGACTAGCTTGGTTAGGAAGAGCTAGGGCTTTAAGATATCAAGGAACCCATAATGATGCAGAAGTATCTCTAATTCGTGCTAGGAGACTAATTCCTAATCATCCTTCTATCCCAATTGAAGAGGCCCAACTTTTCCTTGATATGAATAATATAGAACAAGCCAATGCCTTTGCTATAGAGTCTACCACTATTTTGAAAAATAATCCTACAGTACTTTTTCTAAAAGGAGTTATTGCAGCCAGAATGAATAGGCTAGATGAAGCGATTTCCTTCTTCACTAGAACTCTAGAAATAGATCCAAATCATATCAGAGCCAGATTAAATAGATGCTCAGCGACGTTTGTTAAAGATGATTTAGAGAATGCTCTTGATGATGCTAACTATCTTGTTGAGCATTGTCCTGAGCATGAATCAGCTAGATTCAGGAAGGCTGAAATTCTTATGCACTTAGGGGACTGGAAGGAAGCAGAAAAGGAGCTTAGAGAACTACTTAATATGAATGCAGGACATCCAACTGGTCTAATTTTACTAGGTAAGTGTATGATTGCAATGGGGCGCTCTTCTCAGGCAGAAAAACCTTTGAATAAAGCAATTGAATTAAATCCAAGTTTATCAGATGCTTGGTTTCAAAGAGGTGAACTATATCTAGATTTCAATAGAATAGATGAAGCACTCTCAGATTTTAAACAGGCAGTAAAAATCACCCCACACCACATTGACGCAAGACTCAGAATCGCTGCAATTCTTCATGAAGGCAATAATCCCGAGAAAGCAATAATAGCTTGGAGGAATATTCTGGATATAGACCCTCAAAATCGATTAGCAAGAAGAAGAATCGAAGAATGCAAGCAAACTTTTAATCCAAAAGAGAAAATAATCTCTCCAAAGGATTGAACATCTAATCTTTACTGGGTACAATATGGGTATAGAGCCAGGACACACTGCTCCCGAATTTTTACTAGAAAATGCCAATCCATCAGTCGGCGGAAAAAGATTATCTTTATCCGATTTAATCGATAAAAATGGAGCAATAATTGTTTTTACATGTAATCACTGTCCCTATGTAGTCGCCTCAGAAACTAGAATTGAATCAATTGCGGCACGAGCAAGAGATTCAAATCTTGGTTTTGTTGGGATTAACTCTAATGACCCGGTAAAATATGAATCTGACTCATGGGATAATATGGTAAAAAGAGCAGAACGAGGAATGTCATATCCTTATCTACATGACGAAACTCAAGAGATTGCGAAATCATATGGAGCCGAAAGAACACCAGAATTTTATCTATTAGATTCTAATAAAATAGTAATCTACAGGGGAAGGATGGATGATTCTCCGAGAGATCCAACTCATGTAAAATCTTCAGAATTATCATATGCATTAGATCAAATACTTTCTGGGAAAGAGATTTCGATTTCAAGGACCGAAAGTATCGGATGCTCAATAAAATGGAAGAATTAGTCAGTACTGCTCAAGTACTAATTCAGTTTGAGTTGAACTTATATCTCTAGGTCCAGCTAACCACATCTTATCTAACATATTTCTTAGCCCTACTGTATCATCAACATGAACTACAGCTACTAAATCAGCATCTCCACTAATTTCGTAAACAGATTCCACACCAGGCCAACCAGCAAATTCACCTGCTAAAGTACCAATTTCTATTCCGGGTCCAACTTTCATTCTAATTAATGCAGTTAGTCCAACTCCAGCTTCCCTAATAGTATATCCACGGATTACTCCTTCTTCTTCCATTCTTTTCATTCTAGTTCTAACAGTTCTTTCTGTAACATCTACTTTGTTAGCAATCTCAACATAAGCCGCTCTAGCTGAGTCTCTAAGAACCGAAAGTATAGCTC
>LURV01000079.1 GCA_001629205.1 Marine group II euryarchaeote REDSEA-S30_B12
GTACTCCTTTATATCGAAATAAATCCTGTGATTTTTTTTCCATTAGGTACCCAATCCATTTTTCCAGTTTGTTAACATTTAGCTCACCCTCAAACTTTGAGCTAGTAGATGTAACTCGTTGATCATGCTCATGTTCTGCATCAGTATCCAAGAACTCGGGATCCATTTCTAGAGTTCTGTTCAAATCGAAAGACCCAATACCAATCAAATTATTAGGATCTATGAGGCTGTTCTGAGTATGATAAATTGGAGCAAAACCGTTTACAGATTTGATTTTACTCTCAACTTCTTGAAGATATTCTTCAGTAACAAGATCAATTTTATTCAATATTATTCTGTCTGCAAAAGCAAGTTGCTCTACAGCTTCGTTTTCAATGTCTTCAGGTTTCTCCTCTTCTACATGTTGGATGATATGTTTCGCATCAACTACTGTAATAATTCCATCTAATTTATAACGACCTACTACTCTATCATCGACAAAGAATGTTTGTGCAACAGGAGCTGGATCCGCCAGTCCTGTTGTCTCAATCAAAACTCCATCGAAGTCTTTTATTCTATCATACATTTGATCAAGTAACTCAGTTAAATCTCCTCTGACTGTACAACAAATACACCCATTCATTACCTCAATAATACTCTCTTCTGAACTCTCTACAATGATATTTTCATCAATCCCAATGTCTCCAAATTCATTTTCAATTATCGCAAATTTCATTTTATGCTCTGTACTTGATAGTATATGATTAAGCAAAGTAGTTTTTCCTGAGCCTAAAAAACCTGTCAAAACAGTTACAGGAATCCTTCTCTCTTGGTTTTTATCGTCACTCATATTTTTACCTCTTATCGCGCTACTAAATTCCCTATTTAATGGAATCTAATAATATTATGTTTATACATTATTAATTTTAGAATTGCGAAATGAAAATCTAGATAAAAATCAATTAATTAATTTCCACAGCCACAGGTTGGATTATCACAACTGGAGTCAGTATTATTCTGTATTTTTCTCTTCTTGGATATCATTTTTCTATCTGAAAATTTATTTTTTCTCTGTCCCTTTAAGGTTCTAGGGTTCATAAACTACCTGAAGAAAAAAATACTTATTGAATATTTCGCATCTCTTTTTCAAAATTCCTTATCTCTGATTAGAGGTCAAATATTGCAAGATTGTAAATCTAAACATTAAACTTAAGTTCATTACTAGCTCCGAATATATATGAGTTTAGCCCCGGAAGATTATGATTTTGGAAAACCAGAGAATTATAAATTTGTAGAAAGTATAACAATAGCAAATGAAGATGCAAAAAAAATGTTTGTTCGCGCATATGGTCACATGTTAAATTACAATCATGAGCAAGCAATTGCATGTTTCACAAAATGTTCAGAATTAGACCCAAACTGTGCAATGGCTTGGTGGGGAATTGCATATTGTGTTTCATCAAATTACAACTGGACTCCAGGGCTAGGGTCAGGATATGACCCGATTCAGCAAGCAATCTCCCTGAAAGACGGATGTAATGAAATGGAGAAAGATCTAATCGATGCATTGGCAGAGAGACATTCTGAAGAGGCTCGAGATGCGGCGGACCCCTCTGTCCTCAATATGGGCAATAGTCCCGAACTTAATATCGCATTTGCGGAAGCAATGGCCCCTCTTTATGAAAAATATGAGGGAAATTTAGATATTACCGCAATTTATGTTGAAGCTCTAATGAATCTAAAAGCTTGGCAATTATGGGATAAGAATACATCAACAGGTGAAATTACACCTGCTGATGACAATACCTTGCTACTCGTCAAAGTTCTTGAAGATGCATTCGAAAGTAGTGAAGAAGCGAAGGTACATCCAGCACTTTGTCATCTATATTGTCATGCACTGGAATTATCTCCATTTCCAGAAAGAGCACTTCCCGCAGCGGATGTTCTTCGTACTCTGATGCCAGGATTAGGGCACTTAGTTCATATGCCATCTCATATTGATGCTTGGGTTGGTCAATGGAAAGAAGCAATAGATTGTAATATAGCAGCTGTAGAAGCAGATGATCGTTATGTAGAGATTTCTGGTAACGAATCACAATTCTATAAGTTTTACAGAATGCATAATCATCACTTCGTAGTGTGGTGCGCAATGTTCGATGGACAATATGAAACTGCTCTGAAGTATGCACGAAAAGCCGTTAGTACTCTTCCAGCTGGAGATGCTGAATCGGGTGTACAATTTATGTTAGCTGGAATCATTCCAATGGGTGCAATATTCCTAGAGTCATATGTTACAATGCCATGGCATGTAATGATTAGATTTGGAAAATGGGATGAAATACTCAATGAACCTCTCCACACAGATAGTGATGTATTTCCTGCTGCTATTGCAACACAGCATTATGCTAGAGGTGTTGCATATGCTTCTAAAGGAATGGTTAGCGAAGCAGAATCTGAACAAGCTCTATTCAAGAAAGCTTTAGAAAATCCAGCTCTTGAAGGGCGAGTTCTACATAACAATCTGATGTATCAAGATCCTAATGATGGTCCTTGTATTCTTTTAGTAAATGATGCTGTACTTGATGGAGAAATAGAATATCGTAGACAATTCTTAGCAAAACAAAATGGACAAGAGGCGGACTTTAGTGTAGCATTCGATCATCTACGTCGTGGAGTAGACCTATCCCTTAACCTTGCGTATAACGAACCTTGGGGACAGATGCAACCAGTTAGACACATATTAGGTGCATTACTTTTAGAACAAGGAGAGGTAGAAGAGGCAGAAGAAGTATATCGTGCCGATATTGAACTTTGGAAAGACAATATGTGGGGATTATTAGGATTGAAACTATGTTTAGAAGAACGAGGCGATTCTCCAGAAGAATTGGCGAATATTACCAAGTTATTCAATGAGAGAAGTGCGAGAGCGGATATCTTACCAGCAAAAACATGCTTTTGTGCTCAGAACAGTATCGATGAGAGTTGCTGCTAAAAAATAAATTTTTGACCGAAATAAATACTACCGACCAAGTAATTATTGGTGATAATGTTGAATGATAAATATTCATCTAAAGAGATTACTAAATCTAAAAAAATTAGGAGGCATGATTTAGATTGGCTTCGAATTATTTTATTCGGTCTTCTAATTCCTTTTCATGTTTCAATTGGGATTTATTGGACAACTTATGGTGAACAAATTAATCCAAATTTAGAAAATTCAGAAAGATCTGGATTTTTGGACTACAGCGAAGATGAGCAAGATGCTGCTATCAATCTTTACACACAAGAATCTGTAGACCCGACTAGTATGTTTCTTCACTGGATGCACCAATGGCGCCTGGCTGCTTTATTTATGATATCTGGATTCGGAACTGCTTTCGCTTTCAATAACAGAAACTGGCAACAATTCACCAAAGAACGATTTATTAGGCTTTTAGTACCAATGATATTTGGAGTATGGACTGTAGGTTTTGTTGGTTCAATAATTTTAGGAAATATTGAAACCGATGTTGATGGATTAGTTTCCGGTTTTCTTTGGGGAATTTTACTTTCACTTTTTTTCTGGGTACCAATTTTAGGAAAGATTCTATCATTAGGTCATCTATGGTTTGTCTGGAATCTATTTTTGTATTCTATATTGTTAACACCGATTTTTCACTATATCAACAAAAAACCAGATAGGAAATTCTCAAAATTAATTAAGTCCCCTTTCTACTTACCTAACGGCTTAGGAGTTTTCTTAATTTTTCCCTCAATTCTAACCATTATCGAGATAATATTCAAGCCTTGGATGATAGGTTTTTTAGGATCTGGCTATCAGTGGTTTTGGTACTTTCTCTTCTTCTTATTCGGTTATCTGTGTATAATTTGCAAAGAACGATATTATCAAATCTTAGAACAGTGGAGAATTCCAATATCCATTTCAACTGCAATCCTCACCTTAGCATTCATTTGGATTAGAATTCAACAACATGATTCTGGGATCCCGTATGTAGATGGTGGTTGGGTTAGTTTTGAAATTATACATGATTCAAAGACTATCTTAGCTTGCTTAGTTCATAGTTTTCATTCATGGTTCTGGTGCCTAACAATATTTTCTTGGGGGGCACATTTTCTTAATCACCCAAGTAACAGACTAAGATATCTAAATCAAGGAGTATACACATTCTACATCATTCATATGCCACTAACATTTTTTAGTTTACATCTTTCGTCCGAAATCGGAATTACAGGCTTTTTTGCAGTAATTTTTAGTACAATATTTGTCTCAATAAATTGTTTGTTATTCTTCGAGATAGTGAGGAGAAATAAAATTTCAAGACTCCTATTTGGAATTAAAGAGATGAAAAATGTATAATGAAGTATCTAAATTTATTTATCTTAACTTAGATAGAGGTATAGAAATTTTCGGTAAGTCGAAATTGAAAAGATGACGACTAGTTTTGGGACTGAAAAGAAATTCAGAAATCCCCTTTTCAATTACCTCTTTTTTTGTTATAGATTTTTTTTTTTCTAGTAAGAAAACCAAGGTTTACTCCTATTCCAGCTTCTCTTAGAGCATCGTTAATAAAACCTGCATGCCTAGCTTCATCTCTTGACATATACGAAAATAATTCACATATCTCCTCGTTTGTTCCCCTTCTCTTCATCTCTTTGTAAAGAACACAACCTGAAAACTCTGCTGTTAATGAACTAACTAAAAAATCAATAAACTCTTTCCTTAACTCTGGATTTAAACTCTTAAAATCAATCTTGTCCCAATCTTCAGTTTTCTTAAAATGAGTGCGGTTTGGATCTGATTTCATTTCAGAAATTAATTCATCCCAATCTTTCCTCACACTTTCTACATTAAGTTCATCCATTTCTTTAAAATTAGTTGTATAAAAACGTGGATTTAATAGAGTAGTTTCATGCGCCATAGCAGTGGTTTCATTTATTGCATCTACTCTTTCATTTTGGTAATCAACTTCCTTCATAATGAAAGCTCCTCTGAAAATGAAAACTCACAAATTTCCATAAATTCAAAATTTCCAATGAGTTTAGTCCATAATCTATGAAACCAAATCGCTCTTTTTATTGTAGCTATTCTATCTTCAATGACTACCTTTCCATATGGCGCTATAACAGGTTCGCCATGTACTATAACCTCGTCACCAGTATGCACAACTGCCCCATTATTGAAACGAACATGAGCATGCAAACTTTCAAAAGTGTGTGAAACTTCTACTGTGCAAGGCGTCATTTCTTTTTTTCTTCTTAACATTATTATTC
>LURV01000008.1 GCA_001629205.1 Marine group II euryarchaeote REDSEA-S30_B12
GAATTAGGGATGATAATGGGAGCTCAAGAAGGTACTGCAGCTCTGGCAAGAATTTTCGGTCCTTTATTCGCGGCGTTTTTATGGTCTGAAACCGTCGAAGGTTCAGGAATGTGGACTTTTCATACGTGTTTCAGAGTTGCTGGATTAATTTTCTGCTTTGCACTACTAATTCAATTTAATATAAAAATAAGTGAAAAAAACAATTTGGAGATTTAGTGATACGATGATAATACCAGCAGTAGTTGCACACGGTGGAGCAGGAGCAGGCCCAGAAAGACTCGAAAATATAGAAAATGCAATCAAAATTTCAACTGAAATATTAGTAAATGGCGGTTCTGCTATTAAAGCAGCAGTAGAAGGTTGTGTAGCCTTGGAAAATGATCCAGTTTTCAATGCAGGACAGGGTTCCGTATTTCGGACCGATGGCTCAGTTTCTTTAGATGCATCAATTCAGACATCAGATGGAAAAATGGGTTTTGTAGTAGATATGAAAAATACTCCAAATCCAATTAGAGTTGCAGCCGATTTATTGGAAGAAAAAATCAATGGCCTTTCGGGAGAAGGAGCTAGAATTTGGGCAGATAAAAGGGGGTACCCAACATCCCATGTAGAAGGAAGGGAGCCTAATGAAGAAGTGAGTGATACAGTAGGAATTATCACTAGAGACTCTAATGGGATTATTGTATGCGCAACTAGTACAGGTGGTTGTGGTCATAGGCCACCAGGTAGAATAGGTGATGTTCCATTGCCTGGATGCGGTTTTTGGGTTCAACAAGGAATTGGCATTGGGGCTACAGGAGTTGGCGAAGAAATAACAAGGGCATTATTGAGCTACAGGGTAGCAGAAAAAATTTTACAAGGTGAGAAAATTGAAA
This sequence comes from Marine group II euryarchaeote REDSEA-S30_B12, assembly GCA_001629205.1. Classification (GTDB taxonomy): domain Archaea; phylum Thermoplasmatota; class Poseidoniia; order Poseidoniales; family Thalassarchaeaceae; genus UBA36. The sequence continues at coordinate 876 of LURV01000008.1, forward strand.
ATTCAATGAAATGGGCACTAGAAAATATTATTGATTCTGACTCAGAGGTCGGATTAATAGCTCTAGGAATAGAAGGCCCCGGTTTTGGACTATCAAATAGGACAAATATGCCTTGGGCTTCCTGGATTAATCAATAAAAATTGGGGATGTACTTAAGGAGTATAACATGCTGCAACAGATGGAGATGAGACTGTGCCAAATTTCGATTCGCGCATCCAACAGATTTCTCAGGTATTATCTCAGTTAGACGACAGCCAAGTACCTAGAAACATCAGATTAGCATCCAAAGATGCTGTAGAAAAGTGGCTACTAAATACAAAAAAAGACATGGATGTAAGGCTGGGAATGACTGCTTCCATTCTTGATGATATTTTCAATGACCCCAATCTTCCTACGCACTATGGTCCCTTGTGCTTACAAATTCAAGCAACTCTAGAATCTATGTTAAATGAAGTATCTCGATCCTAAAATAGAATGATGAGTTCTTTTTGGATAAAAATGACATTATGTAAAAATTGACTAGTTTTCCATATGCTAAGTGGCTACTATATCACCAACTGCTGAGATATCAGAAATAATTTAACTAGAAATAGGGAACCATAATTAGAACAGCAATTGTAAACATTATTCCTGCTACCGTCAAATCGATAATCATCCAAGATTTTGGTGTACTGAGTATTGGAGAAAGAAACTTAGCACCATATCCCAATGAAAAAAAGAAAATAAAAGATGCAGCAATAGCCCCAAATGCAAAACCAAACCCCTCTTCTCCAATATATCTACTAGATGTACCTCCAATTAGAATTAGTGTATCTACATAAACATGAGGATTAAGCCAAGTAAAAGCTAATCCAGTAAATATTGTTTTTCGAATAGTCTGTGATTCAACCTCTCCAGTATCCAATCCCTGAGGGTTAATTGCGGAATATATTCTCAATATCCCATATCCAACTAGAAAAGAAGAAGACGCAATTGCTATAATCGGTGCCCATTCTTCCATTTCAGACATTATCCTTCCGAATCCCAATACTCCAACAGAAATCAATAAAGCATCAGAAAGAAAACAAACCAAACATGCCACAAGAACATACTTTCTCAGAAGTCCTTGTCTGATTAGATATACATTCTGGGGGCCCAAAGCTAAAATTAAACCTAAGCTTATTCCAAATCCTTCAGCCCATGCCACCCAAAATGACACATCACGTCTTCCTTCTCTCTGCTGCCTTAGGCCTCATTCCTGTGTATCCACACTTCCTGCAAGATTTCGGCTTACTACCTCTATGAGTAGCTGAACACTTCATACATATCCATTTCTTTAACAGCCTATTTTCAGCTTCAGGGTGCCTCTGTGCCATTGTCCTACCGACTCACATTACATTCATAATCACTTCCCAAAATTTATTACTTTAGCCAAAGCATTCAAACACCTAAGTCGCTGGTGTCAATACGTTGCCTGCTACTGCTATTCTCGGGGCCCAATGGGGAGATGAAGGAAAAGGTAAAGCTATAGATCAACTAGCTACCTTTTCAGACTGGGCAGTTAGATTTCAAGGCGGCAATAATGCGGGACATACAATTGTAGTAGGCGAAACAACTCTTAAGTTGCATCTCTTACCATCTGGGATAACAAATAATGAATGTAAATTGGTTCTTGGATGTGGAATGGTTATTGATCCTTGGGTACTGGATCAAGAACTAGAAGGTTGGTACTCGATAACAAAGGAGAGACCAGAAGGAGATCGATTATTCATTAGCGATCGGGCATCAGTAATTTTCCCTTTTCATCGTTTTTATGATGAAGCCGATAAAATAATTGGAACCACGGGAAGAGGGATTGGCCCTACATATAGAGATAGAACAGAAAGAGTAGGAATTAGATTTGCAGATTTGAAATTCTTATTAAATGATAAAAATAGACTATCAGAGACTGCGGAAAGAATGAATAAGCAATTAAGTACAGTAGACGTAAAAAAAGAAATTACTAGTGACGACCTTTTTTCAGATATTTCATGGATTTTAGAGAGATTTTCGAATTCCATTCGGAATACAGGAAAAATGCTTCATAGTGCTCTTGAAGATGGAGATCAGATATTACTTGAAGGTGCACAAGGATCAATGTTGGACATAGATCAAGGAACCTATCCATTTGTTACTTCATCAATAACAGGAAGGGCTAATGCATCTCATGGGTCTGGAATTCATCCAGGACAGATCTCCAGTTGCTATGGAATTTCCAAGGCATATACTACCAGAGTAGGTAATGGCCCATTTCCCACGGAGCTATCGCTAGAAGAAGGACCAGGAAAACAGATGTCAAAACTTGGAAATGAATTTGGAACTACTACTGGAAGACCTAGAAGAACTGGTTGGTTGGATTTAGTTGCATTAAAAGAAAGTCAGCGGATTAATGGATATTCTGGACTAGTAATCACCAAAGTAGATGTATTGGGAGACCTAGATGAGATACTATATTGTATTTCTTATTCACTAGATGGAAAAGAGATAGATTTTCTCCCTACTGCAACTGAAGAGTTATCAAGATGTAAACCCATTTATCGCTCACTACCTGGTTTCCAATCAAGGACTAGCGAAGAATGGATTTCATTAGCAAATAAATCAAGAAAAGGTCAAGGTATTGAGATTCTTCCTGATTCCATAAGGAATTATCTTAAGACGATTGAAGATTTTGTGGGAGTTCCCGTAGTAAGTGTAGGTGTTGGCCCCGATCGGTTGGCTTCAATTGCTAGCCCCAATGGGCCATTCGATTTTGAAATTCCAGAAGCAACCTTCTAATTAGAATCCGAAACCGGAGATATATGGGATTCAAGTCTAAAGCGAGAAAAAAAAGAATTGTTACTAATGATTCAAGCAATGAAAAAAAATCAAAAGATATTGAATTTGAAGGATCGATAAACTGCGATATCAAAGATTGTAATAACTGGGCAGATAAAAAGGTAGGAGGGAGAAAGATGGCTTATGCTCGTGCTGTGGATGTTTGGGGTTCTTCGGCATTCCCTAGGAAAATGAAAAAAGTCTCACTATGCAAAGCTCACTACAGAGTTTGGAAGAAAGAAAAGAAAGGCGAACCGAAAGAATGGGAGTAATATTCTCACATCTTGATAGCAAATATTGTTAGATAGTAGTTCATGCAATGTATATGAAAGCCCACCCGGTGAATGAACCTATTTTGCCTTACACTCTAGGCAGTAACGAAAGAACTACTATTCTGGAACAAATCGAAAAACAAATGTCTGAGGTCATAGAAATTCCCTGTATAATAAATGGAAAAGAGGTTTTTACAGGAAATACTGTAACTCAAGTGATTCCCCATAAATCAAATCATGTAATTGCTAATGTACATCTAGCTGGAAAAAATGAAATCGAAGAAGCTTGCGAAGCAGCTACGAGATCTCAGAAAAATTGGATTAATCTAGGACTCGAAGGCAGATGCAAAATTTTCGAAAAATGTGCCGATTTATTAGCAGGAGAGTGGCGAATGAAAGTCAATGCAGCTACGATGTTAAACCAGTCAAAAACAGTTTTTCAAGCCGAAATAGACTCAGCCTGTGAATTAATTGATTTTTGGAGATTTAATTGCTATTATGCCCGTAAATTTCATGATGACTTTCAACCCTTAGTATCTCCAGATGGAGTAGAGAATTCTACAGAAATCAGACCATTAGAGGGATTCATTCTAGCTATTACCCCCTTCAACTTTACAAGTATTGCAGGAAATCTTCCAAGCGCTCCTGCAATTGTTGGTTGCACATCGCTTTGGAAACCGAGTAGAAATTCATATTTTTCAAATTATTATCTAATGCAACTTATGATGGAAGCGGGACTTCCGGCTGGAGTAATTAATTTCCTTCCGGGTTCCGGAGAGGAAATTACAGATATCTCGGTTAAAAATTCTAATTTCGCAGGATTACACTTTACTGGATCAACTAAAACCTTTCAAGGACTCTGGTCCAAAATCTCTGACAATTTGAATAATCTAAAATCCTATCCAAGAATAGTGGGCGAAACAGGTGGAAAAGATTTCGTAATTGCCCATCCAGATTGTGATAAAAAAGGACTATTAGTTGCCTTAATTAGAGGGGCTTTTGAATATCAGGGACAGAAATGTAGTGCCGCAAGTAGAGCGTATATCCCCCATTCGATTTGGGATGATATCAAAGATAATTTATTATCAGAAATAAATAAAATAAACATGGGAGATGCAAGAGAGCTTACAAATTTCATGACTGCCGTAATTGATAATCGAGCATTTGAAAGAATCAGAGGATATATTGAAAGGACCAAAATTAGAGATTCATGTGAAATTTTCGCTGGCGGTAAATGTAGTGATTCAGATGGATGGTTTATAGAGCCAACAGTAATTCTAACAAATAACCCAACTTCAGAGACGATGGTAGATGAGATATTTGGACCAGTTTTAACCATATATCTTTACGAAGATGAGAAATTCGAAGAAATCCTCGAGATTTGCGATAAATCATCTCCATATGCATTAACTGGATCAATTTTTGCAAATAACGAAGATGATATTCAAACCGCTTTCAAAGCATTACGTTTCTCTGCAGGAAATTTCTACATCAATGATAAGCCTACAGGGGCGGTAGTGGCTCAGCAACCTTTTGGTGGAGCGAGAGCATCAGGGACAAATGATAAAGCGGGCGGGCCTCTAAATCTACTGAGGTGGATAAGTCCACGTTCGATAAAAAGAACTTTAGATATTCCCCATGAATGGAAATATCCTTTTATGGAATCGCAATAAGATTACAAAAATTAATATTCGTCATTACCTACGAAGTATTACTGGGGAGCATTTTGCTGAGAGGTCACATTAGTGACGACCCAATAACCTGATCTGGGTAATTCCAGCGGAGGGAGAGTATGAATACAATTATTGCTTTTTCTTTAATGCTGATTACCCTTATTGTTTTTGCATATTTTGGATTTAAGTATGCATCATTAAGCAACATGGATAGCGATAAATTTCTTTCAGCCAGAGGGACTCAAAATTGGGTAAAGATTGGATTAAGTCTTTTTGCTTCAGGGATGGGAATTTGGGTATTTTTTGGCCCCTCAGAGGTGGGTTATTATGGTGGCTTCTGGGATGTTTTAGGATATGCTGTAGCTTGCTCCGCTCCTTTCTATATATTGTATAAAGTAGGCCCAATAATTAGAGAGAAATTACCTTCTGGAGTGACCTTAGCAGACTATGTCCGTATCAGAATTGGTCGTCCAATGCAGATATATGTTGGAATAATTTCTATCATATACATGTTCACAATATTATTTGCTGAATTCACAGCAATAGGAAAGGCTATGGAAATTTTAGGTGGAATCGAACCACTATATTCCATGATCACTGTAGCAGTGGTGACTACTGCTTATACTACTTATGGGGGCTTACCTTCGTCTCTTGCGACTGATAGAATACAAGCGTGGGTTCTGATATGGCTATTAGTTACGCTCTTATTGATAATTTCTATCGGTGATATTAATGCTATAATTTCAGATGCAAAAAGATTCAATCCAGAAGATCCCTACAGTATTGGAAGTATTTCTTATATGGATTCCTTTTCATCAGGTCTAGCACTTGTATTGGCAATCACCTCGGCTGAAATGTTTTCACAAGGAAATTGGCAACGTGCATGGGCATCTGAAGATAATGATGCTCTGAGAAAAGGGTCAATTCTTGCTGCAACACTAGTATTACCATTAATTTTTATTATGGGATTTCTAGGTACAACTGTAGCTGGACAAGGTACAGCCCTAGACCCAGCTTCAGCTTTTTTTATACTTCTTGAAGATGCAAGTATAATTATTATTTCAGGATTTATTGTTTTGGGTACTGCTTTGGTTTGCTCCAGTGTCGATACACTACAGAATGCAATTGCAGCTTCAGTAACACGCGATATATCAGATGGAAGACTAAACGTCAATCAATCCCGACTAATCACTCTAGGAATGATCCCATTAGCACTATATTTAGCAACGGGCCCTGAAGTACTGGGATATAGATTTGATACACTGGGTGTATTCAAAATATATTTATTCGCCGATTTACTTGCAGCTGCTACAGTAATTCCAATTTTACTCACATTGTGGGAAAAAATAAACCCATCATTTGCGTTTTTAGGAGCCCTATCTGGACTACTTTCGGTCATTCTTTATGGCACGATTTCTTCTGATTTTTCAACTGGGCTAAAGTATATCATATCTCCTACAAATGAATTTGGTCTCGCAAATCTGAATGTTTTCATATCCGCACTAGCTGGCTCGACACTAATTACAGTGTTAGGTTCATATGTGATGCAATCGGACGATTAATAACGTGGGAATTAGAGATTCATTGAAACAAATATGGACTCCTTGGGATTTTCTTTGGAAAAATTCTTGGAGTCGTAGAAAAATTAAAGATGGTAAATTATTTCAAATTGAATTATTCTTACTAGGGATGTTTTTGATCGCAAGCCCCTATTTCATAACAAATATAGTGGCACATAATTTCCTAGAAACAGTCTGGGATCCCGAAATTGACTTTGATAGAAAAATTCCATTCATAGGATGGACAATTATTCCATATGTCCTCCTGTATGTCCTTTACCCACTTTTGGTATTTAGTAGCCCAAGGGACAAAAGAGGACAAATTGAACTCATAGTAGTAATTCAATTCCTTTTTTCTGTAACAATATTTTGTTGTTTTTTCTTTTTAATGATTCCAGCAGAAATTGATCTTAGAGACCAGTTAGTAATTCCAGATTTAAATCCCGTCGAAGAATTCTTATTTTCACTAGTACATTATCTCGATAATCCTTGGAATGCTTGGCCCAGTCTGCACATTGTCCATTCCTTTCTGATATGTAGAATCATAACTTTTTGGACTTTACGAGAAAGAAAAGAAACTATGTATAGATTTATATTTTTATTTTTATTATGGATGGAGTGGATTCTACTTAGCATTAGTATTTTGACAACAAAACAACATTATATTTTTGATCTATTTTCTGGAATCGTAGTAAGTATTGTTGCATGGAGACTTTTCTATCCCATTTTGAATAGTCCCATAAAATGGAAATCAGAAAATATCCCCCATTAGCTCTCTTTGTGTGAGATAAACAAATAATCCAATTCCTGCAAAAATCATCATCCAAGCTCCAATCGATTTTATTATTCCCGAAAATTCACTCATCTTTTGTGCCACAGTTTGACCTCCAGAACCTACAATCACAATTACTGAAATCATCAATATCGAAACAGAAATTACCAATCCAAATAGTCCCGAAAATAAAGCATAATCTCCTATGGAAATTAACCAAGCCATGAATGGAAAAACTGCCGCTGCAGTACAATCTACAGAAGCTGCACTATATCCAATCCCCCACAAATACATATTCCTTCTAGGTGTAAAGACCTCATCAGATTCATTAGTTTGAAATTTATCCAAGATACTCTGTAATCTCATTGAGATATTTCCCGTCCAACCAAGTAGCATCAACACTCCCAAAAATATGAGTATAAATGAGATGATAATAGATAAATCATTTAGTATATTAGTCAAATTTACAATTTCCCTTAATAGGAAAATAATGATGCCTACAACAAAAAAGAAACTCAATTGTCCAAATGCAGCGAAGATACCAATTTCAAATGAATTTGTTAAATTTTTTCTTTGTTCTGAATCTTCAAAATTCTGATCAAAAATATACTCCTGCTCTCTTATTTTCAGTCCCAAGTAGTAAGTTATGAAAGATGGAAGTACCGGAAATGCACATGGCGAAAAGAAAACCAAAACACCCAGTAATAATCCCAATATTAATACACCATAAATACTATCATCAGCTTTCTTAATACCAAATCTCAAAGATTCCGCATCACCTAAAACTGCTAATTCTATAGATCTATCAAATTCTTCCCATCCATCCAATGGTAAACCAGAATTTTCTTTAGAAATCGCAAATCCTTCTTGATCAATAACTATGACCAAAGGTAGACTTTGAGCAGAATAGTACTCAACTAAATCCCCTCTCAAACCATTTTCTAAAATAACTGAATCCTTTGCGCCATTTGCAACAGTCCAATTCATGAATTTAATAGAATCAATATCGCCAAAAGTCTCGTTAACAAATTCAAAAGATTCGTAATCATACCACGAAGCAATTGAAATTACTTCAATTTGATAATCACCTTCCAGGGATCTCCAGTAATCTATATTTTCTTCTATATGGTCTTGTACATAGTGGCAATTTACACACCCCACTGACATGAAATCTAAAATGACAATTGATCCCAAATGATCACTAAGATTAAATTTCCCATCTTCATTAGATTTATCTATTCCATCACGATTCATAGTCTGTACCGAGAAATCAGATACAGGCTTAATTTCTTGAGAAACTCCAAAATTTGAAGAAGAAAACCCAAAAATACTCAATGAGAAATAAGAAATCAATAAAAATAAAATTATAGATATTGGCAATGCTTTCCATGTCACGTCCTTTTTGAGGTTACTAAAATCTAATGAATCAAGCAAATCTATACCTCGCCCTATTCAATGCCATTATTAATTGTGCAAGTATTATACATTATAGTGATATTCAATACTATCTCAGAATCATTAACAATATTGGGTATATTTTTCAACTCGTGGATTTAACTATTAAATCTGTAACTACAGGCTCAACATGCTTCCATATCTCTTCATGAGTATATTCAAAAGTCCCCTTTGTTGAAACTATCGGGAAACTATTTTCTTTAGCCAATTGTTTAAATTTATTCCTCAATAACTTCTGATAATGTATAAAACTAACTGTAGGAATATTTGAGTGCCCTAAGTCCATTCCACTTTCATAACCCTTCAGTTCAGCAATCCCATCAGTATATATCACTCGATGTAAGATCCTCCTTGGACCTGCATCTAGGACAATAACAATATCTGGATCAGGGGCACTAGCATATAGTCCATTTAACCAATCTTTTGAGGTTCCTCTAACACTTTCTCTAATAATTGGAGTGAAGCTAAATCTATCTGCCACCACTACAAAGCCAGCATCTAAAGCCGGCTGAATATGATGAACTACTTGATCCCACATATCAGTTGCATATAGTAGGGCTCTGGTCCTAGGTCCAAAATTATGTAATTGACCAGAATTAGCCTCAATGTGTTCACTGATTAATGCTGACCTAGCTAGTCCAAAGTTTGCAGTAGCTACGCCCTGGGCCTCTAATCGCTGAGACAACAGTCTAGCATGAGATGTCCTACCCACACCATCCGGACCTTCGAGTACAATTAATCTACCACTAATCTTCATCAACTCCATGGCGTAAAACAGTATATCCTTCAGGGGAAATATACCTCATTCTAGTACTGTCATCGTAATGATGAATCTCAGCTCTCCTATCGTCTGCCTCAATTAATGTTACATTAGAAAGATCAATAGAATCAGATATAATTTTCCTAACATTTTTTTGAATTTCTGCAATACCCAAATTCGAATCAATTTTTACCATTCTTCCACTATCAGCTATTTTTCCATATATTTCTCTCATCCGCCCCTGTAATTTCTTATACGATTCAATCGGATCATCTGTCCACCCCATATCCATTCCAGATTCATAATACTTCAAATTTGGTCTTCCCTTCATGATTCTAGATAATGATACTTCTGGATCGACTTCAAAATATAGGGTCAAATCTGGGTCCCTAGCGAATGAGTAAGTCATTTCGATTCTTTCTTTATTAATACCTCTAGCACCATCTCTTGCCATAGCAGTGAATTTATATCTATCACAAATTACTACTCCACCAACTGCCAACAATGGCTGAATTTGTCGTTCCCATCTATCTGCAAAATCAGCGGCATGGATGTAATGAAAAGTCTCAGGAACTAAGCGCTGATTTTTCTTTCCTTCCTTAGTAGCACTTTTCACCATTGGACTTGAATTCCATTCAGTATGGTGCACTGGGGCTCCTAAGGCCCTTAGCCACTGGACTAGTAAATGCGCTTGAGTTGATTTTCCAGAGCCATCTAATCCTTCAACCGCAATTAAAATTCCAGCACCTGAAGGCTCTTTGGATTTCATGAGCCTAGCGAAATGTTAGTTCATAATCAATTTATTTATTAATCATCAAATTTTCATACAAATATTGTAGAAGAACCAATCCTTAGTAAATCTCTTTCTAATATCTCTGAATCAATCTGTTTTATTGCCTCAATTAATAATTCTAATTCTTTCTTATTTTTTATTCCACCAGCCAATTTTATTCCCTTATATTCTCCAGATATTATTTTATGGCGATAAACTTCTTCTGCTAAAATTATTGCTTGCTCTTTTGTACAAATACCCCTATGTCCTGTACCCGATTTTACGTAATCTGCTCCACACAATAAAACTAGTCTGATAACTGCTCTCATTTTCCTTTCATCCAATTTTGGGGCTTCAATAATGATTTTCAGAATCTTTTCTCCACATGCATTCCGCATCTCGATAAGTTTTTGTAATTCAACTTCTCCAGGAAAATCACTATCACTTCTAGGCTCCAGAACACAGTCAATTTCGTCCGCCCCTAGATCTAATGCTTCTGAGATATTATACCCAATCTCATTAACTGAATTACTTCCAACAGGAAAAGGACGACTTACTAAAGCTAAGTTAATTTTTTTATCTAGATTAGACTTCACAAATTCCGCATTTTCAGCAAATACGCATACTGCTTTGGGCATGATTTTATTCGCTTTAATACAAAAATCAATCAAATCAGATTTTTTAGCACCATCTTTCAAAAATGTCAAGTCGAGAATTTTTTTAATATCAGTATTTTTCATCAGTAATTCCTTTCAAAGTCTTCCATAAATTCTGCTAATTTCTCTACATCTTTAATCGGACATCCGTTATACAGACTAGCCCTAATGCCACCAATGCTCCTATGACCTCTAAGTCCACCAATGCCATTTTTTTCAGCATCATAAAGAAACCTCTCTTCTAAATTATCATCATGTAGATTCCAAGTAATATTCATTACTGATCTAGAATTTACATCTGCATGGGGCTTCCAGAATTCAGTCTTGTCCAATATTTCATAAAGAATTTTAGATTTTCTCTTATTCCTCTCTATGGCACCTTCTAGCCCACCATTTCTTTGTACCCATGCAAAAACTCTATCTAAAACAAAAATTCCAAAAGTATTCGGAGTATTAAACATGGAGCCCTTTGAAATATGTGTATTATAGTCTAACATAGTTGGTAGATTTTGTTTTATTCTCGATTTAGCCCATGGCGATAAGATTACCAGGGTTACTCCACTAGGGCCAAGATTTTTCTGAGCTCCAGCATATATTATCTCATGACTTGAGACATCAATAGGGACTCCACATATATCCGAGCTAGCATCTACCACTAGTGGTTTATTTTCGCATTTTGGTGCAGATTTAAATTGGGTACCAAAAAGTGTATTGTTTGATGTATAATGAACATATATAGAATCATCACTGACCTTGTAT
>LURV01000080.1 GCA_001629205.1 Marine group II euryarchaeote REDSEA-S30_B12
CTTTCTGAACTCAAAGATTCACCTCAAATCCATCCTAATTTTTTCCCACAAGATTCGAAAGATTCCAAGACTATGTCCAAGTCATCCATTGACAGACCTGATGACATTTGGGTCCTAACTCTTGCCTTATCCCTAGATACCATCGGAAAAACAATAGCTCCAACCATAATTCCTTCATTTTTCAGAAGATTAGAAAATTCTTGAGCTATTTTACTTTCGCCGCACATTACAGGAATTATGGGAGTTTCGCTGACTCCAGTATCAAAGCCTAATGAATTCAATTCGTTACGAAAGTAGGAAGTATTCTTCCATAGCTTGGAGACGTGCTCTGGTTCACTCATTAGAACTTCAATAGCTGCTTTTTGTGCGGCTGCTACTCCTGGTGGTTGACTTCCAGATAGAAGCCATGAACGACTGTTATTAAGGGCATGAGTTCTAACTTGATTACTACCGGCAAGAATGCCGCCCTGAACTCCTAGAGCCTTGGAAAAGGACCCAATCTCAAAAGTAATTTTTCCCTGTAATGAGAAATGGGAGACTATTCCCCTTCCACCTCCCAATACTCCCTCTCCATGGCAATCATCAACTAGTGTCATCGCACCATATTCTTCAGCCAAGTTAGAAACTTCTTGGAGTGGTGCAATATCCCCATCCATACTAAATACTCCATCGGTGATAATTAGCTTTCTTTCTGAGTCTTGGTTTTCTCGAAGTATTTTCTCGAGGGCAGTCATATCATTGTGTTGATAAACAGCCCTATTGGCCTTAGTCAATCTAACTCCGTCTATGATTGAACCGTGATTAAGTTCATCAGAAATGATGATATCATCCTTTCCTCTAACTAATGTTGGAATTAATCCTACATTAGCAGTATATCCTGCTGAGTATATCAAAGCGGATTCAACTTCTTTGAAATCCGCACACAATCTTTCTGCCTCAAGATGTATGTCCATAGTCCCAGAAATTGCCCTTACTGATCCTGACCCAGTACCATATTTTTTTGTTGCTTCGATTGTTGCTTGAATGACTTTAGGATGCATGGTGAGATTTAGATAATTGTTTGAAGAAAGCATCAACATCTCTTTACCATCTATGATACACCTTGGTTGACTGGCCCCTTCTAAAGTGGGTGGATTCCACTCTAATCCTTGATTTCTAAGATTATGAATTCCATCTTTCATCCAAGACAGGTCTACACTCATGCCCTTCTGAGGCAGTTATCATTCATTGATTCATCGGAAAAATCATAGTTCTATTCCAAAATCACTAAGTGAAAATATATTCAGAGCTAAAAACCAAATAATGAAGAAGGCCATACCTGCAATACTCAAATTTTTCAGAAATTTGATATCTTCTGAGGGGTTATCCTTCTCAAAATCTCTAGCGACTAAGAATGCAATGAATGAGAATGGGGCTACAAAAAATCCTGCAATAGAGTAATTTCTGATTAGTCTTCTTTCTTCTGTAATATTATCATTAATTGGGAAATTCTCCCACTCAGGATTGTAAAAAATACCATCTACATTTAGCATTCCTGCCTGCCACCATTTATTTTGGTTTGAGTCGGGATTTGCAACCTGTTTCTTAACTGGGGAAAATAAGCCTGCAAGAGTGATTATCATCCACTCAAATGATCCTACGTAACCCTTCTTCTCCCATGCCTTCATAACAAAATGGAAGGTTAAAATTGTAAGAATTACGATGGTCCAAACACCTGGCCAAGGCATTCTACTATAGGGATCAACCGTTATTATTTCTCCGAAGAATGTGTAATCCGGATAAACAGAGGAAACAAGGAATTGCATAATGTAATATACCCATTGAGTGATATATATCGTGAAGGCTATAAATCCGAATCTTCTTACGAATTGTGTGGCTTTTGCGAATTGTTCTCCTTTCCCTCTGTACTCTGAAATTCTAATTACTGTCATAGTTATCATTACTGTCATACCATTCAGAGTCATGAATTGCCAGAACCAACCAGAACCACCTAATGCAGTTAGTCCCTTTTCTGGTACCCAAGCTCTATGATTGTAGATTGTTCTATACTTATCAATTGCTGCATCAAAGTTTCCTAGATCTCCTAGAACTATTCCAACTCCAATAAATCCTACAAAGAAACAGAGCGTTCCAATCCAAAAGAATTTCTTAACAAACGATTTATCGAAATCTGATTCCTTTGGATTTGACATATAAATTCCGATAACACTGCCAATGAAGCTTGTAGCAAGATATGGGAAAATCGGCTCTACTTCTGCTGCTAGAGGATTTATGAATAGATAGATGATGTAATCTTGTGGCGGGGATTCGCCAATTATTACCCTCCACATTGCTTCATCACCATTAACTCCCCATGGATATCCTGGAATCAGAGCCTCAACAGCGGCCCAAACCATTGGAGTAGTCAGCAATACTACACCTGCCATCAAGAAATAAATTCTAACTACTGTGTTTGAATCTGTAGATAAATCAAATCTTTTTGCAATCATTCCTTGGATTGCTCCATTCACTAAAACGCACCATCCTATTGTATGGAGAGTTTCAAAATGATAACCTTGAGATCTCCAATGATTAATAACTACCTCTCCAGATAATATTCCCGGAATATTATTGAGATTTTTTGTCACCTGACCAAAACCACCATGATAGCCTAAGAAAGCCTCACCAAAGTGTGCAAAAATTATTATTAGAGCCCCTCCAACTACTTGCTTCCTAATTACGGAATTTGGAGATTGGCCCTTTTCTAGATTTTTTCTCATTCCTATCATATTTCCAGTAGCTGAAGTCATTAGGAATAGGCCTGCTAATCCTCCTAAATAGGGCATTATTAGTAGCGCTAGTAGATTAATTGAGCTAATATTACTTAATTCATTTACATATTTATCAACTTCAAAAGTATCCATAACTGTATGAAGTAAGAGCATAGTCAGAATTGCCATACCTCTAAGGAAGTCAATTGAAGCATATCTTTTAGGTCTGTAAATAGTTTCAATCATTGAATTTTCCATTATAATCTTTGATGTTTAAAAGAGAGATACTAATTATAGTTTCTATATATAACGAGATATTTAAACTAATAACGCAGTTAACACCTAATACGGGGCAACTAGATGAATGAGGTCATTGTATCAATTTTGGGTGTCGCTCAGGATGGTGGAATTCCTCAAGCTGGATGTAATTGTAAAAGGTGTCTAAGTGCACATGAAAACTTAGATTTGAGAAAATTTCCAGTTTCATGTGGAGTTATTGGAATTGATGATAGTTTTCACATGATAGAAGTAAGTAGGCAATTATCTGAGCAACTAAAATTAGCATCCGATATTTTTGGGCCAAATTTCCCTGTAAAGCCCGATTCCGTGATAATTACTCATGGTCACTTGGGACATATTGATGGATTAGGTCTATTCGGAAAGGAAGTAATGGGGGTAAATGATGTACCTCTAATTTCGAGTGAAAAAGTTATCAATTTATTGTCTAAAAGGGGTTTGGTTGAATCATTTATTTGTCGAGAAATATCTCCCAATACCAAAATAGAACCCACTCCCGATTGTGGATTTTCTGTTGAGTTCTTGAAAGTGCCCCATAGAGATGAAGAAACGGACACTCATGCTATAATAATTAGAGGTCCAAAAAAGTCCTTACTTTTTCTACCTGATCACGACTCATGGGATGAAACATTCAGAGAAACTGGAACTAAAGATATAAGGGATTTTTTACACAAAATAAGAGTCGATATTGCATTAATTGATGGTACTTTTTGGGATGAAAATGAGCTTAAAAATAGGAAAATGGATAAAATTCCCCATCCAACTATTTCCGAATCTCTGGAGTTATTAGGAAAAAAGAGAATCAATGATCCTGAAATATATTTTATTCATCTAAATCATACAAATCCTGCAAATGATGAAACATCCATTCAAAGAAAAAAAATTGATTCTATGGGGTGGGGAGTAGTATTACAAGGTTCAATTTTTTCTATTTGATAGATGCGGACAATTATGAAGTGTCTCACTAGGCGAGAGGTATGCGTCTACTAGGGGTAGTATCAAGTGGCCTAGGTAGAGCCCATGTTTTCATGTCTCAAAATCATTATCAGAATCAATTCAAATTAATCCTTGGTTCAGGGGCTTGGCCGGGAACCTTGAATGTGGATTTGGATACACAGAGTTTAGAAGATTATTTTGGACTTAGAATTTTGTCAGGACTTGAAGAAGGGGAATTCGATGAATATATTGAATTTTC
>LURV01000081.1 GCA_001629205.1 Marine group II euryarchaeote REDSEA-S30_B12
GGATTAAGTAACCAATTATGGCAATCTACTGCATATAAGGCTCAACACGATATAAGGATGGATGCAACTAACTCACTTTTGAACATGGAAGCTTCTTATTTTGAGAGTAGACAGACTGGGAATTTAATGTCAGTACTATCAGCTGATGTAGCACAATTAGAGGATATAATTTCAGATGCAAGTACTAGTATTATCAGAATAATCATCACTTTCTCAACTGCATTTATCATAATGTTCTGGATGTCCACAAAATTAGCTCTAATTCTATTTACACCTCTTATAGTAATTATTCCAATGGTGGTCTGGTTTTCTACTAGGGTTCAAAGAAAATATAGGAAACAAAGAGAAAGTACTGGCGGAATTGTTGCTATTTTAGAAAATGTACTTTCAGGAATAACAGTTGTACAGGCATACAATGCTAAACATTTCGAAGCTTCTAGAATAGATAGGAGAAGCGGAGAATATAGGGACTTAGCAATTCAAGCAGCATTCATAAGGAACCGATTCATTCCTGGAATATATGTAGTAGCAGGAATTTCATTTGGATTGTTAGTTTCTGCAGGTGGTTGGGTAATGGCATCGGGAGAAATTTCTGTAGGACAATTTGTTACATTCTTACTTATTTCAACTAGGATGACAATGCCCATGTTTATTTTGGGCATGCTACTTAATCAATTACAGAAGGGAGAGGCTGCGTCAAAGAGAGTATTCGCAATTATTGATTTAGAACCGTCAATATATGACAAAGAAGGAGCAGAAAAACTTGAGTCCCCAATAAAATCTATTAAATTTGAAAATGTTACATTTGCATATCCATCTTCTAAGAATAATGTACTTAGTGAAATCTCGTTTTCAGCTTCATCAGGAGAATTTCTAGGAGTTATGGGGCACACAGGAGCAGGTAAAAGTACTATATTGAAATTGGTTGAACGATTTTATGAACCTCAGAATGAAATGTAATGATCAACGGCAGAGATATTAATGACTTCAAAATCGAATCTGTAAGATCTAGAATCGGTTTTGTTTCCCAAGATCCATTCCTATTTTTTGGTACAATTAGGGATAATGTCGCATATGCTAGAGAATCGACTGACATCCAAATCCAAAGTGCATTAGAGGCTGCTGGAGCCTGGGATTTTATTTCTGAATTACCTGAAGGAATTGAAACTATGGTAGGAGATCGAGGTGTCATGCTATCGGGTGGGCAGAGAGCTAGAATATCTTTAGCCAGAGCACTTCTTAATGATCCAGATTTATTGATTTTAGATGAAGCTAGTGCGGCCTTAGATGCTGAAACTGAAAAAAGAATTCAACAATCACTTTTTGGCAATACAAACACCGTAAAGCAACGAATTACTATTGCAGTAGCACATCGACTGGCTACAATCAGGAATGCTGACGAAATTATAGCAATGGTCGATGGAGCAATAGTTGAAAGGGGAACTCATAATGAATTGATTGATAATGACAATGTGTACGCTTCACAATGGTCTATTCAAACAGGAGAATTAGATACTGTGGTGAGTTTTAATGACTGATGAACAAATCAGTTGGATAGATGTCAATCCAGGGAAAACTATAGTTGGTTCTAATAATAGGTCCATATTATTCGGGGGATTAGGGCCTAGACATGAGGTTTCAATTAATTACAATTTCAAAATCTCAAAAATACCAGTAGATTATAATAAAGCTGAAGAACTACTAGAAAGAGACAATCTTCACATTGCATCAGAATCAGAATGGGAGTTGGCATATTCTAGAGGATTAATAATTACAGAAAATTCATCTTCCGAAATTCTAGCCGATAATGCAAAAAATTACTGGGGAAAGATTTGCGACGGCAGACCAAACATAGATGAAAAAAACCAATCAAGAATGTTAAAGATTTGGGATAATGAAAAAGTAAAATCTACTTCATTTTTTTATCCAAATAGCTCTCTCCACCCAAAGCCAAAGATTAGGTTAGTATCCAGAGAAAATATAAAATGGAAGACAAAATCACCAAAAATTCCAGATAAATTACAAGATTTTAGATTATTGAAAGAAGAAATTCTTATCACTACCTTTCTAGGTATAATTCCTTCTTTTTCTTGGGCATTCTTTAATGCCAGCAGATCGTATATCTATGAAGGCTGGCTAAACTTACTTTTTGGCGGATTATTATTTGGATTCAGCACAATAATTTTTTGGCGACCTATACAACCAACTTGGTATATCAAACAAAATGAGATGATTCCAAAATAGATGATTATCCAATCTCTTCCCTATCTCTATCATCTATTTGGGATGTCGAACTCCCAGTAATCAAACTAAACTTAGCATGAATTATTCCTGCTCCATAATTCCAAAGAAGAATGAATGAAACCAATGGAGAAAAAAATATTGTTAGCAAATTTTTACTAGGGGACGCTCCAAACAATGCTCCAATCCAAGCAACTAAATTGAAAATTATTATCAGAATTGGTAGTTGTAAAATAATTAATGATTTTAGAATTCCAAATTCTTCAGTTTCTTGAATCAGTGATTCAACGGATATATTATTCGAATTTATAACCCCTCCACAGAATAGTAGAAATGAAGTAGAAACAATTATCGGGAAAAAAGAAACTAACGAATGACTCCAATTCCATAGTTCAGGATATCTATTTCCAGCCAGAGTCCTTACTAAACCATAATTCCTAATTTGTTTCCTGACTCTAGATAGATTTCTTCTCCTATGCCATATCACGGCGTCCCCATCCGTCCACAATCTGTAACCTTCCTTTCTAATTCTGTAATCAAGCATCACATCTTCAGCTCCAATTGCTCCATCATCAAATCCAGATACCTTCTCTAAAACATCTCTTCTGTATGAAGAATTAACTCCCGGTAATTGATCTACTTCATTTAATCCACCAATTCCTCTTTTTCCATAATTAGTTCCAGCGGTAAGGAATTTATTACAGAATGCAACATCAATTACTTTTTGCCAGAATGTTGAATCTTCCAATGGAGCAAAGTTTGGACCACCAACTCCTGCGACCTCATCCCTTTCGAACCACTGTATCAATTTTGAAACCCAATTTTTCTCAACAATTACATCATCATCAGTAAAGAAAATAATATCTGATTCACTTTCATTAATTGCTATGTTACACGCATCAGCTCTATTTTTTGATCCCCTATCATCTATGTATCTTATGCCTAATTCATGCGCTATCGATTTTGCTGAATCGGATTCAGGACCCACAACAATTATCTCTAGATTAGAATAGTCTTGTTCAATTAGACAGTCGAGAGTTATCGCTAACTCAATCGGATTATTGACGGTCGGAACAATAACACATGCACTACGAGGCATGAATATCGCTTACTACTCCTCATTAATAGTTCACGGGTCATTAATGACTCTAGGAGCAAGGAAATACACCCATTCTGCTCCACCATCATTAGTTTTCCATGTCAATTTCAATGGATATTTTTCTTGAAATTGAAGTGTTATTTCATCAGTAATTCCGCTGGCTAATTTCCTAGTTAATGGCTCAAGAAATTGTAATGAATATGTCGATTGTGATGGTTCAGAACATGATAATTCACCCAACTCTCCAGATTCAAACTTTACATTAACTCCTTCACCAGCTTCACTTTGAACAGAAACTCTGAGTTGATTATTGTCAATACTAAAATCTACCAACTCACCAACAAATTTAGCCGCTCTTAAAGATTTAGATAATTTTTCAGAATCTATTGTTGCTCTAGAGTTGAATTCTAAATCTGGTAAACTCGGATTATCCATAGTGCTGGTATCTAAACCCCTAAGAATCCTCAGTACCGATCCAATTCTTACGTTCATCATTCCAACCGCTTTATCATAATCAATCTCGACTAAATCACTCCCACCAAGGGATAATAAATCTTTCATTTTACCCAATTCAAGACCAATATCTACTGGCTCTACTTCATAGGTTTCAAAGCATTCATTTCCTATTTTTGCAGATAGAAGGGCTACGTGAGAACCATCAACAATAGTAACTACTAGGCCATTTTCTCCCCAAATTATTTTTGCTTCTTCATTCAGAACTGATAATACTTCAACTATTTCTCTAACCAATTGCTGCTTCGCTGTAACCCTTAGCATTCGCTCACCTTTTCATCACTAGACAGAGGGGGTTATTGATGCTTATCAATGAATATCTAGATTATTGATACTCTCTCCACCTATGTTCGCAAGATTCACATGTGCATATTTTAGTTTCTGGTTCATCCGATGACCTAGTTTGTCTCAACTCTACAAATGTTCTATCGCCATCACACTTGGGGCATATATAATCTCCAATTCTCAAAGTCCCTTTGGGGCCCTCTTGTTCTACTACCTCTGTAACCCTCGTTCTCGATAAATCAATCGTCTCTCCAGTCATTGGATCAGTAAATTCAGATCCTTTACCATCTGTTCCAGATAATGGACCCTCATATCCACATTTATAGTCAGGACACTTTATCCAACCTCTGTTATCAGGGTATGAAAGAGAGCCACATTCAGGACAAAACACACTAACAACAACCTAACCGCATAAACGCCGACTAACCATGGTAAACGAACTGACTATTCAACTATTCGATTACAAATAATCATTTTTCCGCACCGTTCAAGCGCTATACCTTCGTCGCAACAATGTGAAAATACATTTCGACTGGAGAATTGCCAGAGTTATTGATCAAAATGGTCACATTTTGGATGAGCTGATTTGGGATGGACATAGGTCCCCTTCTAATTTATCAAAAAGATTAGAATTGATAAAAAATAATGTTCAAATTGACGAGATATCAACCTTAAAATCTAGATTTCCAGATTCATTAATTGATCCCATAGGCCATCTGTCAGATTCTAATTGGCCAGTAATCAGTACTGATGATGAAAAACTACTCAATGAAGCATCAATTATTCTAGCAAAGAAAGGAGTCGCTGATTCTGCTGGAGATATGGATAGAAGATTAGAAATGCTTACATCCTCATTGGTCGAATTACGTTCTACTTGGACCACTCTGGAGTCAAGAAGTATTGAATGGACAGCACTTTTTATCTCTGAAATCGATTTAAAGAATAAAAGATCAGAAATTCCACTGGCTGTAACAAAATCAAAATCTATTTCTGATGTCGCAAAGTTACTCAATACATCAATACCAGTCCATAGTCCATCCGATAATGAATGGAAAGCAATTAGAGAGATTTCTTTAAACGTATTAGATATTTCAAGAAATATAAACTATATCGAGGAAGCAATTAGAGAAATTTGCTCAGAATATGTCCCATCTCTCAGTCTATTATTAGGGCCAATTTCAGCAGCCAAACTTGTTAGTTTAGCAGGAAGCAGAGAGAGATTAGCTAGGATGCCATCGGGTTCCTTACAGGTTTTAGGTGCTCAATCTGCAATGAGTGCTCATAGAAATGGAGCCCCACCTCCAAAACACGGTTCGATTTTGTTTTCAATGCCCCAAATAAGCCGTTCACCAAGATGGGTAAGGGGGAAGATTTCTAGATTCATAGCTGGAAAGGCTAGTATTGCAGTCCGAGTAGATCATTTTAAGGGAACTCCTTGGAATCAAGAAGTAGTCGATCAGATAAATATTGAAATTCAATCAATCAAGAATAAATTCCCTAAACCTCCAAAAAGGAAGTGATTAGATTAGTTCCAAGCCGAATTCTATAGTTTGGGGAGCGAAAATGATAGGAAAATCAATTTGGACAAAAAATGCAGTTAAAGGCATTTCAGTAAGGGGGGAAAGAAGAAGAAGGGAAGGAAAAATTGAATGGAGAAATTGGGATCCAAATAAATCAAAAATCGCAGCATCAATACTAAAAACAAAAAATAATCCAGAAATTTTTCTTCCAAAAACAGGTTCTACTTGCTTATACCTTGGCTCTTCCATGGGCGGTACTGTAAGTCATATTCATGACATTGTATGCGGCAGCAATAATCATCACAACGGCCAAATTGTAGCTGTAGATATTTCTCCAAGGATGATTAAAGATATGACTACATTGTCTGAAATCCGTGATGGGATTTTTCCTGTTTTAGCCGACGCTAGAATTGTAGGGCAAATCGCGCCATTTTTACGTAATCATGCAGACTGGATTCACCAAGATCTTAGTATTGCAGATCAAGCACACACATTCGTCAAAATAATATCGAATCTACTTTCTTCAAAAGGAATAGGAATTCTTAGCTTAAAGGCAGCAAGTGAAAGATCATCCGAAGGAGATGATAATTCACGGTTTCAAAAGGCGCAAAAAATTATTATGGATTCCGGAATTAGAATTTTAGAAAGGATTAATATTTCTAGTTTCGAAGATCAACATGAAGTATTTGTCTGTAGTAAAAATTAAACTATACCAATAATGAAGATTAATACCTGCCTTATTGCCACAGAGATTATGCCAGAATTGCCCGAAGTAGAAACTGTTCGACAGGGTCTAGAGATGTATTTCTTGAATTCTAAAATTACTAAGGTAATTCTTAATCGTAACAATTTACGGTTTCCGTTTCCATCAAATTTTATTTCGGAGCTGACTGGAAGAAGGGTAAAGTCGGTTGATAGGAGAGCTAAGTATCTCTTAATTCGTCTTGAAAAGAATCTAACATGGCTTTGTCATTTGGGGATGACAGGTAGATGGACATTAATTGGAGATGGAATTGACAGTACTCCAGGAAAATTTGCCAATGGTGCACCAGTTGGCACTGGAGATGGACCCCATGACTGGGTAATAATCCATCTAGAAAATGGGAAAAAGGCAGTTTTTTCAGATCACAGGAGATTTGGATATATGGATTACTTTAAGACCTCAGATGAGAAAAATCATACATTATTGAAAGATATAGGTCCCGAACCAGACCCCTCTGAACTTAGTCCACAAATATTAGCTGGTAGATTGAGAGGAAAAAAAGCGACAATAAAATCTGCATTACTCAATCAGAAAAATGTTGCAGGACTGGGCAATATTTATGTTTGTGAGATATTATTTAGGTCAGGAATTTCTCCTAAAAGATTGGCAAGAGATATAACGGGGAAAACCGGAATCACAAAAAAAATAGAACTAATGACTTCAGCAATCCATGAGGTAATAATCGAAGCAATTGATGCAGGCGGTTCTACACTACAAGATTTTAGAGGAGTGGGTGGCGAAGATTCAATAGGTTACTTTTCTCATAATTTCGCAGTATACGATAGACAAGGTGAAGAGTGTGTAAATTCGAAATGTAGTGCAAAAATAAAGAGAATAACACAGTCTAATCGGTCGACTTTTTACTGTCCAAATTGCCAAAGATAAATTCTAATTTTTTACTAATCAAGAATTTGTGAACTCTCTATGCCCTTTATCAAAGCGTATAATATCTCATTTTTAGGTGTGGGAATTCCTAAAATCCTCCCCCTTGAAATTATCTCCCCACATAGTGAATCAATCTCAGTTTTCCTTCCAGCCATTATATCTTGTAGCATGGAAACTCTATTTTCCGAAGTGTTCTCAATAATTTCTATTAGATTTTTTTCTAAATCTAAATCCTCAAAATTTAATCCATAGGATTGTGCCACTGCCAATGCTTCTCCCATCGCTTCAATGGCCTGACTCAATAATTCTGGGTTATATAGAAG
>LURV01000082.1 GCA_001629205.1 Marine group II euryarchaeote REDSEA-S30_B12
ATAAAGTTGCACACGAACCCATACATCACAAAACCTCGATTGGACGTAGACCAAGCCTACAAAAAATGAACAAACACCGTCGACGCACGTTTAAGTTGTACAAAGGCCAGGGGCGTTAGTGTTTTGGAACATTATTATATTCTTTTTCTTTGTTGATATTATTTTATTTTTAATACTTGCAATCGGTTCACTCCTAGTATATATAGGATAATAGAAAGGAAAATATGACTAAAGAAAAAATCGAACAACTGCCACAAGTAATCGAAGAAGATGGAAGCCTTCGATTAAGTGAAGAAATCAAAGTAGGTTATGTTTATGAATTGGCCTTCGAAGGATCAGACTCTGATGCAGAAAGATTAGAAAAACTAACTGGCCTCACACTATTAGGGATATCCGATAATAGTTTTAGAGAACAACGGAAATGCTCAATTACAGGAAAATTAACTAATAATCGTGCTTTCCTCGGTAGGATGTATTGAATCAATTACTGGTATTTTCTTCCTGAAAAATATACCAATTAAACTCATTACAGAGAAAACAATCAACAGAATTATGTCAATTGCATCGATATTTAATGGTTGTACCCAAGTCTCAATTTGATGCAAACTATCCCATGTAAATGAACGCGAAACTACAACCTTAGTATTTCCTTCAATACATATCTGTTTCATATTTGCTACGCCCGAATTGCATAGCACCCACCCAACTCCAACAATAATATTGAATATAACTCCTAAAAGACCAGATAATCCGATAAAAAGAACCAATAATCTCCGCTTACCTCTCTCTAAGTTCTTTTCATCATTTTTCATTAAATCAAAAAGTGGTTGAAAATCTGGTAAATTTATCTCAAATGGTGAATCCTTTTTATGTATAACCTCTGGAGTACTTATTTCAGGTGCACTGACTCCCATTTCATCTAGAGCTTCAGCTCCATAAATTCTCTCTGCCATAGAATATAATCTACTATCACCTTCAATTTCACTAGGGTCAATATCTCCCTCTAACAGTCTTTTGATAGCATCAGACTCTTCCATGAATCATATTCTGAATAACCTACCTCTATGAATTCGACCCTATTTAGCTAATGAAGACTATATTTTTTTACGTCTCAATACCTTTTTCGCGGCTTCAACAATATTTCCTTCTAGCATACCCATTTTCTCAAGTAATTCATGAGATTCTCCACTTTCACCAAAAATATCTTTCACTCCAATTTTCTCTATTGGCAATGGACACTCTTCACTGGACCATTCACTAACTGCACTACCCAATCCACCAATTCCTAGTTCACTAAGTAATTCATTATCCAAAGGCTTTAATGTATGCATATCAACTACAAATGCACTAATTCCTTCAGATTCTAATATCTTTGATGCTTCGTTAGCAATTCCTACCATTATCCCACAAGCAATGATTGCTACATCACTACCCCTCCTAATGACAGATCCCTTTCCTATTTCTAAATTACTAGCTTCTTCAGTTGTATATACTCTCGGTACTTTATTTCTAACAGTTCTCATGTATGAAGGTGTATCCAAATCCTTAGTTAATACTGTTAATTCTTCAGCAGATAAATCATCACATGGATGTATCACTGTCATATTTGGTATTGTTCTGTAAATGCCCAAATCTTCAATTGATTGAGCGCTACTACCATCTGAACCTGTATGAATTCCACCATGACTTCCACAAATGTGTACATTCAAACCAGCTCTAGCAATTCCATTTCTTATTTGCTCAAAAGCCCTTTCGGTAAATATAGCAAATGTACTTGCATATGGAATCTTACCAGAAGAAGCCATTCCAGCTGCTATCTCTGAAATGATGAGATTTAGTAGATTTTCCCAAATCAGCCTCTAGAACGACTACCCTAGGATCTTCTGCTAGCCTTAGAAGTCCTTTCCCATAGCCATCCCTCGATGCTCCACCCGAAGAAATACCACTCATTTTAATTCCTCCATTGCTAATATAAATTCATCATCTGATGGAGATTTACCATGAAAAGATGGGTTATTTTCCATAAATGAAACACCCTTTCCCTTTACAGTTTTAGCTATTATAGCACTAGGTCCGGAATCATCTTTTTTAGCCCAATCTAGAACATTCACTATTTCTTTCATATTATGTCCATCAATTTCTCTAACATTCCAACCAAATGAATTAAACTTTTCACCAATATTCCCAATTTCCATCTGTTTTTCTACAAAATCATCATTTTGGATTCTATTTCTATCTACAATTACATTCAAATTGTTTGTTGAGTGATATGACGCAGCCATGGCAGCTTCCCATATTTGCCCTTCTTGCGTTTCTCCATCACCTATCATAACCCAAATATTTCTTTCACTCTTATCCATTTTAGCAGCAAGAGCACATCCAAGTCCATAAGATAGCCCCATCCCCAAACTTCCAGCAGAAAAATCTACACCTTCGGTCCATTTCATGTCTACATGTCCCTGACAAACTGAACCTAATTTTCTAAAGCTTAGTATATCATCTTTTGAGATAATGCCTAATTGATGTAATATTGAATATACAGCTGGACTTGCATGACCTTTACTCATAATGAATCTATCTCTATCTGGCCAATTTATATCATCTAACCTGTAGTTTAATGCAGTTTGATACAAACCAACTATTATATCTATAGATGACAATGAACCGCCTGGGTGTCCAGATTTTGCACTGTAAATCATTTCAATTATATCCTTTCTACATTCTTTTGCCATAATATCTAGCGATTCAATTTGGTACGACATGCAATAACCTGATACTACTAGTAGCAAGAGGCTATTGATAGTTTTCAATAATAAAATTTTGAGTATGGATTAAAACCACAGTTTATTTCCATCATAAATAGTGAAATTTTATGAGTTGGACTAATGTAATAGGTAGGGTTCCATTTTTAGACTGCGATCCATTCTTTTCTGCACCTTCTAATACTTGGTCTTCACTATCTACTCCACCCTCTTGGCTAAGTGGTCATTTGCTAAGAAAAGATTGTCTTATTGCACCGATTCCACTCTCAGATTATGCTGCTAATCATGAATATCTACAACTAATTCCGGATTTAGGAATAATTAGTGAAGGTGAATTAGGTACTTCATTCATATTTGGCAATCGTTCAATAGAAAAAATGAGAGATATAGCTCTACCCTCAGACTCTTCATCATCACAATTTCTACTAAGATGGATTCTTTCTAAAAGATCGCTTTCTCCAAGTTTCATTGATACGGGTACCCATGTAAACAATATGCTAAATCAATGCGATGGGGCTTTAGTTATAGGAGATCGTGCTTTACATGAATACAGTATAAAATCTGAAAATATTAGATTAAACTTAATCAATGAATGGAATAAATTAACAGGTTTTCCTATGATATTAGGAGTATTTGCATCAAGAAAAGATTCTCCAAAGGATAAGATTAAAATTGCTCATTCGCACCTTAAAAATCAAATAACCTATTTCAACAAAGACCGAATATATAGAGAACAAATTATTCAACATGCTTCAGAACGTATCAATATTTCTTTTGAAATAATTGAAGAATATTTCAATAATCAATTATCATATTTTTTGGACAATAGAGGAATCAACTCAATAGAATTATTCTTGAAAGAAGTATGTGCCTTAGATTTAAAGCCAGAATGGTTCAGTTTTGATTAATCATCATAGTCTAATTTCTTACTTTCTACCCACTCTAGGAGATCAATCGCTACCTCACATGATTCCGAAATTACTGGCTCAGGATCATCTACAAATTTTTCAAGAACCTGCATGGCTTTCCTGTCTCCAATTGCACCCAAGGCCTCTGCTGCTTCATGTCTAACCATCAAATCTTCATCTAAATCATTCAATCTTTCTATTAAATATTTTATAGCATGTTTATCCTGCATTTGCCCCAAAACATATGCAATTTCATGTTTCAACAAAGCAGACTTCGAATTAAATCCTGAGGCTAATGACTCAACTGAATCATTTCCACCTATATTTCTCAATGCAAATAGAGCTCTCATTCTTTGAAACATTTTTTCTTCTTCATTACATAAAATATTCCTTAAATTCTCTACATCGTTATTTTTACTAGCTGGAGCTGGGTCTACTGATCCAAATTCACTAATCTCGGGTATTATCTCATCTGCCATATTAATTCCAATATTATTGAGTTTACAAAGGTTAAATTACTTTTCTTATTCTAGTTAGGTAACAATGAATAATGTCACCCTCTTACGCTAATCATGCCTAATCCGGAAAAACTATCAACTGCAACTGGACAATTAGGTCCAATTTGCGCAATTACTGGAAAACCTCTTACATTTGCTGAAGCTATTGTTCTTGATAATGAATATGTTTGTTGGGAAGCTTATGTAGAAGTGACAGGTGCAGATTCAGCTACCAATGACTCTACAATTACAGGACTTAAATTAGAATAAAAAAAATAACTCCAGATGTTAATATTTATTGACAATAGAACATTTCCAATCTCATGGCAGAGGGGTGGAGTCACTTTGCAGTAAGATTTTCTGATTACTACAATTCCCTGTCTGAAAAAAATATTTGGATTCCTCCTAGATTAAAAAATAGGGAATGGATGTTTGTTCCTTGGGGAGACAGAATTCCAAAGCGACATAGATCATTTAGAACAAAATCAGAACTACATGATTATATTATGAAAGAAAATCCAAACTCTTGTTTCCATAGTACAGCTTACTATCAGGATGCTAGCGAGAGGAAAATGAGCGATAAAGGATGGCTGGGTGCAGATTTAATTTTTGACTTAGATGGTGATCATCTTCCAGGAATTAATACCACAGATTTTCCTAGTTTGCTTAGTACTATACAAGATCAGGCTTGGAAATTATGGAGTGAATTTTTAGAACCCGAATTTGGATTCAAAGAAAAATATGTTCAAACCTCATTTTCAGGACATAGAGGTTTCCATATACATGTAAGGGACCCTAATTTATTACATTTAGACTCAAATGCTAGAAGAGAAATTGTTAATTTTATTAGAGGTGAGGGAATAGATACAAATCTTTCATTATTAGGTCCTGACTTATCTTGGGGTAAAAGGGTCAGATCAGGAATTAATTCAACTTTTGACAAATTATCCATAATTAACTCTGGAACTGATGAAAGTGAAATAGAACTAAATAGACTATATGATATCATTAAAATCCAATCAAAAAAACAAAATTTTAATAAAAATCAAAATAGTATAACTAAGACTAAATTAAGAGAATTAGCGAAACTATCCTCTGATGACAAAAGAGTGAGTAGGTTAATGGAAGACAATACTCTCACAGTCTTTGGTGAATCTCTTACACAAATTTTCTGGGACCTAGTACGTGGGGACTCCAGTATTGTTTTGAACACAGCTGGGGAAACAGATGAGGCCGTGACAGTGGATACCAAACGTGTGATAAGATGGATTGGAAGTCTACATGGAAAATCCGGATTAAAGGTTACAGAATTTCCTATCAATAGATTAGATCCCAATTCAAACAATCATTTCAATGCATTAAATGAAGCAGTTGTATTCAGCTCCCAAAAAAAGAAAAATATAGAATTAACTCAAAATAATATCCTTGCTGAAATCAAGGAAAACACAGTAGAAGGTAACAAGGGCGATAATAGATTAGTGTCAGAAGCAATGGCAACTTTTCTATGTTTGAAAGGATGGGCAAAAATTATCTAAATTTTATTTTCATTAATACTATTACATTGGAAAAATGATACATACTGCTCACTCGGCCACAGAATATTGAATAGTGGTGAACTATACACCCTGACATGGCTGATGAGTATGAGGTAGAAGGTGAGGAAGAAAAAAGTCCTAAATTTCCACCACTTCCACCTGGAATAGATTTGCCACCACCTCCACCTGGAATAGATTTGCCACCACCTCCAACTGGATTAGATTTGCCACCACCTCCACCTGGAATAGATTTGCCACCACCACAAATGAATTTTTCACAAACTAATATTAATTCTAATGAATTTCCCGATTCACTATCGGGTGATGGCGATTTATTAGACGCAGCAACAGAATTGAATAATTTACCACCTCCAAATATGAATAATGAGATTTCTGATTTTAAATCTGTATGGGAAAGTAGGAAAAATAATAATCCAGAATTATCTACAGTATATTTAGATGGAATATTATTTTTTAAACATCATTTTCAGAGTTTAAAGAATCAATGGAAGATGAAGAATTTATTTCTAAAGTTGCAGATGCAACAGGAATATCTGAAGAAGCCATTAGTGGAATGGACTTAGATGAACTAAAAGTTTTCTTTGATAAAGCAGACACGGATAATTCAGGATCAATCGATTTTGATGAATTTGTGGATGCGTTACATGATTTTTCTAAAGTTGAGGATGAGTTTATTCGATTCTTCGATATAATAAATACGCTTCTAGGGAATCAGAGTGATGAATTTACTTCATCCTTTATTGAATCAGAATCTTTTAGTTTATTCCAAAAAATCGGTTCAGATTCTAAAAATACTAGCGAAGAAGAACGTAAACTATTCTTCAATATGATTAATGATGTACTTGGAGATTTACCCGAAGAATCAATAAATGACTTCGCACAATCAGAAGAATTCGAAATTTACAAAATAATTGGGGAAAGGTATGGGTGAAAAATATGGGCCTATTAGAGAAAGCAGATAAAATAAAAAGTGAAGATAAAGAAGAATTAATTGAAGATCCTGAAAAGGATAAAATCTCCGAAATACCCCCAGAAATTATTCCTGATGATACAGAGACTAAGAAGAGTAATGAAAAAAAGAGTAGACGTGGTCGTAGGTCGAGGAAAAAAAGAGAGAGGAAACAACGTACTCCCAAGGCAAAAAGAGTTAGAGAAAATAAAAAATTACCAGACGGGTACGAACTTGCTTCTTCTGGACAGAAAGTAGTTAGAAGATATTCAGATTTACTTACTTCTTATGGAATGATAATTGGACCGTTTGTAATTAATGTACTTTTAGGTTCAGACGTCACATATCTATTGTTATTTGGAATACTACTTGCAGGATTTAATCTAATATTTATGCCTAGATCGACAGGAAGAACAGTTGGTAACTGGATAAGTAGAACTAGCTATATTACTCATAAAAATATGCAACCACAGTGGGCTTATCTGACGTTGAAAGGTTTAACCTTTGGACTCGTTCTAATAGGAATTGTATTTATTGTTACATCAACTCAGGACTTATCTGATTCAGGTGGTAAGATACTATTTGGAATTGGATTTATCATACTCTTACCAACAATTATCGACTTTTTGTTTATAAGATTTAAAAGAGACAATCAAGGACTTTGGGATACAGTATTTGCTAGTCAAGTAGA
>LURV01000083.1 GCA_001629205.1 Marine group II euryarchaeote REDSEA-S30_B12
AGTCAAAACCGTCCATTTCAGCTAACAATTGCATAAGAGTTCGTTGTACTTCTCTGTCGCCAGAAGTAGCAGTATCCAATCTTTTTGAACCAATAGAGTCAATTTCATCGATGAATATAATTGACGGGGACTTTTCCCTTGCTAATTCAAATAATTCTCTTACCATTCTTCCGCCTTCTCCAATATATTTCTGAGCTAGCTCCGAACCTACCATGCCTAGAAAAGTTGCATTTGTCGAGTTAGCAACAGCTTTCGCTAGCATAGTTTTTCCAGTTCCTGGTGGTCCTGTTAACAATACACCTTTTGGTGGAGTAATGCCGAATTTAATGAATTCCGCTGGTTTTTCAAATGGTAATTCTATAGATTCTTTTAATTCTCTAATCTGTTTTTCTAAACCACCTATTGAAGCATAAGTGACATCAGGAAAATCAATAATTTCTGCACTACTTACTAAAGGATCCCATGAGTCTCCCAAGATTTCTATTACAGATAGTGTTTCTTGGTTTAATGCCACTCTGGTACCCGGAGTTAAATCATCCAAATTTAACATTCGATTTACCGATACAAGGAAAATAGAACCATTAGAGCTTCTCACTACTGCGTTATCATTAACTAAGTCTTGAATGTGTCCAACAACCAATGGTGGTGTTTTGATATTGCGTAATTCATCGTCAAGTCTTTTTGTTCTTTTTTTTAGTTGTGCGAATTCACTTTCAAGTAATAATTTCTCAGAAAGAATTGTCTGTGCCTTATGTGAAAGATTTTCATAATCTTTTCTTAATTCTGTAATTTTTGAGTCCATATCTGAACTATTAATCTCATCATCAATTGTTCGTCCGGACGAATCCTCGGCTTCACTTGCCATGTGTCTGAGTACAATAGTATGCTTATGACTCCTACGAAGGAATGATGTTCAACTCCACTTTCGGAAGGTCATGGGTACATGCGAGATGTGTGGAAATGAAAGAATTTCTACTAAAAAAGCAATTGTATCAAACACAGTAGTTCAAAGCTGTTCTAGATGTATTGAATCAATGAGTTTGCGTGTTAAATTTGATTCGCCAGCGGTAAATAAAGAGACAAGTGAGATATCGGTTGTACAAGGCAAAGGTATTACTGGAATAGATATAATGACAAAAGAATTAAACGAATTAATTCCTGGTTTTCATAAAAAGATTATAGAGTCTAGGAAAGTTAAAAACTGGACTCAACAAGATCTAGCAAGAAGGATTAATGAAAAAATTAATGTAATTCAGAAAATTGAGGGTGGAAGTAGACCACAAGATACAGTATTGATTAAAATAGAGAAAATTTTAGATTTACAGTTATTAGTAGAATTATCTACTCCAAATAATAGAATGATAGCAAAATCTAATTCTAAAGAAATGACAATTGCAGACATCTCAAATCAAGAAACTAAGTCTGAAGTTGTTAAGAAAAATAAGAAAAAAATGAGGCGTATAGGAGTATCTAGAAGAACATCTAGGAAGAGGAGTGAAAAAATTGATTGATGTTCCGTTGCACGTAATTCACCTTAATCAAGATGACCCCAAAAAATGTACTGCAAAAAAATTAGGCTCCTATGGTTTAGTTAAATTACATGAAACAATGAAATTTATTCCGCGAAGGGGATTCTTATTAGATCCAACTGCTAAAATTTCGATTAATCCAGATGATAAAAAAATCATTGAACTGGGAGCGTCAATAGTTGTCTTAGATTGTTCATGGAAGAAAATTACAGAGTCATTAGGAAAAATATCTAGTTCAAATAAACTAGAACGAAGGGTGCTACCTTTACTACTTGCAGCAAATCCTGTATCATGGGGAAAAATTGGAAGATTATCATCTGTAGAAGCCTTAGCAGCAGCTCTGATTATCATGGGTTACTGGGAAAATGCAGAAATAATTCTAAAACCATTCAAATTTGGAAAACAATTCGTTGAATTAAATTATGAGCCATTAATGGCATATTCAAAGGCATCTAATAAAGAAGAAATTAATATGCTTCAATATGAATTTTTCAATATATCTAGCGAATCTTAGAACCGGGAATAATATCTCCATCTATAGTTAACAGTTTGACATTTCCATTGCCATCATCTGCAGCTAAGAGCATACCTTCTGAAGTGATGCCTCTAAGCTTCCTGGGCTCAAGATTTGCAACAAATGCAACATTTAACCCTTCTAAGTCTTCAATGGTATAGTACTCTTTGAGGCCAGCACAAACTTTCCTAGTCGAATCAGGTGCATCTTCTATAGTAATTATATACAATTTATCTGCGTTAGGATGATCTTCTACTAATACTATTTTACCAGTTTTCATTTCTACTTTCAAAAAATCTTCGAAATTTATATAATCACTTCCACCATTGTTAACACTATCATCTAATTTATCTATACTATTTGAAAGGGATGTTTCTGATTTAATTATATTTTCTAAGTCTAGTTTCTTGAATAATGCTGTTGGTTTATCACTATTCCAATATAGTTTGGAATCTATATTCATAGAATTTTTTAATAACACATTATCAATGTCGTTTTCGTTACCAAGCATTTTCCATAATTTATCGGATGAAAAGGGAATAAATGGCCTCAAACAAACTGCTAAACAACTGCACATTCGCCAAGTTAAAGCTAGTGTTGATAGAGAGTTTGTCTTAGATTCAGATGAATCTGCACCAATATACTTCCAAGGCGCAGCTTCCTGTAATAATGAATTTCCAAGTTGAGATATTGACATGATATTTCTCAATGCTTCCTTGAATCTTTGTTTCTCCATTGAGTTTATTGCTTCATCGATATAATTGTTAATTTCATAAATATAGCTAGAGAAATTTTTTGGATTATCATATTCTTCTAATGGATTGATTCCATTTGATGGTAATCTATGAGTCAATGTCATTACACGATGAATGAAATTCCCGTAATTACTTATTAATTCATTATTTACTCTATCGACATATTCATCCCATCTAAAATCCGTATCGTGTGTTTCTGGCATATTTATTGTTAGATAATAACGTAAAGCATCAGGATCATATCTTTCTAGGTAAGCAGGAAGCCATACTGCATGTTTCCTACTTTTACTAAATTGTCCGCCCTGTAGCATCAAATATTCATTTGCTGAAACGTTATCTTCAAGCAATAAATCATTTGAATTAACATGATGGGAAATATATTCAATTCCTTCTGGAGAATTAAGTCCCATAATTATAGCTGGCCAAATTATAGTATGAAATGGAATATTATCTTTACCCATGAAATATATATGTTTAGCATTTACTCCTTGATCATTGGCTTTCCACCATCTTTCCCATAATCTAATTCCATCAGGATTATCAGTTGAAGAAGCATACCTCTCAGACCATATTCTTGCACATGAATAATATCCTTGTACAGCTTCAAACCAAACATATATCCTTTTATTAGACCATTCTATACCTTCTAATGGAATCTCTATTCCCCAATCTATATCTCTAGTTACAGCCCTTGGTCTCAATCCCATATCTAACCAATTTTTTGTCATTGCTCTAACGTTTGGCTTCCATTTTGATTTCCTCTCAGATGAGTGATTTTCTAAAGAATTTTGGAAATCATTGAGTCTAAAGAAATAATGTTCAGTATCTCTGACTTCAATTTTAGCTTCGGGATCAAGTTTTGATTTGGGATTAAGTATCTCATTTGCCTCATATGTGGCTCCACATGAGTCACATTGATCTCCTCTTGCTCCATCTTCAGAACATGCCGGGCAGGTTCCCTCTACATATCTATCAGGTAGAAATCTAACACTACCATCAGTTCCTAAAGAACAATACTGTTGCATAGTTTTTCTTTCTAAGTATCCGTATTCTAATAAATTAAGAAATACTTCCTGTACAATCTTTTTGTGCATTGGATCTGATGTCCTATTGTATAGTGCTCCACCAAATTCTACACCCCTTGGATC
>LURV01000084.1 GCA_001629205.1 Marine group II euryarchaeote REDSEA-S30_B12
AAGTGGCTCCAAATGCTGAACCTACCACATCGATGGAATTATTTCCTACTGCAGCAGCTACTCCTGCCACAGAGGTCCCATGATCGTCCCCCCACCATTCTGGCATGGGATCAGAATCATTATTACACCAATCATAAGAATGCAATGGAGAATAATGAGGTTTGATGTCTGAATGATTGTAGTCAAGACCATCGTCTATTATACTAATATTAACTCCAGAACCATTGAAGAAATCCCATATTCCTGTTACATTTATATCTTCACCAAATAATCCATTAGTTTGCCCAACATTATTGAGATGCCACTGAGCATTAAATTCTGGATCATTAGGAATGAACTTCTTAGATTGCTGCTTTTGTACTAGTGGATAAAAAACTTCTAAATCACCGTCTGCATATAATCTTTCAAGATTTCCAACGGATTCCTCAGAATTTTCAAATGTCCAGATATATGCTCCATTAAGTAGACCAACTGGCTTAGATTCAGTTGGAGAACCATGAATTGAGGCATGATCTTCATATGGAATTCTAGTAACAACAACCCAATCAGTAGTTTCTCGAAGGGTCCAATCATCGTATCTTTCCAAATCTGAAACCCTTTCAAAAGCAAGTTGAATAGCTCTAGAATAATCTGAAATTATAGTACTTTCTATTTCGGTATCCAAAGTTGTATTACCCTCAGAAGTCACCACATTGATTGATGAAACCACTATGATAAACGAGATTGCCAACGCACAGCGCATATTTAAACCGTAATCTTTTATGATATAGGTTTTCGTTTCCTCTGTTAGGAAAATATTCATCGTTTTTTCAAGCTATAATTTAAAACTCTTCACAGCAGCATGTAATTCTTTATCCGACATCATTTTACTTTGATTTTTGGCCATCTCAAACATTTGTTCTACTAAACCATCATCTACATCATAATTATTCTTTTCTAGCCAATAAATAATATTTGATCTACCACTCATGTGTCCAATACGAATTTTTTGTTCCAAACCAAATTTTCCAGCCGGAACT
Organism: Marine group II euryarchaeote REDSEA-S30_B12; assembly: GCA_001629205.1. GTDB lineage: Archaea > Thermoplasmatota > Poseidoniia > Poseidoniales > Thalassarchaeaceae > UBA36. Next base: position 1,020 of record LURV01000084.1, read on the forward strand.
CCGGAATATACGCGATCAGCCAACCAATTATCTCCTTTTTTCATAGCCTTAACAACTGCCGAAGCGTGAACCCCAGTACCGGTCTCAAATGCATCCTTTCCAAACACTGGATAATTATGAGGTAATGCCACTTCAATATATTCATTCGCCTTCCTCATATATTCATTTAATGAAGATAAATCATTCCTAATAACTCCCATTAAACTTAGATTCACTAAAGTTTGATCCAAAGGGGCATTTCCTGCCCTTTCTCCTACTCCTAGAGCTGTTCCATGAATCACATCAGCTCCAGATTCATATGCCGCAATATTATTTGCAACACCAAGGCCCCTATCTTGATGTCCATGCCAATTGATTTCAATATCTCTACGCTTCACTCCAGAGTCAGGAATTACCTCTTCTTGAATAAAAGATAGTAGTTTTTTTACTCCGTTAGGAGTAACATGACCACATGTGTCACAAATACACAGTCTATCAGCCCCTAATTCCAAGGCTCTAGAATATACATTTTTAATATCTTCAGGCTTACTTCTTGTTGTATCTTCTGTAACAAACATTACCGGAATATCATTATCTATCGCATAGGTTACAGCATTCTCAGCAGTTTCAAGGATTTTTTTCATAGTCCAGTTTTCAGCATATTGACGAATTGGACTAGTTCCAAGGAAAGCACTAGCCTGAATTTCTCTTTCATGTTTACTTTGAAGATTTACTAAAGGCTCTATATCAGAAATGACAGTTCTTACTGCGCATCCTGGCCTAAGTTTATAATCCATATTTCCCATATGCTCCAGCATCTCGTCTATATGACCAATATGCTGGGGACCTGCTCCCGGAAGTCCCAAATCTACCTTTTGAATGCCTAATTTCTCCATGAAATCAATTAATTCAATTTTTTGCTCTATTGAGGGGTTTTTAGCAGTAGGGCTCTGTAAACCATCCCTCAAGGTTTCATCATCAAACCACAAATCATGAGGATGTTGTTTCTCATTCCTAATTATTTCATAATCAACACTATTCCAATCAAAAATTAAGTTATCCTCTTCCATGCTAACCCCTCACTCAATATGTATCCATGGGACGAAGCAGGTTTGAAGCCATCGTAAATTAGAGTTAAAAATTACTCATTTTCAAATGATAAATATCCATTTTCATTGAAGAACATTATAGATATACCAACAAAAAATAATATCATCCCAATTGTTTCTGCACTAATTGCAACTAATAAGAAGAATATTATTGCTAAATATTTCATTGAGAAAAGAAATGAATGCAATGCAGATGGAATTGCCCCCTTTTGATCCAAATCTTCGTAAATATCTATTCCCCAAACTGTTTTCGCATAAAGAAAACTAAAAAATAATGCAAAACCCCCCAAAAAATAAAATTCCTCAGATGTATATTCTAATCCATAAGAAAATGGGAAAAACAAAGACAACAGAATTAATAGTATTGAATAAATTTTCATTTCTGAAATAGTTCTTTCTGCACCTTTAATTCCAGGCATCATTGGTACACCAACTTTTTCATATTCTTTAGAACGAAAAAGTGCTAGAGCCCAAAAATGGGGCGGAGTCCAGAGAAAAATCAATAAAAACATCATCCAAGGTATAGAACTCCCAAGATCAAATAATGAAAGTAAGAATGATGAAATCGATTCAAAATTTATGTATAGATTAGATTCTGCAACGGCCCATCCTATTACTGGAGGAGTAGAACCAGCAATACCACCAATAACGATATTTTGGACGGTGGATCTTTTCAACCAAAAACTGTAGATAAATACATAGAATAGAATACTAAAAAGTGCCCAGAAGGCAGCAACTTCATTCGACAGCATTAGGAACCAAATTATCCCAGTTAAACTTAAGAATATACCAAAAAATAATGCTTTGGCAGGAGAAACATCACCTCTTGGAATCGGCCTTGATGAGGTTCTAATCATCAGTGGATCTATATCTCTGTCGTACCACATATTAACTGCATTTGCTCCACCCGCAGTTAGATATCCACCAACAAAGACGATTCCCATTGTTTCACCAGTTGATAGGCCAATAGAATCACCGAATAAATCATGAACCAGTACAGAACAAAGAGCTGTGATTTGGAGTAATACTACTACTCTAGGTTTAGTTAATGCCAAGTAAGAATTAACTATACTCAAAAAAACCACCAGATTTCACGTTTTCGATGCGCTGTACTTCATTTCTTTTTTAGTGTTTAACGTCAATAATAATGATGCAGTTGCCAACAGTAGAAATGATGTAGCAGCGAATAGTAGATGAATTAGGGATAGAATTTCGATATGCCCGTTATCCAATGTCCAAGAGAGAACGTAAAACGCACCCATTAGGATATTTGTAAAGTACACTCCAGTACTACTCCAAATCCAGAATCTTAAATTACCATCAGAATTACTTTCCGAGGTTTCTTCCCATATCTTATATGAAAGCCAGAATAAAGCTATCTGCATAAAAACTACAAACCACCTATGTATCATTTGCGAATGATCAACAATATTTTCAACCCTTTCTGCAAAATACCCATTGCATAGTGGCCACGAATCAAATAAACCATTGACTCCACAACTTAGATTTGCTCCTGGTGTAGTGGATACGAATGTTCCAGAAAAAAGAGTGATTAAGGTTCCAAATGACATCCAAAATAGTCTAGCTTTCCATTTAGAATTATATTTTTCATCTAAACGAAACAAATTTATTAATTTCCCTTCTTCTTTCATCGCAGCTACCCAAACCCAAATCAAACTGAGTGTAAATAATAGAGCATTTCCTAGATGAATTACTCCACTCCAATTTTCGTTATCCATCCTAACTGTTAACCACCCTATCATTCCTTGAATAATTATCATAATTACAGCTACAGTAGAAGCAAATTTTACTTCAGAACTTCGGCCTTCTCTGCTTGCTAACCACCTATTAAATAGTACCAATGGACCTAATATCACTCCCGCCACAAATCTATGAATCCATTCTGTAAATATTTGGAAAGTGGTATATCTATGAGAAGAACCCCTTGAGTCTATCTCATTAGGATTTTCTTCATACCATATCCCTTGATCCTCTTCAGAAATATCAAATCCCCATGTTCCAAAACATTTAGGCCAATCAGGACAAGATTCACCGGCATCATAAATTCTGATGATACCTCCAAGAATAATTACTATAAACGTCAGTAATATCATTATTGGAGCTAGACTCCTAACACTGTCTCTTCCGAGCAAGTAACACCAACATCCTAGAAAGCCTTAGAATCACTCACCATCAATATGCGGATCAATATCTATAGGAATTCGATTTCTTTCATACTCCAATGTGGCAATCTTCATTGGATCTAAAACAACTTTTTCTTTAGCATCATCTACTCCATAAAGCTGTAC
>LURV01000085.1 GCA_001629205.1 Marine group II euryarchaeote REDSEA-S30_B12
ATGTATACAAGTATTCCATTTAATCCAGAATATGCTTTAGATTTCGCAAATGCAGGATTAGATGAAATCAGATTCCATTTTCTAGATCTAAATAGTGAAAGATATCTTGATACTATAGAGGCATGCCATGATGCTGGAATAGTAACTGGAGTGGAAATTCCATGCGAGCCGGATAAAGAAAAAATTCTTTTTTCACTACTTGAAGAACTGCGAAAATTCAAAATTTCTTTTCTCAATCTAAATGAACTTGAGATAACAGTAGGAAATCATGATAATATGGAACTTAGAGGATTTAATTTATCGACGGAAATCACTGCAGGTGCTGCAGGTTCATCAGAATTAGCTCTTAAGTTGAAGTCTAGAATAATGGCCGCAGAAGAGGGAATTCCAGACCCTATCGATTCGAATATTAGACAGTCATATGGTTTCCATCTAAAATTCTGTACAGCAGTATACAAAGATGCTGGACAACTAAGGCGTAGATTTCTTAGAAGAGGAGAGGCGAATATATTTCCTCATGAAGTCTTAACAGAGGATGGGACATTAATTTTTGGAGCGATTACTTCCAGTGATGAAACTAAAAAAGAATGGATAAATGAGATTGCGGAATATACGGGTTTGCCAAAATCATTTATTCTATGGGACCCAGAAAATAAGAGAATTGAAATTCCGCTCGTTTTAGCAGAAGAAATTTCTGAAATAATTAATGCTCCAATTTCAATGATTGAAGTATTACCTACCCATGAGAGGCTAGAAGTTACTGAAGTTAGATTAAATAATTATTGAAGAGGAATACTCGGGCAAGTTGATAGGTCTCCTTCTCACTTGACCTTACATGCCAGTTAGGCGACCTATTCTTGGGAGTGAAAAAATTGACTCATTCAAAAGACTATCTGCATCTCAAGTAGTGGCTTGGAAAAACTGTCCAAGGATTTGGTATTACGGTTGGAAAGAGAAATTAAAATCGCCATTGCCACCACAAATACTCAGGGGAATTGCTGTTGAAGAGTGTGTATGCAGAGTTCTAAGAGAGTCTCCAGCTTTTATCAGTGACGACTCAGAAATATCAATGAAAACTCCACTTGATGATTCTGGGTCTCCAGATTTAGATAAAAGTACTAATTGGATTGGACCTAAATTGAAACCTCTCGACAAAACAGAATTTCCAAAAAATGAAGTAGATTTAGAAAAATGGGCCACTAAAAGGGGAAAATTTCACTTCCCACATTGTTGGGATAGTGCAGTAAAAGAATGGGAGTCGTCCTCTAGAAAAAAAGGTTCAATATCAGATATAAGTTACTTAGAAGCCGAAAAAATGGTTATTTCAGCAATAAAGTTACACATGAAGGAAGTCATTTTGTGTAAGGAAAATGAAGGTGGACCAAATTTACAATCTTGGAGAGAAGGGAAGAGGAGTTATTGGCCACCTCCGGATGGTTTTCCAAGAATTTGGGAAGTTCCTCACCCTTCAGTAGAGTCAGGAAAAATTTCATGGGCTGAGGCTTGGGAAATTTCTCGACCATGGTTTGTAGATCCAGATGCAAAATCATTCGTACACACTTCCGTACATCCAGAAGAATGGTTTCAGGGAGAATATGATTTGGTTTATTCCTGGTCCGGATTAATTAAAATTGTAGATTTGAAGGCCTCAGTTGGAAAGGGAGATAGGTCAGGTAATTATCTAGATCAATTGAAGATATATGGATGGCTGTGGTGGGAAACTCATGAGAGAACTGAAACAGTAAAATCTCTAGAAATTTGGTATTTGGGAGCTCCAAATGTTAAAAATGTAGAAATTCCTAATGAATTAGATTTAGTATCACTTGGTTCAGAATTGAAAAATCTTTACAATAAAATTTTGACCGTAGATATTCAAAAATCTGATTGTTTACCACATCCATCACCGTTGAGAATTTTTGAAAAAGGTGGTAAACCAGCAGAGATTCCTACCCACCCAGATTCTAGAGAAAGATGTGTAAGTTGTGACTACAAAGGAATATGTGAAGGTTCTGAGTATGATGTTAAACTCCCAATCGAATCTCGAATTGAAAGATTAGGACATCCATGGAAAATTACACAAATAGGTGATATCAAATCTAGAGTTTCTGTTACTGGAAATGTCATTGGACTAGTGGGACCTAATATTCAAAAGGATAAATCACTCGAACTGAGTTTTAATTTACAAGATGGATATGACAGAGCTAGAGTAAAAAATCATAGATTAGGCGGTCCAGTAGATGTTACTCGATCACTATCAACTAATACTAGAATCATCATAAAAAATGGCTTACCTTCAATCTGGAGAGGCCAGCTAAATATAGAATTAGATAATAAATCTTCCATTTCTTTACCTAAAAAAGGTGAACACTATCCCATAGTTGATGTTGAGACTAGAGTAAATATTGTAGGTAGAGTATGGTCTATTGATGCGTTTCCAAATGGAATTGATATACACCGATGGGCATTTTCAATTGTAGATACTTCTGGATCTGCAGCTTCAGTAGCATTCAAACAATTCATTCCTGTGTCTGCTGCATCCATATCTAGGGGCGATGATATTGCGATTCTTAACGGAGAAGTAGGAGAATGGGCTGGAAGGCCACAGATTAGAATCGGACCAGGTACAAAGGTAATTACGTTAAAGAATTCTACAGAAAATTTAGATTTTTAGGATGGCGCCGAGAGAGGGATTTGAACCCCCGCGTCCATAGGACAGTGGATTTCGAATCCACCGCAATACCGGGCTATGCGATCTCGGCCATACATATCCCATGATAGAATCAAACATAAGTATGCTCAGTGTCCGAGGGGTGTGAAAGTTACTATCAAATATCAAGGAGAAATTCTAGAATTATTTTTCGACAACGATATTTCTGTCGATGAAATATTAAATAAATTAAAAATTCCATCTTCTACAGTTTTAGCAATATATGGAGATAAGATAATACCCCATACAACAATAATCAGTGGCGATATAGAACTCGAACTAATTGTCGTTTCATCAGGTGGATAATTATTAAAATTAAGTACAAAATAATAAAGGATAAATTAAATCTGTTTTGCTCTTTTCCTTGCCGCCTTTCTTCTTCGCAACTTCTTTTTTCTCCATTTCCAGCGTTGCTTCCCTTGCTTTTTCCAAGCCCGGGAACCTCTCTTCATTTGGAAATCATCTCCTATCTAATTCGTTCTTCCGAACTTGGTCATATATTTTAGCAATTCGTGTGCATCACTAATTCTTTTATTGGTGGGCAATACAGGATTCGAACCCGTGTCACCGGCTTAGAAGGCCAGCATGATATCCAGACTACACCAATCGCCCCACCCCTCCCGAGGGCCTATCTTTCAAGAACTTGCACTATGCTTTGAACGGTTTTGCACACTTTGGACACCTTGTCGGTCTTGTAACTCTCTTCCTCTCCCAAGTAAATCCACAACTGCCACAAATCCACTGCCTCTCGGGCAGTCCAGCTAATACTTCTTGCCTTATCTTCTTCAAAACTATGGATTCTTTCAGTTTTGGTGGAGGAGCTACTTTCCTCACAATTTTACTATGTATCCCATCATGATCCAGTAATCCAGCTGCATGAAGAATTTCATGAGCGAGAGTGTGCTGTAATAATTTATTATCATCAACTAAAATAGAATTTAATCCAATTGTTATCTTACCGGGTGGAGCATTTAATCTCCTACGTCTATACAGTTCGTTTGCTTCTAATTCAAATCTAGTCAAACCCAATCTTGATTCATCATCAGGCAACCACTCCAAAGTCAATTCCTTATCTAGATATTTTAGAAAGGGAGCCTCCAATTTATCCTTCCTCATGACTGTTGTACAAACCCATCCCCCTTAAATGGCCGTTATCTATCACACGACATAAGGGCGTGTGGCGCAGCTTGGAAGCGCGCTTCCTTGGCATGGAAGAGGCCCCGAGTTCAAATCTCGGCACGTCCACCAATAGAACTTGTAAACCAAAAAATGAATAATTGTTCAATTGAATCAAAATAAATAAATCATTCTTTTCGAAATTCTTCAAAAAATCAAAAAATATTTAAATTTATGAACATGTGTTCATTATTATATAAAAAAATAATAATTAATTAGATTATTACTGAATAATATTAATCATACGTTCACATTATAAACCGTATTTATTCCGCAACACTTTATGGATAGTATCAGAAAAAGAACTGAAAAAAATAATCTAAAACAAACTAAGTCAAAATTAGAATATTTATGGCTAGATGGATTTGAACCAACACAGAGTCTTCGAAGTAAGACTATGATAGAGACCGATTTCTCTGGCAAATTAGAAGATTGTAAGATGTGGTCATTCGATGGAAGCTCCACACTTCAAGCAGAGGGAGGTTCTTCTGATTGTCTTTTGAAGCCAGTAGCCATATATCCCGATCCTGACAGAATAAATGGATATCTAGTAATGTGTGAGGTATTCAATGCAGATGGAACTCCTCATATTACCAATGGAAGGGCTACTATAGATGAAGATGACGATGATTTTTGGTTCGGCTATGAGCAGGAATATTTCTTATGGGATCCAGAAACAAATCTCCCTCTTGGCTTTCCAAAAGATCAAACTCCCGGAAGAGATATCATTGAGGCCCACTTAGATATGTGTTTAGATGCCGGACTTAATGTCGAAGGAATAAACGCAGAAGTTGCTGTTGGCCAATGGGAGTTCCAAATATTCGCTAAAGGCGCAAAGAATGCAGGTGATGAGGTATGGGTTGCAAGATATCTAGCAGAGAGAAACGCTGAGAAATATGGCCTATCAATCAATTGGCATCCAAAACCTCTCGGAGCTACAGATTGGAATGGTTCAGGAATGCATGTGAATTTCTCAGATTCCACCCTAAGAACATGTGGCGATGAGAATATTTTCAATCAAGTTTGTGAAGAATTCGGAAGAAACATAAAGAAACATATGGATGTTTATGGTGCACATAATGAACAGAGACTTACTGGACTTCATGAGACGCAATCCATAGATGAATTCTCTTACGGAGTTTCCGATAGAGGAGCTTCAATTAGAATTCCAATAGGAACAGTTGAGGATGGCTGGTGTGGTAGATTGGAAGATAGGAGACCATCATCAAATGGAGATCCATACAAAATTGGAGCTGCAGTAATTAGTACAACTAAGATGGCATATGCATCCGAATAAGCCGCATTACTTCAGTAGCACAACCCCATGATAATGTAACTCCAGCCCCTCCATGACCATAGTTATGTATGATATGTTTATCATTTACATGTTCATATTCTAATCTCAACTCATTTCTGGAAGGGCGAAGTCCAACTCCAATGCCAATAATTTTTTCTCGATCTAAATCGGGCCACATCAATTCGCATTTCCTCAATATTTCTTCACTGTCTTCTTCTCTGGGAATTTCAGTATAATCGTCCATCTGAGCAGTCCCACCTAATACTGTAACATCAGATCTGGGAATTGTGTAAGCCAAAGTTTCCTTTTGCTGATCAAAATGACCAATTATTGGATCTTGATCTAGATACAAAACTTGCCCCCTTACAGGAACTAGCTCAAGATCGTTGCAAATTTCTCTTGCCCCCAATCCAGTACAATTGATAATCATATTTTCTTCAACATCATCTATTCTGTCAAAACTCATTTCTTCAATAGTACCACCCAATGAAAAAACTCTACTTTCTAACCAAGGCATATATTTTTGCATCTCAATAACAGGAACTTCAAACTCCCAACCAAAAATATACTCATCAGGAATTTCCCCGATTTCAAGTATTCTAAAATGTTTGATGTCTTCACTCCAGCCCGGTGGCTCCCTCTTATCTCTCAAATACTCTCTTCCCTTCCTCATCGAAATCCCCGACTCAGGAAAATCATTCATCAATTTGATTAATTCATAATACGTTTCTACACTCCACTTGTCAGTCTTAACTACTGGCTCCACAAGAAAAGGGTACCATACCGCGGCAGCTATGTCAGAGACAGTATTTGGACTGCGGCCTTTAGATAAAATCTTAACATCAATTTTTGACTTCAATAACTCGATTGCACATGAAAGTCCAGATACTCCGGCACCCAGAATTGTACACTCCATAATCTACCCCGAAAATCTTTATCATTAGTACTTTGCTTTTTTGTAATCAACAACAAGTTCCAAAATGCATAATCATTCCGTAAATTGCCACAGTGATGAGGAACCGCACCGGATACATCAGGTATCAAGAGTGATGGGCGATCTGAGTGGCACTAGGTGTTTACATGAAAAATACATTAGACCAAGGCTCACAATTAATAGTCGATTCTCTTAATCGTAGATTTCAGATTTTAAAACCCAAAGAACTTTCTGAACCACCCGACAATCTCCAAATTTCCAGACAAATATCTCCTTGGAAAATATATCTAAGTATGCTAATAACGGTATTACCAGCATTTCTTTTGATGAATACTATATTTTTCATTTTCTTAGGAATTTCTCAACTTTCTCCAAATTCTATTCTAGCTGGTGGCCTATGTAGCCTGCCACTTATGATAGTAATATTTACGATTCATCGACCAAAATTAATTCACTTACAGATCGCCGCATTGGATAAAAATGGCAGTAATATCCATGCTTTACCAAGAGGTGGCTCATTACACACTAAACAAAAGACAAGATACAGTCGATTCATAATTAGAGATGATGAAATTCTTCTAATGCCTCCATCTAGGCAATTATGGAGTTTGTTTACATTTACTATTATAGCCGCAATATTCCTAACATTTTTTTTCAGCGACTCGGCATTTTTATTTTTTGCAGCAATATTTCTATGGTTAATCGGATTCTCCCTTCCAGTTTTAGCATGGTGGGCTACTTCTACAGATTACATATCATTACCAACTAAAAGAAGAGAAGCAGAGGCATGGTTAATTGCTGGCATGGCATCAGCTTTTCCTGCGGTAATAATAAATTCACTAGTTGCACCTGAATTTATTCCATCATCATTCCCTACGTGGATACAAGATTTTTTACTAATGGCCATAGTTGCACCTTTTGGAGAGGAAATTTCTAAAGTCATAGCTGTTGCAATATTTCTACCCACTATTAAAGGTCCTAGAAAAGGATTTCAAATTGGATTTACAGTGGGACTAGGTTTTGCATTAATAGAAAATATTCAATACATCGCATTTTCATTTAGTAATGGTATTGTATCAGCAACAACAACCATTTTGATTCGAGGAATAGGCTCTATTCCTGGACATGCAGTTTGGACGGCAATCTCCGGAACGGCAATTGGGTGGTTAGCAACAAATCAAAACTTTCAGTCTAGAATAACAAGGAACTTTAGTCCAATTTCAGAGAAAGCTAAAGAATTAGCTTCTAATCTAGGGTTTGATATTACTCAAGGAAATGAATTCTTACATAGTGATATCAACGAAGATTCGAAAATAGATGATACTTGGTGGATAGATTCTAAATCGGAAGACTCAGAAATGTTCAGTAAATCAGAGCTCAACACAGATGTACAAAAATTCTTTTTTGGGGAAGAAAAAGTCTATTCTAAACTTAACAAACCAATATTACTCTCCCCTAAAGGAATATTGCCCGCACTGGGAATATCAATAGGAGGGCATTCGTTTTGGAATGGCTCGTTAGTCCTGACTGAATCATTTCTCAATTCTTTAGGGCTAGATTCAATTTGGATTAATCTGTTATCCCTATTTTGGCTATTAATACTAATTTCTTCAATATTATTCATCGCTAGAAGGCTTCTAAGGGGAATTAAATCTCTCGATTATCAGAGTATATCATAATGAAGATTCTTGATTACGAATTAACCGAATGTTCATGACATCAGCTATGTACAGATGCCTGTTAATATGGCCGAGTTCACCAATGACCCGATGATTTCATTCATATTAATTTCAATACTTTTGTTATTATCAAAGATCAAAGATTTATTAGATAATGGTGGCTTATTAGCTGCATTCACAATTGGAATGATTATTTCTTTGATGGGCCATTGGACATGGTTAATTGTCGTGATGACATTTTTGATTGTTGGATCAATTGCTACTAAATGGAGATTCGAGGAAAAGGTAAGAATATCAGCAGAAGAAGCAAATGCAGGAGTTAGAGGTTGGAAGAATGTATTAGCTAACGGTGGAGTGGCTAGTATCGTAGCAATCACCGATTTTTTGATCGGCGGTCATCAATGGTCATATTTGGTGTTATGTTGTTGTGTTTCTGTAGCAGCTTCAGATACTTTAGCATCAGAAATAGGGAGCTTGGATCCTAGAACCAGAATAATTACTACGCTCGAATCAGTTCCTGCAGGAACTAATGGAGGGATGTCTCCTACTGGCACTCTTGCAGCATTTTATGGCGGTCTTTTAATTTCGGTAGTATCAACAATCCTTGGTGCATTCAATGGCGAATCTGTTTCTCCAGTATTTTTATTCATAGTGGTAACACTAGTGGGATGGATTGGTTGCCAAATAGATTCAATTTTAGGAGCAATTTTGGAGAATAGAGGATATTTAGGAAAACATAGTGTAAACTTTCTATCGACTATATCTGGGGCATTGATTGCCATAATTTTAGCAAGTAGATTTCTGTGAGGTTTCATATGTCCGAAAAAAGTCATTTACAACATAATCAAAAAATAAAAACAATAGTGTTTTTGCTTATTTGTATCTCTTCACTGGCATCCTTTTCATTGAACTCACATGCTCAAAATAATCAGTTATATGATGGTCCCGGATCAGACTATCACTATCCCGAACAGCATATGGTTTTCCTTAAGGGGGATGAAGACTCACAATATCTGGATCGGAATTGGACTACCATTACTGGATTGCCTACGGGAAGGACATCTTTCTCAAAAACAGCCTCAGTTGATCAAACAATAGTTACAGCCCAAAGTACTCCAGTTCAAGAGGCTCTGAGATTTGAAGGGAATATGACAGTACAGTTATTCGCCTCATTGGAATCCCAAAGTAATCTATGCTCACTTACAAATATCATTTCAGGTACACCAGCAGGTTCAGAGACCCAATTTATTGTTTCTGTTAGTTTTGGAGGGGTTCAACTTTTCACAGAAGAAACTAATTCAATTGTTATGAGTAGTGATAGAACTGATGCACATCTTTTCTCAGTATTTATTACAGGAATAAACGCCACTATGAGCCCAGGCGATGTTATCGAATTTTCTATTGATGTGAGGCATGAATGCGCTCTTGCCGGGATTTTATGGTGGGGCACTTATGATATGAGATCAGGACTAATACTTCATGGAGATTTAATTGAAACTGAGTTAAATGTCCTCCTAGATCAAAATAGAATGGCTAGAATTGAATTAACTCCTATTTCTCCTTGGGGAGTTACAGATTTCGCAGCACAGGTTTTGGAACTTATTGGTCCAGTGGAATGGGAAGAAATGCACCATGGCTACTTCGAAGAAGATATTTGGCTTGATCATTTTGAAATCCCTCATGGAACCTCTATTGGACAAGCTAATAGAACGATATACACATGGTCGACAGAAAAACCTCTTTCTCCAGGAAATTACATGATTGATGCTTGCTTTATGTTAACTGATCAAGATCCAGGGGAAAGATGCGATTCATGGACTACATATAGATTC
>LURV01000086.1:0-7130 GCA_001629205.1 Marine group II euryarchaeote REDSEA-S30_B12
TTTCAAGTGCTCATCACTCGGCCTATATCGGCTCGGGTCATCACTACTACTATGTGCCCCAGCTCTGTATGTCAATACTTCAATATGTGTAGAACCCATGCCTAATGAAGCTCTCTCTCTTGCCCACTTAGTAACTGAGAATAACGCTAAAAAATCATTACCGTCTACTCTAATCGAAGGAATTCCATAGGGAATTCCTCTAGAGGCAAACTCACCAATCTGTGTAGCAAAATTGGCATGAGTAGATATTGCCCATTGATTATTCACTACATTTAGAATTACAGGTGCCTTGAAGATACTTGCAAAATTCAATGCATAGTGATAATCTCCCTCTGCACTAGCACCGTCCCCAATCCACGTAATTGTCACCTCATCCAAGCCCTTGTACTGAGATGCCATTGCAACCCCCACAGCTTGACTAAACTGAGTTCCAACCGGACTTGAGACCGAAATAAACCTCCCATCTCTGTAAGAATAATGTACAGGCATTTGTCTACCTTTGATATTATCTTCTATATTTCCTATACAATGACAGATCATACTAACCATATCTCTTCCCCTTACAAATTGAGCTCCAGGTTGACGATATGTTGGGAAAATCCAATCATCTTCTTTCAATGCCATAGTTTGTGCTATTGCAACACATTCTTCACCAAAAGATCTCATGTAGAATGATAATTTACCAGTTCGTTGCATCTTCATCATTCTATCATCAAAAATTCTAAGTCTAACCATGTATTCTAATCCAGAAATCAGAAATTCTGGTTCTAGTCTAGGATTCCATTCACCAGAAGCCTTATTGTCGTTACCCAAGACTCTCACCAATCCCTTAGCCATTATCATTGTATCCTCAGCAGTACATTTTCCCGGATCAGGCCTAACAAAGTCTTCTGGAGACCAAGGCCACTCATCAAAATTAGCCTCATCTCCCGGTCTAAATGGCGCTGTAGGAATATTAAGTGATTCATCATCCTTTTTTACTATTTTATCACCTCTATTCAACTAAATTTAGCTCACTAATCGCAGAACCCATTGATTCTCTGGTCACTACAGGGATCCCCCCTTCCGCTTCTTCCCGCAATAATCCAGCCCTGTAACTAGATCTAACTAAAGGACCACTGGCTACAGCTTTGAATCCTAAACTTCTTGCCTCGCTATCCCATTTTGCAAACTGATGAGGTTCAGGAAATCTATCTACTGGCAAGTGCCTATCTCCAGGTTGTAAGTATTGGCCTATAGTAATCATTTCCACTCCAGCATCCCTCAATAATTTCATAGCATCGGTAACCTCTTCGTTGGTTTCTCCCAATCCCACCATGATACTCGATTTTATCTTCAGATCGGGCCTAATTCTTTTTGCTTCCTTTAGGATATTTATTGATTGTTCAAATGACGCCCTAGGATCTCTAACCTTTGAATCGAGTCTAGGTACACATTCTACATTATGAGCAAATACACTTAATGGAATATCTTTGAGTAGGTTAGCTAAAGCTTCCATATTACCATCTAAATCCGAACATAACAACTCTAGTCCGACTTCAGGAGATTTCTTATTGATTTCAATTATACATCTTCTATAGTGATTGGCTCCACCGTCAGGCAAGTCATCTCTATTTACCACTGTAATGACTGCATGATTAATTCCCATTTTTGAAACTGCTTCTGCTAGTTCATAAGGCTCATTTTTATTCAAAGCTGGAGGAGTTTTGACTGTACCAACAGCACAAAATCTACAACCTCTAGTGCAAACTTCTCCGGCTATCATAAATGTGGCAGTACCTCTCCCCCAACAATCGTGAATATTTGGACATCTAGCTTCTTCGCAGACTGTATTTAGATTATTTTCTTTAACACTGTCCTTGGTATCGTTGTAACGAACTTGTGATTCCCCTATTGGTAATGAAGTCTTAAACCAATTTGGAAGACGTTTTCGGAGCTTCTTCCTTTTTTCTTTAGAACTCAAACTAACGCCCCCTCCACAAACTTGATTTGACAATATTATGTCATCTAGATTTGGAAGGCGCGTCCCCATTAATACACCGTGAGAACAATGGACATTAACCATTATCCTATTAGGTTTGTAATTAATCACTGATACAATGGGTAATATCTACAGACTTATTGGGCGTAACATGAACAAGGGTACGGTAGTAGTCACGGGCGGCTCCAAAAGAATTGGAAAAGCAATATGTATGAATCTAGCAAAAAATGGTTTTTCGGTTGTAGTACATTATAGAGAGTCTAAAAATGAAGCACAGAGTGTGGCAGAAGAAATAGAAACTTTTGGAGTATCTTCGAGCATTGTTCACTGCGATCTTTCAGACGAACTGTCAACTAGTACAATGATAAATCGTGCAAATGAGAAAATAGGAGAAATCCAAGGACTAATTAACAATGCATCAGTTTTTGAATACGATGATATATCAAACTTTGAAAAAAATAAATGGGATTTACACATGTCTGTAAATGGAAAATCGCAACTTATCCTAATCAATAGTCTAATGAATCAATTATCTGAAAATAATGAAGGAAGTATTGTGAACATCTCAGACCAAAAGATTGCATCACCCAATCCTGATTATCTTTCTTACACCGCATCAAGATTTGCAATGATGGGTATGACCAATGCCTTAGCCTTAGGATTGGCACCCAGGGTCAGAATCAATTCTGTTGCTCCCGGGCATACCTTAGCAAGCCCCGATCAAACAGATTCTGGATTAATTAAGGCACAGAAACAATCTCCCTTGGGCAGGGGGCCAACCCCTGATGAAATAGCGGAATCAGTTACTTTTCTCATGAATAATAAATCAATTACCGGCCAAACAATTTTTGTAGATTGCGGTGAGCGCCTACTTTCAAGAAAACGTGACATAGTTTTCGAAACTGAGGAATAGTATGAATGATTTAATCAAAACTATCAAGGATTTAGACTCCATTATATCTAATCAGTCAACAATTTTATTTCTCGAAGAAGAAATAAGAGAAATTGAAGTAGGCATACATGAATATGAAAAGGGAATCAAACAATCAGTAAAGTTCGATGTTATAGTTGTAGTTAGTGAAAATTCTCAAGATACTAATTCTCCAGACTTCTTGAATTATGAATTTTTGAAACAATCCTTGGATTCTGTATTATTAAATAGAAGGTATGAATTGCTAGAAACTATCGCTAATACTCTCATCGAAAAATTACTTGAACACAATAATATTGAAGCTGCTTCGGTAAGAATAAGTAAATTAGAAATCCCAGGAATTTCAGGTAATCTAGGATGTTTAGTTACTAAATCCAAATAATTTTGTTTGGTGCAGGGGGTGGGATTTGAACCCACGAAGCTCTTCGCACCGGAGCTTAAGTCCGGCCCCTTTGACCACTCGGGTACCCCTGCAACCTATCCTAGTGAGTAATTACCTTTCAATCGAGCGCTCACTCGGATAATACCAAATTGTAAGAAAATCGATGCATATGCTACTCTTATTCCCCCAATCCTTTAACATCTCGAATGTGGCGGGAAGACGTGGAAAAAGAATCAAACCCCGATTACAAAGTCCGAAAAGCTTTATTCGCATTTGTTATAACTGCATTATTCTTCTTCCCGACATTAGTCACTTCATCAATAAATGTCGAACTACAACAAGATGATCGATTTCAATATTCTAGTCCTTCGGAAACAAACCTGTATTCTCTTTATTTTTCTACCGCAAATGAATCAGATATGGATGGACTAATTACAACAAAGATACCCGAATCGGGCGGTCAAGAGTCCCAAAGTGCCTTAGATCAAGATATAGAGTTTAAGACAAATGATTTTCTTTCATCCATGGACTTTTTTGGGAGAAAATTTGCCTCTGAAGACTCTTTTTTCGTAACTGTTAATTTATTCATGAAGGCAACTGGACCTTCTCAATCTGGAGTAGATTGGACAATTTCAATTGAAACTCCTTCAGGTGAAATAGGTAAAACTAACTGGGATGGCACAGTTTGTGAATCAAGTTTTCAAAATTCTTGTGACTTTGACTACGAAAGTTTCGACATATCTATCGGTTCTGACCAGATGTTTACAATCCAGAAGGATGAACAACTGGAAGTAAAAGTTACAGCTACAATGAGTGGGTGTAATGATGGATTATTTTCAAATTGTGAGGCCGAGATCGCTTGGAATCAGATTTCAGGTGATAATAGGCATTCTAGCATAGAAGTAGATGGAAATGCATTATCAGATACTATCATCAAGGTTCAGCGAAAAGGAGCTCAGATTGCAGAAGGATCGAAATTAGATTGGTATCCGAATGATATAGAAGATGAAACAAAAATGCAATTTTCAATAGATGTTCAGAGTGCATTCGGCCGTTATGACATAAAGATGGTAGAATTATTTGTCCGTGATCCAGATGGAATCTACAGAGTAGATGACAGAATCACTGGATCTGACGAAGGGATAGAAGATTCAAACAATGGTATTTTTGGTACCTATATCTGGAATTACCCCAGTGGTCTACCTTCTGGTGAATATTCAGTAGAGCTTAGAGTAACTGATATTCAAGGAAACCAAGTTACTATAGAACATGAAAAGATAACTATGAATGAATGGGGAATTTCTGTCAAAGATCAAGGAGATAGGTCAATAGCATATGTAGCTCCAGATCAAGTTACTACTATTGAACTAGAAATAAAACATATAGGCGACTCAAGTAAATCTATTACAGCCGAAGTAGAATTAAAGACTCAGCTATCTAGCTCTTGGTTGGTTGAAGTAGATTCTCCAGGTGGTTATGAAATACAATCAGGAGGTAGGACTGTATTTGCAACTGTATTCCTTACTGCACCTAGCGATTTAACCGGTACTCCTTCAAAACTTACAATTAGAGTATCAGCAAAAGGACTAGTGGATGGTTTGGAGACGTTTGTTGATACGGATGAAATAGTCTACAACGTAGAGAAAACTGAAGTTTATCAACCACCTGTAGTATCTATATGGTCAGAAGATCATAAGATTCCAATAGCAAATTCATCAAGGCCTGGATCAATCGATTCTACAATTCCAAGATTTGTAAATCATGATGAATTCAGTCCATTCATACTAGAGATATTTAATTCTGGATTTGATGCCGATTCATTTAGAATTGACGTTTTAAAAAGATCAAAATCTCTATTTCGTTTCTTTGATAATACAACCAATGAACAAATTTTGGAAGATCCGGGGGATGGTACTTTTCACTATCCACCAGAGGGAGTCAATTTACCAAGATTTCAAACTGCAGAACTAAGATTGGAGATAAAACCAAGTTTAGATAGGGAAGATTCGGATATAGGAGAAATTCAACTTGAAGTAGTAAGTGAAGGGAACTCCACTCTCAAGTCTTTGGTTACTTTCACAGTTCAGAGGACATTTGGAATTAGAGCTGAAGTATCTCAAGATTGCGACGGAACTCCTCTCGGGTACATGAAAGTATCATTATGCTCGCCCGATTCGGAACGACCAGAATTAGAGTTCAGAACTAGAATTACCAATAGTATGTCTGATCAACCTGCTGTGAATTGGCTAATACAAGATCCATCTTCATTGAAGAAAAACCTCGATTTGAATCAGGCATATGGACAATGGGATTTTGATATTAGAGATTCTGATGGAGATGTAGTTCCCAGATTGTCATTAGGATCTGGAGAGTTTACAGAATTATTCGTCACTGCAACTCTGACAGATCAAGTTATTTCTGGCAATCATACAATTTATCTAAGAGTTATAGAAGACACTGAAGATGTAGATCCAAGATATTTTGACTTGCCAATAACTTTTGATATTGAATCTCAACTTCCGGATTTACAGATTCTCCAAGTATCTCCAAATTCACTATTAATGCCCGGAGAGCAATATTCAATTCAAATGAAAGTAAAAAATCTTGGAAATAGTCCTCAAACTGTATTACTCGCAGCAGATGTAGAACAGCCAGAATGGGAAGCTGAAGTAAGTGGACAAGATCAATCTCCACTAGTAGTCATCGATCCATTTGATGAAATCGGATTCACATTATTGATCACCGTTCCTGAATCTGCTCGAAATGCGGATACAATTCCCATCTCTGTTTCAGCATCACCTCTAGACACGGAGCAGAGCTTTCCTGAATCCTTCACCGCTAAGATTTCTCTGAATGCTGTAGTTGAAATATCTTCAATTTCTGAAATACTAATTAGTGAAATTGTAAATCCAAGACCAATTACTTTGATAGTATTGGTACTTGCTACATTCCTGATAATTCCAGGAATACAATTTTGGTTCAATAGGAGGAGATGGGCGTCCCAAATGGAATATATTGAAGCTATTAACTCAGGAACTTCAACCGATCTCGAAAATGAAGAAGAATCGGAAATTTTAGATGATTCTCTACCACCTCCTGTTACATCTTCAGAGGAAATTATTGATACCGAAAGATATGAAGATGATGATATAGAACTGATATGAGAAAATAGTTGTACGAACGGCGCTCCATTTCTCTTAATAGATGTTAGTCGGACCAAAAGACAGAGCTGGATGATATGGCAACAATAGGAAAAAAGTATTACACTTCACATAACAGAAGAAAGGCTATTTCTTCCATAGTTTTCACAGCTACGATTCTCCTATCTTCTCATGCTACTATGCAATTTGGAATCTGGGAAGCTCTCGCTTCAACTGATGAGGATGGAGATGGACTTTCCTACGGCATTGAATTCATCATTAATACACAACCTCAAGATTGGGATTCAGACAATGATGGATTGCCAGACGGCTGGGAATGGCAGTATGGTTTAGATCCCCTTTCATCATCAGGAGAAGATGGTTCCACAGGCGATTCAGATTCAGATTCTCTAACTAATTTATTTGAATATCTATATGGAATTCCAAGTGGGTGGGACGAACAATCAACTCCTAATATACTAGATAATGGTGTATGGTGGAATGGAACTGTTCCAGTGAGAAATTGGGATGAAGAATCGGCCCTACAGATTAATCAAGGATCAAATTCAGATGGCTATGATGAAGATCCATGGGGTAATATTTGTACTGATACATTTGACAATGATAAAGATGGATTAGTAGATATGGATGATGGAGATAGAGACGGAGATTTAGACTGTAGCTCTAATGATGATG
>LURV01000086.1:7146-9418 GCA_001629205.1 Marine group II euryarchaeote REDSEA-S30_B12
GGATACAGATGGAGACGGTATGCCGGATGGATGGGAGGTTGCTAATGGTTTAAGTCCCGTATCTAATTCCAATCAAGATGGGACCTTTGGCGATCCAGATCAAGATGGTTTGATTAACATATATGAGTATGTAAATCCTACTTGGGGGACAAGAAATGGTTCAACATTTCCACCTACTCAGTACTTTAGACCAGGTCCGATTAATATGACTGCAACCGAATCTCCATGCAATCCAATATTATTTTTAGGCCCAGGTGGATGTCAAATTTTTACTGCTGAAGTGGATGGTATTACTTCTACCGATCCAATGGACAATGATACAGATGATGATGGACTCAACGACTCATATGAGGCACTAATATTACTAACAGATCCAACAGCATTAGATACTGATTCAGACGGAATTTCTGATGGGAACGAAGTAAATGGACTATATGGAGAACCTCCTCAGGGATCCGACCCAAGAAATAATAATTCAGATGGAGATTTTTTAGATGATGGTGAAGAGGACTTAAACGGAAATGGAGTAGTTGATGAAGGTGAAACAGATCCAACTAGAATTAATGATGAAGGAGACTGGGATGGAGATGGAATTCAAAATTGGCAAGAAAACAATAGTTGTACATTATGGAATGTATCAGACACTGATGGCGGCGGAATTAATGATGGCGATGAAATTTCTCTATTTCGGAATACAGACCCATGTAGATCAACCTCAGAACTGGAATTTACTATCATTGAGTGGGATGCAGGAAGATCTTCATTAATATTAAATTCTACATCAGGAATCAATCCAAATACTGATGATTGGAGAAGATCTGGTGCTCCAATGGCATATTTTCAGGATTCCGATGGAAATCGAACTCCATTCATGTATTCAGGTGTTCTATTTTCTCCAGCCAATACATTACAAGGAGTAGATACTGAACTTCCACAGGATGTTGACACTATTGTCATTACTAATGGCTCATGGTGTTGGAATGCCACAATAGGTGCCAATAATCCAGATTATTGTGATGATGATTACTTTGATACAGATGGAGATGGATTAGCAGACTGGGAAGAATTAATGGCTACATGGGGGTATGTATCCCTACACGATAATCCAGATTCAGATGGGGATGGAGTGAATGATCTTTCAGAAATCCAAAATGATACTGATCCTTTGGAACCATGTCATAATTTGTTAGATTTCGATGGCGATGGTCTCAATAATTACTTTGAAAATACAACCGGGTGCAGCATGGAATTCGGGATTCTAGGTGGTAATTTAACTCTAGATCCTTGGTTTACTCTTTGGAATAATCCCGACTCAGACAATGGAGGAGTAATTGATAGCCAAGAATATATTGATGGCACGAATCCTCAGGATAATCCAAGCGATGATATTAATCCACTTGATACAGATGGAGATGGAATACCGGATACAATCGAACAAGAAATTGGTACTGATTGGCGTAATCCAGATACTGATGGAGGGGGCATTCCGGATGGAGAAGAGTGTCCAGAGGAATTTTGGCTAATAGATTGCTTCAATTCAGATTCTAATCCACTGAATAGATTCGATGATATTGATGAAAATGAATTATATTTTACAGCTTCAAACAAATCATCAGGAGTGGATCCAACAATTACTCATTATTGGAGGTGGCACACATATGATCAGTATAACGGATTTACAGAGATTACAAATGACTGGTCTACATCTCAAGGAGTTGCCGATTCAAGTCTATGGAATCACTCAGGGCCATTACCTTGGGAGATTATATTCGAACAATCTGGATACGTATTCCCAGATAATGAATTAATCCAACCCCATAATTCTATGAATTTTACTTCATGGTCTGATGCCTCAGCGGGACTAAATTTCTCTAATTTTTCCAGAGATATTCTAGTAGACTTCGGAATTATAGAGGCATTGTATGTAACAGCGCCTGAAGTAATAATCAATGAAGAAGTTAGGCAAAATTCTACTCCTTTCTCAAGTACAAGTTATGCACTAGATCTACCAACTACCTTTCTTTCAAACAATGGTCACTATGTTAGGAATGTTACTAACGCTGTGATTAATGAAGCAGGGGCACTATCATCATGGGACAAAGTTGTAGCTATCCAAGATTTTTTAATTAATGGAAATGATACTACTGAATTTTTACTTAATTATGATGGTTCTGCGAGGGAAGATGGATTGGGGATTGATAGTGATATTTCACATTGGATTCTAAACTCCTCATTAGAAGGAAGTTGTGATGAATTCACGTCATTATTTACG
>LURV01000087.1:0-1105 GCA_001629205.1 Marine group II euryarchaeote REDSEA-S30_B12
GTTGCTTTGAAATCCAAATCTATGGTTGTTGTGGCAGATTACACCAAGAAAGTGGAAGTGTTGGGGGCATTCGACTTACCAGTTGAGGTCGACTCGGACCTCTGGGAAGGGGCTAGAGAGGGACTTTCTCGAATTTGTCCCGGACAAGTTAGCCTGAGGATAAAGGGTTCAGAACCGTTCGAGACAGATAACCACGGCTTCATTCTAGATTGCTCCTTCGGCCCTACAATCTCAGATCCAACATCTTTGGAGAGAGCCATTTCCGACATTCCCGGAGTGGTTGAGGTAGGACTCTTCGTAGGCATTTGCGATGCAGTTATCGTCGCTTCAAGTGATGGAATCGAAGAGCTGATCAAGTCCAATGGAAGGGCTTAGCATCCGTCGTCGTTAAAGAGGGCCTGCCAATCCCGAGCCGGGTCTGTAGCTTAGTCAGGTAGAGCACCCGGCTCTTAACCGGGCGGTCGCGGGTTCGAACCCCGTCAGACCCGCCAAATTTTATTGTCATTTGAAAATTTAATCCTTTAATTGATATGGGAGGCTCATCTCGAACATATTGAACAACATGGCGAAGTTAATTTGGATTTCGGATATTCAAGATGGTACTTATGATAACTCGGAAGTGGAGATAAAGGGTTGGATTCACAGATTTAGAGGTTCAAATAAAATCTGGTTCATGGTAGTTAGAGATTCTACTGGTGTGATTCAATGCGTAATTAAGAAAGAAATTGTAGGAGAAAAAACTTTTAATTTACTAAAACGCTCTCTAACAGAATCTAGTGTGTTCATAAAGGGTCATGTTCTTCAAACTGAAAGAGAGCATGGTCGTGAATTACAAGTTACAAGTGGTGAAATCATAGGCGGAGTTAGTCCTGACAATCCATATCCAATTACAGAATCTGCAATGGATGAAGCTGAAGGTGGCGAAACAGAATTTCTTTTAGATAATAGACATCTATACTTAAGGACAAGTAGAATGACAACAATGTTGAAAATCCGAAGCTCAGTATTCAGTGCTATTCATTCATATTTTAGGGATCTTGACTTTATTGAATATCAGGCTCCAAATTTTGTTGCTGGAGCAGTGGAAGGTGGAAGTACATTGTTT
>LURV01000087.1:1144-5973 GCA_001629205.1 Marine group II euryarchaeote REDSEA-S30_B12
TGAAGTTCCTTATTTTGGAAGAAAAGCATATCTGACACAATCATGGCAACTATATGCTGAAGCTGCAATGCCCGCACTTGAGAGATTATACACTATCGCCCCTTCATTTAGGGCAGAGAAAAGTAGAACCCGCAGGCATCTAACAGAGTTTTGGCATGCTGAGATGGAAGTAGCCTGGGCTTCCAATGATGATATAATGAAACATGGCGAGAGTCTAGTTAGGAATATTTCATCCAAACTATTAGATGAACGATCTGAAGAATTAGAGTCAGTTGGTAGAGATTTAGAAAAAATTTCTATGTTCGCAGATAGCCCATATCCGAGGATGAAATATGATGAAGCTGTAGAAATACTACAATCAAAAGGAGTTGACGTTGAATGGGGGCAAGATTTAAATTATTCAAAAGAGAAAATTCTGACAAAAGATTTCGAAGTTCCCAATTTCCTTACTCATTATCCTAAAATAGCCAAACCATTCTACCATCGTACAGATCCTGATGATGACAAATATGTACTCTGTCATGATCTATTGGCTCCTGAAGGATATGGTGAGATTATAGGTGGTGGAGAGAGAACATGGACAGAACAAGAAATTCTTGAAAGAATCGATGAAGAAGGAACACCTAGAGATGCCTATGAATTTTACATAGATATCAGAAGATACGGTGGAGTTCCACATGGTGGATTTGGCTTAGGGGTGGACAGAGTGTGTGCGTGGCTTTCTGGCGCAGATCATATCAGGGAAGTAATCCCATTCCCTAGAGATAGTAGACGTGTAACTCCATAGAATAACACGGGTTCATAACCTAATACTGAATCCTAGACCCATGGAAGAAGTGGAAACTAGGTCCCTTTATTCTTTAGTTGGACTTTCTGCCTTAACTGCAAGTATGTGTTGTCTTCCATCAGTAATTTGGGTTCTTTTCGCTGGCTCGTCTGCTATAGTTGCAGCTGATTCACTTTCAAATAATCTATACTATTCTTGGGTTAGATTCGCACTATATGGAGTATCTGGATTGATGGTTACGGTCGGATTAATAGTTTACTTCAGGAATAGGGGAATATGCTCAATTGAAGATGCCAAAAAGAATAGTACCAAAATTGTTAATGTAAGTTTAGCTGTATTTACTGCTTCCATAATTGTTTATCTAATTTGGAATTTTATTATTCTTGAAATAGTAGGAATTGCTGTAGGACTTCCATGGGAAGACTCCGCATTCTGGAACAATTAGATTACGAATACTCATACGGTATCACTCATTCGCCTTATCATGAAAGAGTGGGAGAGGATAGACCTCTCAAATCCTACAGATGAGCACAAGATGTTACGACAGATGATTAGAGACTTTGTAAAATCCGAAGTAGAACCTCAAGCTCAGGAATTCGATAGAGATGAAAAATTTAATATTGATTTATTTAGGAAATTAGGTGAAAATGGACTACTTGGAATAACAGTACCCGAAAATTATGGTGGATCCGGGATGGATTCAACTTCTGTGGCTATTGTAAACGAAGAATTAAGCTATTCAGATCCAGGTTTTTGTCTGGCTTATCTTGCTCATGCCCAGTTAATGGTTAACAACCTTGCTTACAACGGAAATGAAGAGCAAAAATCTAGAATTCTTCCTAAGGTTTGCAGTGGAGAATGGATAGGGTGCATGGCAATGAGCGAACCGGATTATGGTACAGATGTCCTAGGGATGAAGACTTCTGCGAAAAAGGATTCTGATGGCAATTGGGTAATTAATGGTCGAAAAATGTGGATTACAAACGGCTCAATTGATGAATCAGGTACTCCTGCAGATATTTGTTGGCTTTATGCCAGAACAGGAACAGATGAAAATGGTAGAGCTGAAATATCGACATTTATTGTCGAAGGTGGAATGAATGGATTCCATGTAGGGCAGAATATAGAGGATAAGTTAGGAATGCGTGCATCAAAGACTGCAGAACTAGTTTTTGATAATTGTGTGGTGCCACCTGAAAATTTGGTTGGCTCAATAGGTGAATCAATGATTCATATGATGCGTAATCTAGAAATTGAAAGAATTGGACTTGCTGCAATGAGTTTAGGGATAGCACGTAGAAGTCTACATGAAATGAACAGATATGCTACTGAAAGAGAGGCTTTCGGGAAAAAGATTAGAAATTTCGGACAAATACAAAGACATATTGCTGAATCATGGGCAGAATATAGAGCAATGAAGGCATATGTGTACGAGACTGCTAGAAATACAAATCTCTCCGAATCAGGCAATAGATTAGATACCGATGGTGTGAAGCTATTTGCCACAACTTCCGCGAAAAATATAGCTGATAGGGCAATACAGGTAATGGGTGGATACGGATATGTTGGAGAGTATATTGTTGAAAGATTATGGAGGGACGCCAAATTACTAGAAATAGGTGGAGGAACTTTGGAAAGTCACCAAAAGAATATTACAAAGGATTTGAGCAAAAATCCTGAAAGTATACAAAAGTGACTAATTCCAAATTTTGGAAAAATGGTAGTCCCGCCCGGATTCGAACCAGGGTCCCCGGGACCAAAACCCGAGATGATGGACCACTACACTACGGGACTGCGAATTAACGAAAACCATGGTACCTTTTTACTTGACGGGAGATGGTGACTCAAAATCTTACATGCGAAACCTAATTTCCATATATGAGGTGGGACAGATATGAAAATTAGTTCCGTTGGAGTATTAGGATCAGGACAAATGGGAAATGGTATTGCTCAAGTTGTTGCAAGTAGCGGCATAAAAGTAACTTTAGTTGATGTAAAAATGGAATTCTTGGAGAGAGGAATTACAAATATAAAAAATTCATTAAAAAAATTAGCTTCCAAACAAAAAATTAGCAATATAGAAGTAAAAGAGGCTTTATCGAATATCTCAACTTCAACTGAATTTCAATCTATTTCCGAA
Organism: Marine group II euryarchaeote REDSEA-S30_B12; assembly: GCA_001629205.1. Lineage (GTDB taxonomy): Archaea > Thermoplasmatota > Poseidoniia > Poseidoniales > Thalassarchaeaceae > UBA36. Next base: position 4,072 of record LURV01000087.1, read on the forward strand.
TGTGATTTGATTATCGAAGCAATTCCCGAAATCCCAGAGCTAAAATTCAAAACTTTTTCCGAATTGGATGAAATTTGTAAATATGAAACAATTCTTGCAACAAATACTTCTAGTATTTCGATTAATGAGATCGCAGAAAGTACAAAAAGACCAGATAGAGTGATTGGTATGCATTTCATGAATCCCGTTCCAATAATGAAATTAGTAGAAATAATAAATGGCAAATCTACTTCTCCAGAGGTATCAAATCAAATAATTTCTTTGTCCGAAAAACTCGGAAAAATTCCTCTATCATGTAACGATTCTCCAGGTTTTGTCAGCAACAGAATACTGTGCCCCATGATCAATGAAGCAATTTTAACTCTTCAAGAAGGAGTAGCAGAACCTGAAGCAATTGATGGAATTATGAAATTAGGAATGAATCACCCCATTGGCCCTCTAGCATTAGCTGACTTGATCGGTTTAGATACAATACTGAATATTATGAGAGTACTTCATGAGGGATTCAATGATGATAAATATCTGCCTGCTAATTTACTCATAGATATGGTAAATGAAAATAAATTAGGAAGAAAAACAGGCATTGGATTCTATAATTATAAAAATTAAGTCGTACGTAGAGTAATAAACTGTGACACATTGGAAATATTGAGGGAACCACATGAGAAAAAATATACAATCTACTTTTTTGGTTGCAATATTACTTACTTCATTCATGTCTTTTTCGGCACAGGCTAATGTAAATACACCTGATGCATATGAAGATGATGACACTTTAGCTTCAGCAACTTGGCAAAACGCGACTGTAAACCAAAATGGAGTAAATATGACATCATGGTCCAATCTTACAATAGACAGTTCTTATGATGACGATTATTTTTGTTTTTGGATTTCTCAAACTGCAGATTTTTGGTTTAATATTACTTTTGTTGATAGTAACGGAGACTTAGACGTATATTTATATGATATAAATGGAAATTATGTTGATAGTTCTACTTCAATATCCAACTTTGAGTCAGTTTCTGAAAGTGTATCCACTTCAAGCTCATACTGTGCCAGAGTTTATGGTTACAGCGGGGCGACAAACTACTACAACGCCACTTTGGAAGTTTTGGATATTGTCTTAGGTGCACAGAATGATGCTGGATCAGGACTAGATGCAGGAAATCTTCCCGAGGATGCATTAAATCTAAGCAGTACTAATCAGACAATTAACGGTTGGCTTCACTACAATTACGATGAAAATGATTACTATAATATTTCAATTCCAGCTGGCCATGGATTAGCAATTTCTGGAGACTTCCCTTCTGGATCTATCTACGATTATCTATATCTATACGATAACTCATTATCCACAGTAGACTATGACTATTCACCACCATGGGAAGATGTTAGCACAAATGGAACCAATTTGAGCGGGCAATATGTATTCATCAGAGTTTATGCTTATCCTTATTACAATTCTGTAGGAAATTATCATTTAACAATCCCCTTTTTCAGTACTGCAGGCCAACCTGGATCCATTCAAGATGATGGACGTAAAGGAGTTGATGCAGGAGGGGCCATTTCTTCAGCGTTAAATATATCAGGACCTATCACAAATTTCACTACAACTGGTTGGATAGATTACACTTGGGATATTAATGATTATTACTCAATATATGTTCCTGAAAATAAAACTATCTGGAGTACATTAGAATGGACAGGAAGCTCATCTTTATACTTCTATTTGTACTCACTAAATGGAAATTCGATTGATACCGACTACTATAATCCTGGCACTGTTACAGCTAACTCAACTTTGGTTAGCGGGTCTACAATAATCTTCAGAGTATATGCTGTCTCATCTAGTGTAATAGACTTAAACTACACTTTAACGTTTAATTTTTCAGAGATAAATTT
>LURV01000088.1 GCA_001629205.1 Marine group II euryarchaeote REDSEA-S30_B12
ATTATCTTCTGCCATAAAAAATCTGAATGGTCAAGTAATTTTGTGTGGAAAACAAGCTGCAGATACCAATAGTGGATCTACTGGACCGGGTATTTCTAGCATTATGGGAATTACTTGTGTCTCCCTAGTTTCAGAAATTGTGGTAGATGGCGAAAATTTAATTGCAAAGAGGAGTGGACCGAATGGACAAGAAAAAATTCGAGTCTCTAAACCTTGTCTTTTCACTTTTGATAAAGGAATTGAAGAGTTACGAAGGCCTAATGTTAGGGGCATAATGATGGCTAAAAAGAAGGAAGTAGAAACATTAACTCCATCCGATTTAAATGTGGAATTATTTGAATCTACGGTAAAATTTGATTCTCAAGTATCCCCCCCAGAAAAGCCACCTGGTCAGAAATTTGAAGGGGCTGAATCAGTAACTTCAGTCGTTCAGAAATTACGTGAAGAGGCTAATGTGATATAGGTGAAAATATGGAAATTTCAATAATTGCTGAAAATACAGATGGAGTTTTAAATCCTGTAACTGCTCAAATTGTTAGTGCGGCGAAAGTATTTGGAGGAGATGTAACAGTAGTTTGCCCTGGTGGATTTGGAGCTGAAGAAGCAGCAAAAATCTCAGGGGTTGGGAAGGTAGTTTCTGTAGAAGGTGAATGTTTTTCTAGTTTTGATGGATTGGCATGGTCTAAAGCGATTGATTCTGCCGCTACAGGAGAAATACTCTTATCTTCTTCATCGAATTTTGGTAGAGAAATAATAGCAATTCTTGCAGCAATGAGGGAAATTCCAGTGATAGACCATTAGGGCCAATATTTTCCCAACTGCGGATTCTAGTGCTGATACAGATATTGTGACGATCAATAAAACATCAGACGTAGGGATTGCAGTCAAGGAAGCTATTTCCAAGGCTAATGAAAAATTAGACGTTGCCGAAGCTGAAATGATCATTTCTGGTGGAAGAGGCATGGGATCTCCAGATAATTTTTCTTACCTATATGAGATTTCGGAAGTAGTAGGTGCTGCTGTGGGAGCAAGTAGAGCAGCTGTAGATACATGGGAAGATATACCCCATAGTATGCAAGTTGGTCAAACTGGAAAGACTGTTACTCCAAAATTGTATATTGCAGTAGGGATTAGTGGGGCTATTCAGCATCTAGCGGGAATGAGAACTAGTAAGTATATTGTTGCGATAAATAAAGATCCGGATGCGCCTATTTTTGGAGTTGCTGATTATGGAGTTGTTTCCAGTTGGGAAGATGCGTTGCCTGTACTAAAAAAAGAGTTGGAGAAATTGGTACTAGATTGAATCAGTTACTTTCGCATTATCGCTTCTGGTGTCCTCAATTTTTTGTAGATATTGTTGAGATATTCCGCCGGTAACATAGATGCCATCAAAACATGAACAATCAAAATTTACTGGACCATTCGGGCCAGTTGATGTACATGATTCAATCAAATCTGGAATTTCCTGGTAGAATAATTGATCAGAACCAATTTCTTCACATATTTCATTGATATCTCTCCCATATGCTACATATTCAGAACGTGCTGGCATATCGATTCCATACACATTAGGATGAATAATTGGTGGGGCGGATGATGCAAATAATACTCGTTTTGCTCCTGCATCTCTGGCCATCTGAACTATTCTTTTTGATGTATTTCCACGAACTATACTATCATCCACAATTAACACGGCACTTCTAAATAATCTGCAAGCCCTAATGCAGCGATTCTACCACTATCAGGAACTGGAATGACTGCATCAATTCCGTGTTTAGGGACTTGTCGTAAAATCTTCTTTGCGAGTGCCCTTCCCAGATTTATTCTAGATGAATGAACAGAAATTCCATCAATTATTGAGTCTGGTCTTGCAAAATATACTTGTTCAAAAATACAAGGAGTTAGTTTTGGTTTGGGATGGCATATTCGGGATTTTATCGAGCCATCAGTCCGAATAATTATTGCTTCTCCTGGCCTAACATCCCTTTCTGGGATAAATCCAAGAGCCTGACAAGCTACACTTTCTGATGCAACAATTCTCTCGACAAAGTTAGAAGATGGGTTTGATCCCAGGAATAATGGCCTGATTCCATATGGATCTCTAAAAGCAATTATTCCCCATCCAGTTATCATGCTTACTACACTGTAACTCCCTTCTAGTCTCATCATAGTCCTTTCAATTGCCCTAAATACATCATCATCCGATAATTGCCCATTATCATCAGATTTTCCGGATACAGACCTCTGTAGCTCTGCTGCGAATAGATTCATCAAGGCCTCTGAATCTGAACTAGTATTGATTCTCCTGTAATCATATTCTAGTAATCCAGAAATTATCTCTTCTGTATTATTGATATTTCCATTGTGTGAAAGGCTGATTCCAAATGGAGAATTTGTATAAAATGGTTGAGCTTCTGCAACTGAATCTGAACCTGCAGTTGGATAACGAACATGTCCGATTCCCATATTTCCCTTCAATTTACTAATATGGCGATTTTGAAAAACATCTCTAACTAGACCATTTGCCCTCCGATGAAAAATATAGTCGTCATCACTGGTGATTATTCCTGCTGCATCTTGCCCTCTATGTTGCAGTACAAGCAGCCCATCATATAGCAAAGTAGCAATATTGTTTTCTGAATTTCCAACAATTCCGATGATTCCGCACATCGGCTATCGTCACTACGAGTGAGAGCTAGAAC
>LURV01000089.1 GCA_001629205.1 Marine group II euryarchaeote REDSEA-S30_B12
TTTCCCGACTATGAGGTAGCAAAAAGAATAATCCCCAAAGGTAGTGGAATGCTATCTTATGTGGTAAAAGGTGGCGATCAAATCGCTCTAAAATATATGAGAGGACTAAAGATAATTTTCGAAGCCACCAGTTTGGGTGGAGTAGAAAGTCTGATTGAATGTCCATTCAATTCTAGTCACATGTTCGTTCCGGAAGATGTGAGAAATGAATCAGGCGTAGTTCCAGGTTTTGTTAGAATGAGTGTAGGAATTGAAAATGTTGAGGACTTATGGTCTGATATGAATCAAGCTTTAGATTTAGCCTCTAAGGAATTAGAGTCTATCTCTTGAGGAATCTAAATGGATTATGAACTTCTAGTGGCCACATTAGCATTCATAATTCCAATGTGCTTCTCACCTGGACCAAATAATGTATTATGTGCAGCACACGGCTCAAGATTTGGATTTAAATCTACATTGCCCCTTATTGCTGGAATGGCAATTGGGTGGTCAACTTTAGGAATTATTATTGGATTTTCAACAGAATTCATTAGTGAAAACGAATCAGTTTTTATTTTTTTAACCTATATCTCAGCTACCTATATCGCTTTTCTCGGTTATCAAATAACTATTTCTAAGACGGAAAAAGTTGAGAATCAAAGGCAAGAAAGACTCGGCCCTATAACGGGAATAATTCTCCAGATTTTCAATGGGAAAGCATGGGTACATTTTTTGGTTTTGATGGTTTCATTTGGAAGTTTGTTTGGATCTGGTCCATCTGCAATAGTTGCATTAGTGATGTTCAATCTTCTATTCGGGCTTCCTGCAGTAATGAGTTGGGCCGCTTTTGGACACGTTTTGAAAAGAATTTTTGATACTCCAGAACAATCAAGAATTTTGAATTTGGTAATGGGATTTGCACTAATTGGAGTAGCAGTATGGATAATACTTCCAAAATAATATATCTTTTTGGTGCAGAGGGCAGGATTTGAACCTGCGAAGCACTACGCACTGGGACCTCATCCCAGCCCCTTTGACCACTCGGGTACCTCTGCTATGGTATTAGTAAAAATTAGTAATATTTCATTTTGGTGTGAGGTAAATAAATCTCAGAATAAATTATTTATGAAACTTTTATCTAACAATATACAGAAAATATAATATTTTCAGTCAATTACTAGTATTATGGAAGAATTAGTTTTAGCATTCGTTGGTACCTTTTTCGCTGCCGCATTGACTGTTCCAGCAGGCTTCGGTCTTTCAACGATGATAACTCCAATTGCACTTCTATTAATGGGACCTCATGAAGCAGTTGCAGTTGTTGCAGTTGTTCATGCTGCTCATAATGCCGGAAAGTACTTTGCTTTGAGAGATAGTGTAAACTTCTCCGCATTCAGACATTATGGGATATGGCTAATTATTGGATCAATCATTGGTGCGACTTTACAAAATAGTGTACCTCAAGAGCCACTTTTGGCCTTAATTGGAGTTTTTTTGATATTGTTACCTTTGCTTACTCTAAGCGAATCTTGGACGGGATACAGAATTCCAGAAGCAAACGATAGATTGGGAGGTTTTGGATCAGGATTCATGGGCGGATTATCTGGCCATCAAGGAGCACTTAGAGCAATGTTTCTAACTCGCAGACTTCCGGATAAGATGGTTTATGCAGCTACTGCCAGCGTACTTGCATTGTGTGTAGATTTATCTCGAATTCCAGTTTATATTTTCTTCAGACCCGAAGAAATTTCAGAGCATTTTATGCTAACCATCATATTAGTCGCTTCAGCTTTATTGGGAGTTAAAACAGGAAAAAAATGGTTAAAATCTATGAAATCTGAAACAATTCAGAATATAGTATTGATTGGAATAATTGCCAGTGGCATTTTTTATGTTTATGAAGCACTAAGTTAAGTTTAATGGATTTATTTATCTCCAGGCCCACCAGACATATTATGAGCTACAAGTATATACAAGATTAAACCAGTAATTAATGCGAAAACTCCTTTCGTCCCGCCCATATCCGAACTGGATGGAATCAATCCAGACTCTTGAGCCCAAGATAAAACTGCAAACATTATTCCAAATGCGGAAAGAATTAACCATAAAATGAATAACCTCTCACGATTTTCTACTTTCATAGTTTTGCCGTCAAATTCGAATAATTAAATCTTCTTTACAAATAATATATAGAACAAATTTTCCCACCAAACTTGATGACTAGAATGCCGTGGCTAGCATATGTCTAACCCACAAATGCGTGTTGAAACTCATGATTCTCTAATTAATGTTCTATCTGAAATTCATCCCGAATCGAAGAAAAACTCTTTACGAAGAATGATTGATTTTGGTCGTGTATTGGTTGATGGAAATAGAGCTACTCGAGCTAAGGAAATTATATCTCCGGGGTCAATTGTCGAAATACTATCACGTTCGGAAGGAGATATTCCCCAAAAAAAGCAACAAGGTATACTAAAAGATCCCATAATTCTCTACGAGGATGAAGAGATAATAGTAGTAGAAAAGCCACCGGGCCTTCTATCAGTTGCAACTTCTAAAGGAGAGCCAGATACTATGTTTGATAGAGTACTTCATTGGTCCAAAAGAACGCAGAAAAAAAGAGCATATCTTATTCACCGACTAGATAGAGAAACCTCGGGTTGTTTTATTCTCGCTAAGTCTCCAGAAACTAGAAATTTTTTACAAACACAATTCAAACAAAGAACAATTGAGAGAATTTATCATGCAGTAGTTAAAGGAAAACCTCCATCCGATTCGGGCATATCGACATCGAAGATTAAAGAGAGTAAGAATAAACTTGTAAGACTAGTTTTACCAAACGAAAAATCCGGAAAAGATGCTATTACCAAGTGGAGAATTGTTAGAGAAGAAGAAATTAATAGCCTGATTAGAATAAAAATCGAAACTGGAAGAAGAGCTCAAATTAGGTTACATATGAGTGAACTAGGATGCCCAGTTATCGGCGACAAAAGATACGGCACTGGTAAATCTAGAGTAAACAGATTATGTTTGCATGCATCCGAATTAAAATTCATACATCCAAACGGTCAAAAAATTACAGTTAAAAGTAAAATTCCGGATAAAATGTTTTCCGAATTAAATCGTAAATCACTTTAGCAAACTATCTATCTTAATGGTGGAGCATACATTAAACCGCCTTCCGAGACAAGCGCATTTTGCCCTGCTCTCCAAAGCCAACAATCATTCATTGCCATAGATCCGCTATATCCATCATAGACCCCATTGCAGAAAGAATCAGCCCAAACCTCTCCATAATTTCCAACATACTCAAGAACATCTTGCATCCAGGTTTCTGAGAGTGGATTGGATTCAGTTCCTAAGCCGTGATTACTGTAAAGAAGTCTGCTTACCTCTATATCATTCGAATCAAAGCTTTGATAGTTTTCAGATGTAATGCCCATTTCTTCTGCAATTATCATTCCATACCATACCC
>LURV01000009.1 GCA_001629205.1 Marine group II euryarchaeote REDSEA-S30_B12
TAAAGAAAAAAAGACTTGGCACATTGGAAGAAATATAGTACCTAGAGAAATAGGAGATGAATACTCAATGAATTCTGATGGAGAGCCCAATGAATGGTTTGAAAATTATTATTAATATAGTATAAGAAATTGTAAAATAGTAAAATACAGATTTTTTTCGACAAATTCTTATCATATATACGTCAAATTCATCTGTAAGGTTGTACACCATAATCTGTGACGGAAGAGTTTGTAGTGGAGCTTGAAGTCGAAGAAGGAGAAAAATCTACACCCTTGGGAGTACTTTCACTTATTTGGACTGAATTAAGTGGCGGTGTTGGTCCTTGGGGTGCAGTAAGGCCTTGGTTCACAATCATTCTATCTTTGGTTCCTTTTCTATACCTTGGACAGCATTTTAATCGTGAACATAGGAAAGCGTTTGACTGGTTTATTATTCAATTCCCTCTAATCGTTTCTGTAGTATTGTGGCCTATTTTATACATCTGGTCTATTATTGATGCAGTTTGGGTTTCTAGTGGCATTGTAGCTACTTCTGAGACAAAAGAGAATTTAGAAATCATTGGGTAATTCTAGTGGACTAAATAGGTGCCCCGGACTTGTAGCTTTTGCAAGCTGATTTCGAATTATTGATTCCCAATCTCTAAGAAGAAGAATAGCATCGGTGAAATTTAATTCTGAGGAATTGATAATTGTTCTGATTATTGTATCAAAAATGTCCATTCTATCATTATCAACCTGATTTAATAGAGAATCGAGAGAAAATTCCGAAATTGATGAACGTAGTACGTTTTTTTCTATAGGTATAGGATTAAGAATTTCAGGTGGTATTATTTCATTATTATTTTCTGCCTGCCCTACAAGTGACTGAGTTAGTATTCGTAGATATTTAGATATTACTAATGATGTCTCTATAATGGGTAAATTATATTGATTAACAAAGTTAACCATATTTTCTTGTAAGAAAAGTAGTTTGTCTTCTGTAGAATCTTCGGATCGGGGGATCATATCTCGCGACTCATCATCTGCCATCATAGGTATTGAGGAATTATTGATTTAACTAGGTTGTCCTATCATCATAACGAATTGGCGAACCGCTATCCAATCTCCATCAGTGTCCCAGTTTTTTGGATCTGTACCTTCGGCGATATTATCTCCATCGAAATCCAAAATCCACCAACCATATGGGTATTCCCCTAATCCTATATTTGGGAGGTGGAATTTATCTCCTGCAAGTCTGTTATAGTTGTCAGTCCAAGCTCCATTAACATAAACTATGTCATCACTATAATTAACTGATTCATAGCTTTCATCATTATCATCAATTATTAGAGCGTAAAGGGAGTCTGTATCACTAATTCTATTCATCCTTAGGTAGTTTGTAGATATTGAATTTGTTCCAGAACATGTGCCTAAAAGTGATTCCCTTAGCTGCCACCATTCTGAAACAATATCGCCCCTGCAATCATATAGAGAAGATGCTCGAACTATGGAAGGGGATGATAAAGTAACATTAACTACAGCATAAAATTCTTGGAAATTATTGTAGGGCACATAAGTACAAGGAGATATTGAGCAATCCCATTCACCGTCATTATCTGGGTCTTCTATGGCATCGTTAGGATTAGTAGGATCTAAGCTAAACCATGTCCATTCTAGTTTAGGTCTAGTTATTGTACCATTTGAAATTTGTATAGGTTTCCAGTTATTTGGAGTTACTTCTTCCCACTGAACTTGGATCTGTAAATATGAAGACCAGTTGCCATTAGTTTCATTCCAGCCATGATAATGTTCATAGAAGTCCGGTAACATATCTCCATCCGTATCATTATCTAGAGGATTTGTTCCGAATTTGAAAATCTCCAATCCATCAGATAATGAAATTTCTGACTGATAAGATATTATTTCTCCATCGATGAAAACCGGTGTTTTTACCACAGAATCTGAGTCAGAATCTGGATTAAGTGGATTTGTTTGATTTAGAAATTCCATTATATTGGTGAAATAAAGAGCTGTTATTCCCTGTTGAAATTGCTGATCTTGAGGATAGGGCGAAAATTCTCTTTCATCCCATATTCCTTGAATTGCAGGTACATCTGTAAATAATCTATCATACCAGCCATCTGCATCTGGGTCATAATTAACATCTAATGGATTTACTGGATTTAAACTCCAGCGGAACTCATTGACTGGCAATACTTCCATATAATCAGAATAGCAGTATTCCCATCCATCTGGCATACCGTCTCCATCTGAATCGGGATGTGTGGGGTCACTAATTCCGGATAGGGTTTCGTTGAAATTGTTAGTATTAAGTGAATTAATTAGTCCCATTTTTTCTGCGGATGAAGAGGATTTTTGATAGAATAAATTGTATAATTCAGCTTCTGCGGCAGAATTACTAAATAAATTCTCATCAATCAACGCTTGAATAGTGTCTTCACCATAAGAAATGATTGAAGAGTCATTTTTGAAACTCCCAACTGCTAGCCTCTTGCCATAACTCCTAGAGTCGAACTCTGCGAGATTATGGAATAATTCTGAATCGGAAATTTGACCATCCCCATTACAGTCATATGAGTCTCCATCTGAATCAAAATTGGCATCCGAATTTGTCAGAGGATTGATAGTCCACTTGTTACTCTCTAAATTCCATTCAGTAAACCAATATTCATATCCATCACTCATGCCATCTCTATCTGTATCTTTTTGTTGTGGATCAGTAATTCCAATTATTGCCTCAATTAGAGGTCCAGCTGGATTTCCATTTCTCCAATCATTATATTGATTCAACGCAATTTGTGCCCTTCCTTCTTTGAGATATAATATTCTATAAATTCTATCAATAGTTTCAGAATTATCTATTTGATCTGCCTCTTCCCAGAATAAAGGTGCATCAGTTGGAGATAATGCCCCATTTATTGGCCTATTTTCCGATAAATTTAGCTCTATAATATCACTTATTCCATCTCTATCAGAGTCAAAAATGCCATCACCTGGAATTAATGGATTTAGTGACCAAACCTGATTTGTTTCATTCCAACTAGTGAAGATTAATTCAATACCATCCAAGATTCCATCTCCATCTGTATCTGGATTATTTGGATCAGTAGTGAATCCAGAATAATTTACCTGTTCTTTAGATAAGAAGGATCCAAATGATAACTCAGATTCCGCACCTAGCCACACATTAGTTTCGAATGATCCTTCTTGTGAGATGTAGAATTGTGGTACCGATATTGATGGATTTGATTCACTCATGGAGCTATTTATTGAATTATATTCTTCCCAGTTGTTCATACCATCCCCATCTGGATCTCCGAATCTATCTTGTAAATTTACCGGATTTAGAGTCCACTTTTGATCGAATAAACTCCACCTAGAATGGAAGAATTCCCATCCATCAGGCATCCCATCATTATCTGAATCAGAATCTAGAGGATTTGAGGATCCTAAATCATTTGAGGGTATATTTTGTGTATTTGAAAGATAGATGCCCCCTACTAAATCACCAAATGATGCTATGGAAACTCCATTCCAAGATTCATGTGTTAATGAAGTAGTAAAATTATTTGGATAAGTAATTCCACTAGAAGTTTCGCTTTCTAATAATATTTCTGATTTTAGGTGATACTCCATCCAGTTCACTAAAGATTCATCAAGTGAAATTATTCCATCTAAATTTATATCGAAACCATCTCCATCTGGATTATTCAGATAATCTGATCCATTCATTGGATTAATGCCTGATTCAACTGATGGCCAATTACAGGAGTACCGTGCTTCCCATCCATCTGGTAAAGAATCAAAATCTGAATCTATTGAATTGGGATCTGTACTATGCCAATTCTTGACATATTCTGCAGACTCGCCATGAGATGGAATACCTTCTCTTAATGCTCTTTGATGAATTAGGCTCCACTCGTATTCACAAAGATTAGTTAAACCATCTCCATCTGAATCTTTATTCGCATCTGAAGGATCCATAGGATCTAATGTCCAATTATTTCCACCAGTATATATATCTCCAATCCATCTTCTATTAGAAATCTCCCATCCATCTGGCATACCGTCTCCATCTGAATCGGGATTTGTAGGATTGGTAGGAAAATCTGTCCCTCCACCGGTATTCTCCAGTATTCCAGATTGATGAATTTCTCTGGCATTTTCTCCTTTTACAGTATCACAAGTATATTTATTATTCATGTAGAAGCATGTAAAGTTTGTAGAATCTAGAAACCAACCCCAATATTCTTCCCCATCCGTCAATCCATCTCCATCCGAGTCTGAATTCCTTGGGTCGGTACCATTGTATCCACCTTCTTCTGAAATAAATCTGTATTCATCTAAGTTATTCCAGTCTCGTATAAATTCATTATTATTCCATTGTACAGTGACGCTATCTGAATCTGGATCCATTTCAGCGTCATAGGGATTTGTTGGATCCAATCCATGATGAAATTCCCATCCATCGGAAATTCCATCTAAATCTGAATCGGATGAAAATGGATTCCTTGGGGCAATGTTAAGATATTTTCCCGGAGAGACTGCTGCAAAAATCCATTTCTCTTCTTGATAGTCTAAACTAACAAGTGATGTTACTAGTCCTGGAATATTTGTCTGATTATCTTTCTCTCCTAGAATTCCATCGTATCCCCCCTCTAATGACCAAGTGCCACTCTTAGAACCAATGATTACCATGTCATCAAGTGGGAGTATTGAGTGTACATTATTTGCCTCATTAATCAATCCGTCATAACTTAGCATCCTCTCGCTATCAAAGGCTTCAGTAGTTTGTGAAAATAATAAATCTAAGTTTATTGTATGTAGTCCGCCGACAGTTCCAATCCATACTTCACTATTTTCTGAATCTCTGGTAATTTCGAGCAGTGAATTTACTGTTGCAGAATTTGAGGGGTTAAATATGTTAGTATTTACGAAAAATTCTGCATTGGATGTATTGAAAATCCACCATGGATCGTTATTTGATTCGATCCCATCTGATGAATTCCACGCCAATAGTCCTTTATCTGTACCAATAAGTAGTAATGGAATTCTTTCTTGGAATCCAGCATGAACGGCACTAGTGACTGATGCATTAAATTCAATTAAATTTTCTGATATTTGTTGAACTGGTTGTGGTGGAGTTGCACTATCATATGAAAAATTTCTATCTAGAGAAAAGGTCCAAGCTAATGAATTACCCATTAATAATAAACTAATCATATCTTCAGAATTTTTCAATTCTAGAATTTCGGTTACTTCGCCAATTTCAAAATTAAAAAATGATTCTTCAGAAGGCAATCCATTGACCAATTTTATAATATGTAACCCCAAATTAGAGCCTAAAAATAAATATTCGGAATCACCTAAAGATGATTTAATCAATGTTTTTCCATATAACCCTGATTCGAATTTAAATTTTGATGATGTGCTAGAAAAGGGGTCTATTGTGGTTATTCCATGCATAGATGAAATATGTAATCTATTCCTAGATTGATCTGATATAACTGAATTGATTGATGTATCTATCAAATCTAATGGAGTTGAATGGTCATAAGTAAGAAAATCTTCGGTATTTCCTGATAGTAAAAAACCTGTAAGTCCCGGTGTAACTCCTACTGAGTCATCATAATCAATTAAAAATTCCTCATAGTTACTCAGAGCTTCGCCCCAACTTGAGGTTGAAATTGTAATGTCTGGAGTGATTAAACCATCTCTATTGCTGTCCCAACCATCATTATCAGAATCAATTATTGCATCGCTCGAATTTCTGGGGTCTAAGCCATGGTGGGCTTCCCAGCCATCTATAATACCATCTCCAAGAATTTCTAAACTTACAGGGATTATATCATCCCAGAAATAATAATCTGAATCTGAAAATCTAGGGTCGCTTCCCAACCATCCAGATTCTCCTGTTTCCAATGAGAATTCTGTTTGACAGGAATTAGGAGTCAATCCAGATATTTCTCCTGAGCACCATAGTCCGTCCCTTTCGGTTATCCAGTCTTCTGGAGATCCGAAGAGATATTCTTCAGTATTTGTAAATCTCTCCCCTAAATCTATAGTTCCATCACTATTAAAATCAAATCCATCGCCGCATCCCCAACTGAAATCTAAAACACATCGGTCAAAATCTTCCATACTATCCCTAGGATCAAGTGGATCGAAATATTGGCATTCCCAGAATTTCTTTTGGCTAAATGGATCGATTGGATTATTGCTATACATACCACCAGTTGTGCACATGTAGACTTCATAACCATCTGGTAACCCATCGCCATCTGTATCAGATTTTCTAGGATCTAAATATTCTCTCAATCCAGATGTAGATTCCTCAGGAGATTTACCAGTAAGTGTATTTCTCTCATCGAAACAAATTTCTATTGTATATGGCCAACAATATTCCTGTAATGATGTGAGTCCGTCTCTATCATTGTCCGAAGTATTGTCAGTAGAGTCTGAAGGATTTAATCCATCAACGATTATTTTTTGAGTGTTAATTTCTTGAACGAGAGTATCTCCAAAAATTACTTCATATAAATCTGGTATCGAATCTCCATCTTGATCAGTAACTGGAGATTCATTGCCTTCTGCTAATATAGGATTTGTTGATGAAACAGGAGACTGTGGCCTAGTTTGAGAGATGAAGACTAGACTAGAAATCATCAAAATAGATATTATTAATGCTGTCTGTTTTCTACGCACTATATCACTCCATAATATTTCCTCAACTACTTGATTTATCATGCTGATGGAGCGAAGTTCGTACAACGTACTGCTTAAATTTTGGATATTTAAGAAAAAGTATTGAAAATGAAACAATATTTAGAAAAATATGGATTTATTGATAGAGTAGACATTAGCGGTGAATACAATATGGCATTGGGGATTACACACTTGGGTTCAGGGAGTAGGGGAAATTGTGCAATAATTAATTCCGATGATACAACAGTGATGATAGATTGTGGATTTAGTATCAAACAAACTGAAAAAAGATTACTATCATTAGATTTGAATGTAAGTGATATTGATGCAATAGTAGTTACGCATCACCATCAAGATCATTCAAAGTCTGCAATGGGAGTATCAAAAAAATGGAATACTCCATTATATTGTAACCAATTTACTGCTAAAAGAATGAAATGGGAATCTGATGAATGTAATATATTCGGGAATTTAGAACGGATTGATATATCATCTAAATTGAGTATATTGCCTATTCCTGTTCCGCATGATGACTCAGATAATATTGCCGTAATTGCCAGTGATAAAAATAATCATAGGGCTGCGATAGTAACTGATTTAGGTGAGTCCACGGATGAGTTAATTAAGCATCTAAGTGGATGTGAACATATCTCAATTGAGGCTAATTATGACAACTCTAGGTTAATGAATGGCCCGTATCCTGATTTACTGAAAAGAAGAATTAGTGGAAGAGGTGGGCATTTGTCAAATGAACAAACTAGTGAAATATTGGAAAGAGTTTGTCATCCAAAGTTAGAGAGTATTGTACTTTGTCATCTGTCTGAAAAGAATAATGCCCCTCATCTTGCAGAAAGTGAGGTATTGATGGGAATAGATGAGAATTTTTTTGGAGAAATAGCAATTTCATCTCAGAATGGACCGGATTTTACACATTCGATTGGTAACGGAAAGGAAATTCTTACTATCTAATTATCTACCCATGACAGCTTTATGTACTGAATTTTGTACTTCTCGCATCCTTTCCACAGCTCCCAACTCTCTGAAAAGAGATAGAGAGCGTTGTAAATAATTCATTCTTTGTGATCTATCAGATTCGATCTCACCTAATCGTGCTAATAATTCTCCTTGAAGCATTCGAAAATCATTAGATTCTGCGATTGTTAGGCCATTCAAATAGTGTTCAATGGCTTCTTCAATTTTTCCAGTGTCTACTAACACTTGTCCCAATAGCATTTCGACCTCTACAGCACTTCTAGGATCATTGAGATCGGCTAGAATTTCTAGAGCTCCAGAATAGTGATGTAGGGCCAAATCTTTATCTGAAATCTTTGCGTAGAATCTTCCTAAAACAGCACGTGATCGGGCATGTAGGAATTGGTTATTGCCATTTTTAGTTTCATCATATGAACTTAATGCGTGTTCCCTAGCTCTATCGAGTTCACCCATTTCTAAGAATGCTGATGCGAGACTAATTCTTGCTACACTAAGATCAGAATGTTTCTCTGTTCGAAGTAAGTCTTCAACATTTCCGTACACCTCTAGTGCATGTCTAGTATCTTTTCTTCTTCTAAAAATATGACCCATGTTATTGTATGTTCTGGCTGCACCGACTGCATCTCTAATAGAAATCTGAATCTCTAGTGCTCTTCTGTGTAAGTCTAGTGCGTCATCAAGTGCACCTCTCTTTACTGATATGTCTGCCCTAGCTGAAAGAATTCTGGCTAACTCTCTACTCATCTTACTCTTTCCAATTAACTTAGTTGCAGCATTATATTCTTCCTCTGCCTCATCCCATCTTCCTTGAATAGACAGAATATTTCCACGTAATTCTGTAATTAATCCCCAAATATTTGATTCGAATTCATCCCTCTCTAGGCGTGTGAGTATGGATAAAAGTTCTGTATGGCCTGCTCTAACTAGATTGTGACCTTCCGAAAGAAGAACTTCGGCCAATTCTTCAGCTTTTCCAGAATTACAAAGATGATAAATGAATTCAATTCGATCGGGAGATTCTTTTCTGTCCCGATACCAATCAACTGAGGTTGAGTGTAAATCTATTTTTATGGATTCATCCATCGATCTCATTAAAAACTCGCGAACTAAATCGTGTACGTCATAGTTTTCTTTATCTGATTGTCTAGCTAATCCTTTCTCAACTAATTCGTCCAGTAAATCAATACTGTCTTCAACAATTGAAAATGCCTCTAATGGTATTGGCTCTCTATAAACCGCTATTGCACCTAGTAATCTTTTTTCTGCCCCTGAAAGTCTACTAAAAATCTCTTTTTCCACATAAGCTTCTAGAGTTGCGTGAAATGTATCGGCAATACTACCTCTATTGATTAATTCTAAAATTAGTGGATGCCCTCGAGATAGAGTGTAAATATGTGAGAATCTATCGTTATCCATATCAGGTAGAGCGGTCAGAATTTGTTTACTGGAATTCGCGTCTAAACCTTGTAGAGGCATTACCAATGTAACAATATTTCCAGAACTATCGGATTCAGGCACTACCATCCTAAATGAGCGAGAAAACATAACCAAACCCACCTCATCTAATTTTGGTATTTTAAGAGTCAATTGTTTAAGAATTGAATATAAGGTTTCATCACCAACTTTATGTAAATCATCAATTACAATCAGAGATGGTGAATCAGAAAGTCCTGATTCGATTAGATTAACAGCTATGTTTGACTGAGGGACTGCAGTCGAAGACAAATAATCTGTCAAATCATTGGATCCGATAGCTGATAACCACTCCGCGCATGTTTCTAGAAATGCCCTAGAACCTTCCCAATCTTGACATCTGTGATATAATAAATTTCTTCTATGTGTGAATTTACTTAGAATTTGAGATGCAAAAGACGTCTTGCCAATACCTGCAATTCCTGGTAACAGAATTGAGCTTGAGTTAGAGTCTAACAATTCTACTATAATATCCAGTTCATCCTCTCTTCCAAAAAATCTCCTAGTCCTAGGTAAATCATTCAGGTATGAAATAAGTTGTTTTTCGATATGTTTTGATAAATCTCTTTCAATCAATTCTGGAGATAGTCCAGAAAGATCAATTGTTCCAGAATCATCCATGTATCTCAACATATCAACATGTCTTAATGGTAATTCTGTTTTCTCTACAGCTTCAGAGAGTGTAATGACCTCTGATTTACCATTTGGGTGAATGATTTTTATTTTTTGTTCAGAAACCTTGGACCAAATTTGATCGGCCACTTTTGTTCCCTCTTCTGTTAAAAAATAGGCCTTTCTTTTTCGAGAAACTCCAGTTACATGGGCTTGCCTTTCTATTAGATGTCCAGAATCTCTCATTCCTGAAATCGCTCTAGGGACGTTTGAACGTGCAATTGCCACTGAATTAGCAATTCCCATTTGAGAAAGTGCAAATGGAACTTCTACTTTCTCAGAATGATCGGCATAATCTCTTAGGTGTAGAAATATCCTTTCCTGGACTCCCGGCCTAGCTCCCGAAGGAATAGTCATACGCCTAGGCTAACACAATCATTCAAGAATGTTAGTAAGTTCTGTCATACGTTTTCTTCATTGAAATTTGGATCTGAGTCCCATTCTTCATTTGTCTCATCCCATAGCCATCCCGGATGTTCTTCAAATCTCGTTAGTTCCCCCGTAACTTCATCTGAGTCAGTTGATTTTTCTTCTACATTTTTGGCCCATTCAGGAACTTCTTCGGATACTTTTGCCCATGCATACGGATCTTCAACCACCTCGTCATCTAATATTGTTTTAGGAATTTGTTGGGAATCATCTACATCTTCAAATTCAACGAAGAAATATGCAAATAGTGATAAGGCGGCAATGATAAAAATCACAATAAACAAGTACATCCCCCAATTTGTTGATTCTTCAACTGGCTCTCCCAAGAAAATCTTTGTTCCTGTATATTCTTGGCCAGTATATCTGAACTGAGGAATAGAAGACTCCCCCTCTATTCTAGAAGCTGGAATCCCTAGCTCCCAGATACCTTCTTCATTTACAATGGTATAATTTACTTCAACTCCAGCAATGAAAACCGTGACCTGTTTACCTGGTAATCCTACCCCTGAAAAAGTTGCAATTTCATCATTTTCTACCCAATTCAATTCTGGAGCTGATATGTTGAAGGCTATTAGTTCGACAATAACATTAATTGGGGTAGATAGAGCCCTTCCTTGAGAAGTATCGTGGGCTTGGAAAACTACATTATTAAGAGACCAAGTGCTTATATCTTCATCATAATAATCCATATGAATTGGATCATATTTAGCTATTCCATCTGATCCAACTTCGAAGACAATAGGATAAATGTCATCTGCATTTGTAGTTGGATCATTAACGATTGTGAAATAATCTAAATCATTGTCTACATCTGAAAAATATTCATTTAGATTTATACTAGCCGTAGTACACTTGTTTGTAGAACTCGAATCTGCATCGCAATAGAGTATAATTTCATCCTGCCAAAGCTCTTGATTAAACACTGGTGGGCTTTGACCAACATAGGGCGGGTCATATGCGATAAACATGACTTCTGACCAAGAGCTGTAGTTAGTGCCATCAAATGAACGAGATTGGATACTGTATGCGGCATCATGTCTCAAATGACTTTCTGGAACGTCCCAAAACTTTGTCCATTCTTCCATATCTCCATTTGTTGAGACAGTGAAATCTGTAGCAGTGGTATAATATACTTCATTATTGTTATTATTTATGTCATAAATATAAATCTCGATCTTAGTAATTGATCCATCAAAGTCTCTTGCTATTCCAGAAATATTAATTCCATTAGAAACAGAAATTATTTCCCCTTCTGTTGGTTGCTCCACATATATTGTAGGATGACTGTTACTATTGTCTATAGATAATGTCAAAGAAGTCGGAGAGCATTCATCACTATTTCCTTGAGTACAGAAATCTGAATCTGCGGCCCATATATTGAAAGTATATGGAGCATTATCTCTAGGCTCTCCAGTGAAATCCCATTCCCATTGCCATGTTCCATCGCCGTTAGTCTGAATTGCTGATTGAGTATTTCCTCCATTAGGTTTCTGTATTTCAAACCAAATTTCGCTGACATCCTTATTACATTCTTCGGAACACCCATAATAGTCTTGATAATTACCTGTGAATAGGACTTTTCCATCGTCATGAGTTGAAAACGGAGCTGGCGAAGTAACAAGTACAGTAGGTGGTTGAGAATTTACTTTGTATGATTTATTCACTATTTGGCTGTACTCAATTCCATCAAAAGCTCTGAATTGGAAGTCATAGTCACCATCCGGCAAATGACTAAGATCGACTGAGAAATACCAACTTCCGAATGGCCTATTGAATCTGGTTACTTGTCCCTCTTCCATTCCACTAGAATCTATAGCTAAGGCAGCTTCTTCCCAAGAATTTATTCCCGGGTATCGGATTTGTACTGAATGAACATAGCCTCTTTGCCCCCATTGAGCAGCGCTATCTGATTCATAAGTTAGGTCTAAATTTCCATCATATGCACTACCTGAAATATTTACAAATTTCTTAAAAGACTGCCCAGAGTTTTGGTCTACTAAAACAGTGGGAGGTAAATTTTCCAAGTTCACGGTTTCTTCCATTGAATTTTCCTCTAAAGTAAATTCTCCCCTAAAGTAACCGAATCCAAATTTATATGCCGTGAATCTATAAAGTGACATTTCCCTAGTACCAAGAGAGTTATTGCAATCGCTATCTTGTGAGTCGATTACTAAATCTCCATCATTATCCCTACCATCTGAGCATGAATCTTCATATTCATCATCCGCAAATCCATCTGGATTGTCGCCTCCATCTAGTCCACGAAAATCGAGATGGAAATTAGAAGAAAGTGCGACCCATGGTGTGAAACCATTACTTTGTGTCCTCAACGTATACAAGTCATTTCCTAATGCATCTTCTACCAGAACTAAAGAGTCGGTAACTCTTTCTCCATTTATTAATGTCTGGAATCTTACTAATTCTGCTCTACTAACTTGGACTGCATATTTCGTTGGTAAGGTTGCAATTTTAACATTGGAAAGAGAAAATGAATTGGATAAATTAGCAAAATTAAATATTGTTGAATTATTGTCCATAGATACTGCAAGTGGGAAGTTTCTAGGTGTTAAATTTGTACAAGTAAGACAGTTCTTAATTTCAGTAGGTATTATAGCATTCTGAAAACTATTTTGCGGTCGTGCTTCTTGACCAATCCAAGATAGCTTAATTGGAAATTCTGCATTGGATGGAGTGGGAATATATTCAGATTGAACAGTTACGTAACTATTTGAGATATTATAAGTTTCTTCTACGCCATTCCAAGAATTTTGAGAAAAGAATGCAATAGACCCATATTGTTGATCTGAGGCAAATCCAGAGTCATAATGCTTTATCATTGCTCCAGTATTTGGTACATTGAATGTGTTCCTTTGGATATCAAGAATAGATCCAATAGCCATAATTCCATCTGCATCTCCGCTCATTCCAATGTCGATTTGGTTATCATACATAGTCACTCCAGTTCTGAAGATGTGAATAGCAGGACAGGTGAAATCACCGTCCCAATATGTAAGACTGTAGCAGGACCCTGTACCGGAGTATGAAATTGAATTGTTTGCTAGAAATAATCTAGAAGCAGCATACTCTGATCTAGTATATCTTCCTGCTACAATAGGCTCTCTAGCAGTTTCAGAGATGGTATTATTTTCAGCTATTACATCATAAGAACCTATCAACCATAATCCATTCCACTCGCCTATTGGTCCAATCTCGTTATTATTAATTTGAACCGTACTGGAAGATACTACAATACCGGATCCGCCCGATTGTGATTCAATCTCATTTCCTTCTAGTCTGGCATTTCCGCTAGCATAAACTGTAATCCCGCTACCTTGGATAGAAGATATTTCATTGTTTGAGATATAAAAATCAAAATCTACAGATCCTACAGAAATCTTACTAGTTATATCTATCCCATTGCAATTAACATTGAT
>LURV01000090.1 GCA_001629205.1 Marine group II euryarchaeote REDSEA-S30_B12
TTCAATTACCTGCGAGACACAAAATAGATGGCAAATTAGAATTGCAAATAGCCAATCATCTGTTTATATAATCGATTCATTGAGTAGGCTAGAATATATCTCACTACAAGTAAAAATTCAGGTACCTAATGCTGTGAATGGATTACCTGCATCAGGTTATACAGAGTCAATAACCTGCATCACGAAATCCGTAAATGATCCAAACTTAGAATCATTAGAACAAGTTACTCTTACAGTGTTGGAGAGTAGACAATTCTCAACCCAAGTCTTTGACTCAGCTAATAACCCCCTTGGACCTGTAGCTATTGCTGAATCTAGACCCGTTCAAAATGGAGATTACGTATCTACTATTATGAGCCTCAATAATAAAGGAAATGTGGACCTGCAATTCCAAATATCTGCACTGTCATCACAAAATAATTGGCCAATACAAATGTTTGATTCTAGTTTAGATCCTCCATCATCACAAATTGATTTTATTTCACTAACCCTAAAACCGGGGGAAGAAATAGAAATTGAGATTAGAACAATTGTTCCATTATCCTCTACTAAAGGTGAAATAAATACAATTTCTGTAATTACAAGATTAGTAGACGGACCTACTGTAACAAATGGAACAAAATTAGAGGTAAAAGAAATCACTACTCTAGATATCGGATCTTATGAGGGTTTCAATCTATCTTTAGGTAAATCTGCAATTTCTCATATCCCAGTTCAGAATTCTGGAAATGTGCCCCTTTCAATTTCTCTCACAATTGGAACTTTGCCAGATGGCTGGAATGGTGGATTTCTAACAGGCAACTCATTCTTACTAGATATGAATCGAGATTCGATAATATCTGTAGCTCTTGAGATTCCTGAAAATATCGCCTCTGGAATTCTAGATACAGTTGTTCCAATTATTATTAATTCTTCATCTCCCAGTTTAAAATATGAAATAATAACAGTAAATCTATCAGTAAATGTTCTAGAATCTGTATGGATTATTGTTGAATCAGAAACAACAAAGTTTTCATCTATAGATATTGATGATCCAAAATCTATAGATTTGAAAATTAAGAATTTTGGAAATATAGATACAGGAGTAGATTTTCATATTTCAGAAGTAATTGGATGGGAAATAAGCAGTAACCCATCATCAATTGAAAATCTTGAGATTGGAAAAGAAGTGGATGTTACTGTTACTTTTGCTCCTTCCAGAGATTCAGATGGCGGGCTACAAGAGATAATTTTCAATGCAAATTCCACTGTTGGCGATATTTCTGTTCCTATTTCCAACGCGTCCATTATTCTAGAAGTTAGTAAATCTAGAACTACTTCTTCAGGTGGAATTTCAGGTCTTTTAGAAGATTGGGGCATTCCATCATGGTTAATTTCTATTCTATTTCTCTCTATTTTCGCTTCGTTAATACTTGTTGGGTTCAGACTCAGGAAAAATTCAGAATTAGTTAGTTCTGAAGAGGAACTAATCCCACTCGGATCTGCATTACAATCGGGTACAAAATCAGAAAGAATGGCCAACGCTCTATTTACTCCATTAGAAGGCGACATGATCTCAGGAAGTGTTTCAGATGATGAAATTAGAGATGCATTATCTATTTCATTACCCGATTTACCTAAAAATAACCAGAACCCAAAATCAATGCCATTGCCAGTTACCGGACTTCCAGATGGTTGGACAATGGAACAGTGGGAAGCATATGGTCACATATGGTGGGAGCAGAATGGCCCTTAAGAGAGATTTTTTGAGTGTGTACCTTTAGGAGTCATTATGAAGGAGTCGATTGTACTTTTTGGCCCACCTGGTGCAGGAAAGGGGACGCAAGCTGATTTAATTTCAGAATTGACCGGAAAACCACAAGTTTCTACAGGGGACATGCTTAGAAATGCTGTTTCCAAAAAATCACAATTAGGAATCGAAGCTAAAAAATACATGGAAGCCGGACTGTTAGTTCCAGACAAAATAATTATTGATTTGATTAAAAATCGTCTTGATGATGAAGATTCAATCACTGGGGTATTATTTGATGGATTTCCTAGAACCATCCATCAGGCGGAAGAATTAGAAAAGATTACCCAAGTTAAGGTTGTCATTTCTTTAGTGGTCCCAGATGAAGAAATTATTGAAAGAATTGTTGGAAGAAGGATGGATCCCGAAACTGGTGATATTTTCCATATTACTTTTAATCCACCACCAGAAGAAATATCTCATAGATTAATTCAGAGAAAAGACGACACCAAGGAAACTGTGATACAAAGATTAGCCTCATATCACGAACAAACAAAGCCATTAGGAGAATGGTATGAAAAACTAGGAAAATTAATTTCAATAGAGGGTAACGGAACCATAGAGGAAGTTGGAAAAAATATTACTGAAGCTATATCGCACATTGGGTGAAAATATGGCAATAAAGAATAGGAGAAAAAATGCTCAGAAAGCTGTAAGTCAGTTGTCATCTATAATTCTCAATTATAATAATAATGATTTAGAAATTATTGATAGTGCCGCAAGACAATTAATCTCAGTTGGAAAAAGGCATGGAGTTAGAGCGCAGTCAAATGTAACTAAATTAATCTGTAGAGATTGTAAAAAATCTCTAATCCCAGCAAAAACTGCTAGAATAAGAATAAAATCAGGCCATATAACAACTTCATGTACTAGATGTAATAGAGTATATCGTTCAAGATTAAGAGGTTAAAAAATGCCAAATTCAATTCCCAGAAAAATTTTATCAATTGCAAAAAGTAAGGATTTGATAGTATCCGTAAGGATTGGCAAGAATGGAATATCGGAACAAGTAATAAGTGAAATATCTAGTCAATTATCAAAACGAAATATTGTCAAAGTCAAGACAAATAAGGGTATAGCTTCAGACTCGTCAGAAAGAAAGCAACTTTTTGAGAAATTATCACATATTACTTCATCAAAATTAATATTTAATAGAGGGAATGTAGCAGTATTTTGGAAAGATTAGGTAATATTTTCTTCCATGTTTGAGCTTTTCTATTAGGTGAAATAATTAGACAGTTCTAATTCGCAAGCAATAATGTCACGTACCCGCGCTCCTTTAACAAGATATTATTTCAAATATATATGTATATTTTTCTTAATATTAATTTATTTTTCTAATCCTGTAATGGCGGCTTCTACGGGCTCTAGTACATGGTCTGCCCCAGATATGCCTGATTGGGCAATTCCACTTGCTTTTGGAATCCTTTTCGCAGTGTATGCTTTGATAGTTTTCGAAATTGTACATCGCGCTCTAGCAGCAGCAGTAGGTGGAATAGCTGTAGTAATCTCCCTCCACTACATCGGAGATGGTCCTGATTTATCTGTAATAATGTCATGGGTAGACTGGGAAACCATCGGATTACTAATTGGTATGATGATAATGGTAGATATACTCTCAAAGACTGGATTTTTTGAGTGGGCAGCTGTTCAAGCATATGGGAAAAGTGGAGGATCTATTTGGCGACTTTCATTCATTCTTTGTATTATTACTGCTGTCTTCTCTGCATTCCTGGACAATGTGACAACGATTTTACTAATTGTTCCAGTAACTATCCAAATCAGTAAGGTACTACAAATAAAACCTATTCCATTGATTATTGCCGAAGTAATGTTTTCTAATGTGGGTGGAGCTGCAACACAGATTGGAGACCCTCCTAACATAATAATCGGCGCCCAACTATCGGCTCAAAAACTCAATAATACTCCTCTAGCAGAACAAAGTATTGGATTCAGTGATTTCATAATTCATGTTGCCCCAGCTGTAGTGATTACCATGATTCCAACCTTTTGGCTACTAAGAAAGCTGGAGTATGAGGGACTTTCAGGATATAGAAATAAGAATTTAGAATTGCTTAAACTAAGATATGAAATTAAGGATATGGATCTATTAAAAAAATCAGGAGCTATTCTTTTTCTTGTAATCCTAGCATTTTTTGCACACTCAGCTCTTCATCATCCCCTACTGTCAGTTGCTACAATCGCATTAGGTGGTGCGGTCCTCATGTTGCTAGTGACTTCACCTCATAGTGTCGAAGAACAATTAGATTCAGTTGAATGGACTACCATAATCTTCTTTGCGGGCTTATTTAT
>LURV01000091.1 GCA_001629205.1 Marine group II euryarchaeote REDSEA-S30_B12
CATTAAGTTTGATGCTTGGGCCTCTATTTCGGGGATGAGTATGGATGAGGCTAAGGCAGGCTATATTGATTTGGTGAATAATCTGGAGTTGAATTTTGAGGAGATATCTTGTGAAACTAGGGAAGCACGGGCTAGATCTAATGAGTAATATTCTTGCTCCTCTCGGGAGATTATTGGGCAATAAGGTAGATATCCTAATTATTATAAAGATGAATTTTAGGAGAAGCTGTCAATCAATAACCCAATTAGGTCTATGCCTCCCTATTTTGTTAGCAGCATCTAAGTTATTTGAACTCAAAAGGCTAGATTTTCATAAACTGAGTTATCTTTTCTGCTACATCCGCATCTCTCAGGATTCTCCTATGGCCAAGACCTGTAGTCAAATTTAGGATAGAATTCTTCAATTCACCGTGAAGATTTTCTGCAATCTCTTTTATTGCTTCCTTATCATCCTCACAATGAATAATCAGTGTATTTATGTCGATTTGATTAGCGAATTTCCCTGGACTAAATTCATCAGGACTTGCCCCATATTTAGATTCAGCGAGATTGAACATCCTTTCTGTATAGTCTTCTTCATTTAATCCAAATAATCCGACGAATGTCTTGAACATGGGTTCGATTTTATAAACGCCTGGGGAAATTAATACTAATTTTTCATAGCTAGATCCGTACCTTACAGCGTTTAGTGCTGCTATTCCGCCAAATGAGTGGCAAATAAGTGCGTGGTAAGGTCCTTGAGTCTTTGAAATTTCATATATCACATCTGTAATCTCAGGTAAGGAAGTGTTTCCTTTTCTTGACCTGCCGTGACCAGGAAGATCAACGGCTGTAATATCAAATCCTTCCTCTGAGAGCAAATCTATTATTCGATAGAATTGACTAGATCTTCCATTCCATCCATGTACGAAAAGTAACTTATTACCATCATTTGGAAGTCGGTAAAGAATAACTTTCTTGCCCACAGAATTTATGTTAATTCTTGTTTGTTTGGTCTTATTATAAAAATCGAGTTCTCTAGAGGGGACCTTGAATTTGATTGGTCCGCTGAAAATTTTCCACAAGAAACGAGTGGCTAATGACCTAGAGAAAAAATCCAATATCTTTGCAAAATATGTCAAAAACCAAGGCAGTTTATAGTGAGCTGCCACAGATTCTTTTCTTGGCTCCATGGTCATAAAGGAAATAGTTAGTTTATGATTTATACGGAGCGTTAACTAGTATAATTTCAGAATCTCAAATCCCATAAAAATTTGAAATGTATGTCTGAATGCTACAGCAATCAGATGTTATTTGTGCAATTATCTCCATTATCATCTGAATTAGTTCCATCGGGGCATATTGTATTTTCCCAATAGATATCATCCAATTTTAGAATCCTCATTTCCTAAGCATCCTGATAAGGGAAATATAAGAAGAATAATACACAGGGCTAATACCTTTGTTTCATGTATTCCCATATGGGTGCGAGGGATAAATTCTTCTAAACAATACGAATCTAGATAGTACTGCTTTTTCAAGAGGAAAGTCAAAAAACAATTTGTCCTAAGCTGTTGGTAAAGGATGTAAAGGTATGAGTAATTGGACTTCCATTTTGGTGATGGTTACATTAGTATCCTCAATGATTGTCGGATGCATTGAGCCACCAAAGGAACAGACAAACGAAGAATCCGCCTTGGATGAAAATCCAGATAATGAATCTCCATTTTCAGTGCATTGCATTGAATACAACGAGATTGAGAGATGCTGGCTCCTACTTGTTCCTACGATTCTCAATGAATCTAGTCCTGTACCCCTACTTGTGGATATCCACGGTGGTGGTGATGACATGTATGAGCAACGTTGGACATCTGATTTCGCTAATATTTCTATGGAGCAAGGGTTCATTGTTGCATACCCTCAAGGATACAACAATGCTTGGAATCATGGCTTTAGACTGACTCCATGTTTAGGTGATATTCCGTGTTCGGATGAGGATGATGTTGGTTTCATATTACAAATGCTGGACACAATTATTCAAAATCACTCCATCGATCAATCGAGGATTTATGTAACTGGTTGGTCTAATGGATGTGGAATGACTCAGAGATTGGCAGTTCAGGCTAGTGAGGTTTTCGCTGCAGCTGGATGCATGGCAATGTATCGATTAGCAGAAGTTCCTTCTGATTATACGCCAATCCCATTTATGGAAGTCCACGGACTCTTGGATGAGATAGTTCACTATGCTACAACTGCACCCACAGCACCTGTGTTTGGGCCTGAAAAAGGAGCAATCCAAAATCTAGAGAGTTGGGCTGATCTCAATGGATGTCAGGGTTCAATTCCTGAAGTAATTGTTAATGAAGATGATTATGATATTCGTGGATATACTGACTGTGAAAATGAAACTCAAGTTTTACTGATGACACTCTTCTTCGCTGCTCACAACCCGTATGAGCATGATGATCCCGTCGCTCATCCGGGAAGAGGATGGGCAAATCCAACAGGAGTCCCATCTTCTACAATCGTATGGGAATTTGTTAGTCAGTACTCAATCTAGAATATAAGGGATGAGAAAAAGAGCAGTATTCAAGAGATGAAGGAAAATACAAAAGTGATGGTATAGGAAATCAAGGAGGTAATTTTAGCACTACAACCTCTCCTAGAATAAAGTCTCATCAGATTACTAGGGGCGTTGCATAGGAGAAAGAGAAAACATTTCTCTCTTCTCAACTACTTCCGCGACCTTCTCCATGACGTCTAAATCTTCTAGTCTCTTCGCCATTTCAGCGGGATCGAAGTCGAATCTTAGGATGATTGCCGCGTTATCATTGACTTTTCCGTATACAATTTTTCCTTCTTCCACTTCCTTCCTATTGTCGTAAAGGTTTAACATCAACTCTTCCCAATCTTCGTAGATTTTTCCTTCTTTCATATGAACAAGTATTGCCGCATCCATAAAATACCGTTTTATTGAATACTTATATTATTTACTACTATTCTTTTAGCGCTAACCCTGCAGAGAAGGGATAAATCAAATTTCATAACAGTGACCACGAATTTAAATGATTCAGAAAATGGAGAATAGAATATTGAGTTAATCATTATATCCAAATTCTTCCTGAAACACCCCAGTTTCAGTTTCTAACCACCAATCTGGACTTGTAGTACTAGTAACAATTGTTTCATGTAATACTCCTGTCATTGCAGAGGATAAAACTAGTGCTTCGCAACCAGTATTTATGGTCCAATCATCTGATTCGGTACAAATATTTTCTTCTTCTACAGTAGATGATGTTGTTGTGGACCCCATGGTATAGGCTGTTTCAATTAATCCAACAAATAATACATCCCGATTTTTTGAGAATTTAAATTTCCAATAATAGTCAAATTTCGTGTAATTATTATCCAAATCAGTTGTGTCTAATCTTTCGTCTTCGCCACCTAGACAATCTGCATCCCCGTCATTAATAAATAATGCAGGAATTGTATCTCCATTTTCACAAGTATATTCGCCTTCAAAAATCTTTGTTGATACGGAGAATGTCAATATATCTTCATTTACTGACCAAGTTGTTTGAAAATCAGGATTATAACTACTATTATCAGGTAATCCATTGGTTAACGCAATCCATCTATTATCAACTGTAAAACTAATTCCATTTTTCATGTCATCTATATACCATACTCCTACAATAGAATTTTTTTCGTCTGAATTATCTCCTAAGCATCCACTCAAAAAGCTTGTAAATAATAGAATTGTAATAGCTTTAATAAGCAAATTATTTTCCTTATTGAAGTAATTAGGCATAGAAGGCTGAAAACAAACAACTATTCAAGTTTTTCTTTAAACAAGTTTTTCTTTAAATCTAAGTTGGGATTTCCTGAGCAGATTCTCCAAAGAAAATAACTATTTAGACGCATAAGTCATAGAGTCATTGGCCTACCGATAGTTATGGGAGACAGGAAGTGTGAATTCGACGGTTGCAATGCATTGGAGTTTAGGACATCCGGGTATTGCCTCCGTCATAAGGGTGGTTTGCCATATGAGAAAACACGATACTTCAAAACTCCTGAGCAGAAAAGCTCGGAATCGTTAATCACAACTAATCCTTTGCTAATACCCAAGATTGCTTTGGGGTATGTTCCATTTGTCTGGTTTTTTTTATTTCTAACATCACTGGGTTCAGATGCATTCGCTGGATATAATATTTTCATCAGTAGTGGTATGTTTCTAGTTATTCTACTGCCCCTTTACGCTGTATATCTTGTCCGGCTTACTTGGCAACGATTTAAAAATGGGACTCTTGATTTATATGTCTCAATATTCCATATTCTATCGTTTATTGTGCCATTAACCTGGTTACTGCTAGTTGCAACATTTAGTGGCTCTCCTGCCTGAGAGGTACTAGTATATGCAGCTTCAATCCTCCCACCACCTCTCCTTTTTTGGTAGGATTTCAAAATCAACTCGGCAGACTATGTTATATCCACGGTCCTGGAAAACTCTAATGCTCCACCTACCCTCAGATTTCTCGGGGAATGATGCCCTGTTCTCATCTATATCTTTCAGCCATTTCCATCGATCTCCCTCGCTACCGTGATCAAAGTCGTCAATGCTAGCCGGGTAGATACCGACCCAGGCGTCATCATCACTGGGACAATCATTGATTCTAAATCTAACAGGCTTGCCTACGACTGACTGTAATATCTCGATGGTAGGACCAATGGGGTCGTTGAGAGCAGTCGACTCAGTTGCATAGGCACTAGTAGAAGTTGCCGCGGGAAGATGAAACTCGCCGTGTGGCTTGTTGTGAGTATTGTCGCTGCAGTGG
>LURV01000092.1:0-1169 GCA_001629205.1 Marine group II euryarchaeote REDSEA-S30_B12
ATCATTCACTCCAATTTGGCATCTAAACTCAAATGAATATATGCATTCACTAATTGAAAACGGATTTAAGTTTCACATCACATCAATTTCTTGCGAGGGATTAGGAAAACAGTGGATAGGGAGATTAATAGATACAAATAATTTGTATGAATTAGAAAAAATTTCTGAAGAGTTTCGATTCAATGTTGATGGTGAAGGTGGAGAATTTGAAACATTGGTGACTAATGCTCCACATATGAAAAAAGAGATATTTATAGAAGGTACTGCTAAATGGGATGGAATTAGGGGTAACTGGAAAATTACGAAATGTCATCTTAATTAAATCGCTAAACTCAAACAGTACATCCTTTCCGCATTGACTGAGTTAAGATGCAGGTATCACCAATTGACTATAGATATGGGCGGGATGAAGCTAAGGAAATTTGGTCAAGAAATGGTAGACATTCCAGACTACTTGAAGTGGAAAGAGCATTGGTTTGGGCTCATTGTAAAATGGGAAAGGTATCTGCTGAGCATTATGATAAAATTGCTGATATCGCAGATCCTGGAATAGTAACTGCTGAGAGAGTAGATGAATTAGAGAGGGAAACCAAACATGATATTATGGCCCTGACAAAAGCTATGGCAGAGGTAGCTGGGGAAGCAGGATGGTGCATTCATCTAGGAGCAACGAGTAATGATATAGTAGATTCAGCCGTAGCTCTACAGATTAGGGATAGTATACTCCTTCAGAGAACATCAATAATAGGATTAATAGAGGTTTTAACTGGTATTTCAAAAAAACATAGAGATACAGTAATGCTTGGAAGAACACATGGTCAAGCGGCAGTACCAATTACTTTCGGACTTAAGGTTGCAGTTTGGATTGATGAGTTTAGGAGACATCTAGTCAGGCTAGATGAAATGGAAAAAAGATGTATTACTGGAAAATTCCTTGGAGCAGTTGGCACTGGTGCAGCATTGGGCGATAGTGCCTTAGAATTACAGCAGTTGATTATGGATGAATTGGGTCTGGAGATTCCTGTGGCAACTACTCAAGTAGTTGGTAGAGATAGATATATCGAATGGGTTGGCTGGATGGCAAATGTCTCTTCATCAATTGAAAAGGTATTACAAGAAATTAGGAATCTTCAAAGAAGTGAAATAGGGGAAGTTTCAGAGGCTTTCGA
>LURV01000092.1:1192-12526 GCA_001629205.1 Marine group II euryarchaeote REDSEA-S30_B12
ATCATCAACTATGGCCCATAAGAAAAATCCAATAACTTCAGAAAATGCATGTGGATTAGCTAGAATAATTAGATCAATGATTATTCCGTCATATGAAAATGCTCTTCTTTGGCATGAAAGAGATTTAGCAAATTCATCTAGTGAAAGATTCACTTTATCTCACTCAATGATTTTGCTTGATGATATAATTATAAAATGCAAGAGTGTAATGGAGAATCTAGTTATTAACGAGAATCAAATGAAGAAAAATTTGGAAAATCAAAGAGGATTAATTATGGCTGAAAAAGTGATGTTAGAATTGGTGGACAGAGGGGTGGCTAGAGACATTGCTCATGAAATTCTACGTGAAGCCTCAATGAATACTCTTGATAATCAATCCAATCTTAAATCTGAATGTAAAAAAAATAAGATAATAATGGAAAAAATTTCTGATGATGAAATAGATATAATGTTCAACCCTTTATCCCATATTGGATCATCTGGAGAGATAGTCGATAATGCCATCAAGCTGGCAAATAAGTATATTTCAAAATAAAGATATTAACAATAGTGTTACTGCTGTTAAAGATGATACTACAAATAATAGTATAATCATAGCATGAGGGCCATATTGATTAGTATCATCCAAGGCTACTTTGATTATTCCCTCTTCTAATAGACCTTCCACAACTGATGATTCCGATTCCTCAAATTCTGGAAGTTTCCGACGTTTAATTCGCTCATTGGATTTATTTGACACGCCCTTCGCAGGAGCTATTAGTGATTATTCTTCTTGATTAAAGCCCGCTTCTTCTAATAATCTAGTCATCTGTTTTATTGCACTTTTATTTGGATCAATAAGTGAATCTGGATTAATTGCTGAACCTGTATATTTATGATCAAAAAAACCATTTAGAGCTAATCTACGCTTTTGCCTAAGGTCTAGTAATTGTCTAATGAGTAAATATGATATTAGCAATAGAACTAAAGTAGAAACAAAATTTGTAATTGTAATGAAGTCAGTCATAACATTACTACTGTGAAAATGGATATTATGTTATTGGATATTCGATTGATAGTGGCTTAGAAAGATGTCGACGATTAGAAGGACTGGGTTCAACCCAAATGTTCGTATTCACAGAATCTCTACTATATACCCAATATTTATCGGTTGTTTTTTTACAATTCTTACACCTGAGATGTTGATTTTTGCCTGAGCTTCTCATAGTCCTATTACAACAATTAGGCCTACTTTCAATTCTAGGCGATGGATTAATTAAAATTAGTTTTTCTAGATGTACTGAATCATTTGGAGAAACTATTCCTGTCCAACAAATAATGTCTCCGGGTATTAATTTCCTCAATAAATCATTAACATCCCCACCTTCTCTAAATGCGATAATTCTATTTAATTCTGAATTTGAAATCACATCTAAATAACTATGTCCACCTTTGGTCTCAATCGGTTCAGAAACGACTGTTCCAGTGTGTGGAGAGATTATGTGATCATCAGATAACTGATTAGATATATGTACTGCAAAAGATGAGCAATTTTCTATATTTTTCTGTGATTGAAGCCAAAAATGTGCATCAGTGACCAGCTTTGAATTGGGACCTCTAATTCCATATAGTACTGGGCATGGAGTTCTTGGTGCTATTAAGCCCCTTTTTTTTGTTGGATCTCTATTGACAAACGTATCAGGAAATTTCTCATCTAATCTTGATATATCATTAAAATTCACCTTTCGTTCTGTACCGATTAGTCCTTTTCTCCTCCAAGAAATTAATTCCCATGAGCTAGTTGATGATGGTACCCACGAAATTGCTGCACTGGCGCCTACTATCCCCGAATCTGAATTATGGGTGAAAAAGATGTTGTTTTCCTCCTCTATTTGCTTTTTTCTTTTCGATGCATCTACATGGCCTCTTACTGACGACCAATACCAATTTTCAGGAAATTTTTTGAAGGATATAATCAGGCAAGGAGATGGATGGATAAACTCATTAGATTTTGAATTTATATCTTTTTTCAATTCATCAAACCATAAGGAGCAGTACTCTATCAATTTATCTTTTTTATCTGAATTGATATTAATTATCGAACCCAATGCTCCATTGCCCCTAGTTCTATTTTCAGCAAATGGCCAAAGTCTGACTAGTCTTCTTTCTACTTCAGTTGCATTAGTATGACTAATTAGATAATTAATTAGATTATTCATTCTTTCCGTTGTACATCCACTTTCAATAAAATCTGTATCATCTAGTCCTATATATACGGGGATTAGGTTCATATTTTATCCTCTATTAAAAATTTGATTTAATACCCCTGGTAGCCCTTCTTCTGGACTACATTTTATTCCTCGAACTCCAAATTTTCTTGCAGCTTCCATATCTACGTCCCTGTCTCCGACCATCACTGATTTTGATTCATCGAATTCATTTATCCAGTTATGGCCAAAAAATAGACTGATTTCTCTTTCTGGATTTGTACTACCTTTTTGTAAAATTTGACGCCCTGCTTCTAACATTCCTGGATTTGGTTTTCTAGCCCAAGATCCTTCCCAAGGAGCATAAGGGCTGTATAGAATTAAATCTAGAAATGCATCCGAATCTTGCTCCAACAATAATTCTGACAGATGATCATGTATTTCTGCCAAATTTTCATGACCCCACAGCTCTCGACCAATCGGAGACTGATTAGTAACCACACAAATTCTAAAGCCTTCCCTTCTAAGCTTACCAATTGATTCCCCTATTTTAGGAAATAGAACTAACTCTTCGACAGAGTTGATGTAATTTTCGGATCCATAATTTATTACTCCATCTCTATCGAGATAGGCAATATTTCCCATCCAAAGTGTCGGTAATGGAGGTAGAATAATTTTCGAATTTAGTTTTGAACGGTGTCGAAATGGTAGGAGCATAAAAATCACAGATTATTATTTGACTTAACTGCCTCCTTAATAATATGATTAATTATTAGTTGGAAGTCCTCTATTCTTTCCATAGATTTTGAAGGTATTACAATTGGTATGTCAACTACACTAATCATTTTTCCACCACCCATTTCTTTGTAATTGCCTGTAACTCCTACTGTAGAACATCCATTGTCCTTAGCATAAATCAACCCGTTTAGGACATTCATAGAGTTTCCTGAACCACTAAATCCAACTACTAAATCTCCTTTTGTTAGAAATGTAGAAAGTTGACCTACGAATATGTTCTCGAAACTTGTATCATTTGCCCAAGCAGTCAATGATGATGAATTATCAGTATGTGATAATGTTTTCAGTGATAGTTCCTTAGACCAATCTCCTGCACTATGTGAAGGGGTTCCAGAACTACCACCATTTCCTATGAAATGTACGGTTTTACCAGAATTTCTGGTTTTTTCTACTAATTTCCAAAATTTTTCTAACTGCTCTACAGGAAACTCAGAAATTGCAGAAATTATGCCATTAAAATAAGAGTTAGCAAAATTCTTGAAGTCGAACTCCATATGTTATCATGCTCCCGAAGAGGATATCCTATTTACAGGTTAATGTTTCCCATCAGATATGGAAGAGCCAATTGGTGCATTATTATATGGTGCAGCAGAATCTATTGGGGTAGCAGAAATTACGATGCACCTGATAATAGGAGCAATTGGTTTATCACTAATGGCAGTAGGTTTCCACCATAAATCTGAGACAATTTCAAGAATTTGTGCTATGATTGGATGGCCACTTATTGGTTTATTTTTTTACTTATACTCGTCGTATTTCGTAGAGATTTCAGATCCCTTATTGGTTTTGATGACGGGTGCAGCACTCCCAGTTGGATTTGCTATCTCATATTGGGAATATAAGTCGACCAATGAGAGTTTAGACTCCAGACTTTGGATGAGAGGGTGTATAGTTTGGTCAATGATTCCATATTATGCAGTATATGGTATTCCAATACTAAATATTTGGTTTGTAGGATTTACAGCAGATAGCGCCAATCTGCTACTAGAGTTCTCAGGCCTTGGCGGGTATGAAACTGGTCATATGATGATTGATAGACATGACAAAACAGCTATTTCTGTAGATGAATGGAATGGAAATTTACTTATTCTAACTGAACCTTTGGGAGAAGCGGGTTTTTTTGCTCCAATGAATAAAAGTAATGGAGAAAATGTAGTGATATTTATTCTCGCATGTTCGGCACTACAATCTATGGCAGTCTTTATCGGTGGAATAGTCGCATTGAAGTCAGTACATTGGAAAAGGAGGTTGAGAGCATTAATAATAACAATCCCTACTATTCACATTCTGAATGTATTTAGAAACTCAGGAATAGTTTGGTTAACAGATACCTACAGAGAATGGAGTTTTTACGGTATTGGGATGTTTGACTTTGCACATAGTTATGCAGCTAAGGCAATTAGCTTACTTGCTATGTTTTTGATGGCATTGGCTTTGTTCGATATTTTGCCTGAATTACATAAGAATATTATGAAAATACTAAGTCCATTCAATAATAAAAATTTTAATTAAATCATTCTCGATCTTATTCTGCTGTATAGCTTTCCAGTTAGTGGCATATCATGTTCCCAAGCGAATTCTTTCATTACCCTAATTGCTTCTCTTTCTAAATCTGAATCCCCAACAAAATCTGTTAATTCTATGGTATCTTTACGAGTATTAGCCTTGAAAGCTGCAATTGGTTCTTCTTTATGGAATACCAGATATGCTGATCCAAATCCAAATCTTTCACGTAATAATCCACCAAAATAGTGTATTAATGGATCTGAAGGTGGAATAACTAAATCTCTTGTTTTTCTTAAGGATTTCAAATTTTCTAGCATATCTTGCCTACCCCAACAAATATCTCTTAAATCATCAACTAGGAATCCTTTGATTAGAATTCCATCTTCTTCAAATTCATGCATCACATCACTAATCTCTTCGGGAGAAAATGATGATCCTGCTAGTCTCTCAACTTGTTTCAAAGTAATAACGGGATAGTTTTTAACTAAATCACTCAAATATTTTCGTTTAATCTCCCATAAATCTGCATTTTCTAATGGCTCTACAGTTCTAAATCCTCCCCTATAATCTTGAATAAGGTGGCCACTTCTAACAAGAGGGGAGATTAGCTTTCTAAAATCTGATCTCTTTAATGCATTTCTTTCCATATACACATCTGGATCACTATGTTCTCTGAAAAATTGAATTATTTCCTTATCTTCTTCTTCTATAGGAACATTGCGAATTGTGAGTAGTTTTCTGAAATGTTGTAGTTTGGCCCAAACTAAGTGACCTCGTAAATTTGAGCCTTGATTTAGTTGGTGTGCCGCTACCATTGAGCTTAGATTTACTCTGAACATTTCACATCTACCTCTTAAAGCAAAATCATCCCTCAATTCATTGGAATTCTCCAGTGCTATAGTTTCATTTTCCCATCGACTTTCTTGGTGTAAGTAATGATGATGGAATAACATTCTATTAACTTGTTTTCTATTACTAGGTGCTACAATACCGCCTCTAATATATCGCTCACCATCTCCCATAGAAGAAAATCCTAAATCGGATAGGATTTGTTGAATGTTCTGATCACAATCGTGTACGGGAACGCCATTAAAAGCATGTAGAACTGAAACATCTACTAGCCTATCTCTATAATTTTCAAGCAGATCTGAGAAAGCTTTTTTGAAATCATCAAGGTAAGAATGGGGTATATTGATATCTTTAATTTCCAAATAATCATTTACAACAAACATGAGGATCCTACCAATAGGATCTACTCCTTTGAAGTTGTGATAAAATTCTCATCTTTCTGTCTTCAGGCAAAGGAGAAAGTAATTTTTCCGCATCTTCGGGAGAAGCATAATAGTCAGTAGGATCTGGTTGGAGAGTAACTATTCTAGTAATTTTTCCAGAGTTCTCTAGTTCTCTAAGGGCTTCTGCCAATTCTTCTACTGGTCGAGTTACAAAGAATCGCAAAGTATGAATTCTAACGGGCCCTATTCTGGAAATCAATTCAGAAAGAGCTTTATTGAATGATAAGGGTTTAATTTGTTCATGTATTTTCTTAAATATTGCTAATGATCTTTTTCTATTTGGAATATCACGATATTGTTTCGCTACAGCCAACTGCCTTTCTAGATTTGATAAAGCTGATTTTATACTTCTTTGAATATGGGCATTTTCTTTTCCTTTTAGCTCTTGCTCTAAATCTCCTATCCATGGCTCTCCTCTTAGCCCCAGTAGCATAGGTAATTGATCTTTCATAGTATATCCTACACGATTATGGAGTAATCGTCCATTGTATATGTCTGAGTCATGTTTGATATCTTTCCAATCTCTAAATCTATAGTCAGAAACTCGATAAAGGAGCTCTTCTCTTCTTTGAACAAAGGATAGATTTCTAATGCATTCGGAAGGATCATCGAATTGTTGAAATGATTTTAGAAGAATTAGTGTTTGTAGTGTTCTGTAATCAATAACACTAACTTGACCACCAGTAATTCTATATTCATCTACTCTAAGTATGAATTCTCCTTCGTCTGTTTGTGTGAAGAATCCAATAGAAACTAAATTACGCATTTCTAATTCCTGTAGAACAGATTCAACTTGGGCAGAAGGAAATGGTAACCTAGCACTTAACGATTCTGCTGTTTGAGGTCCCTCGGAACCTAACATATCTAGTAATTTTAATCTTAGACTATCCATAGGATCAGAAAGATATTTTGTTTTCCATTCAGTAGGGGTACCCCCGTCAAATTCTTCAGCTAGTTCATAACTCAATCCGCCAGTGTATAATGAACTAATATCATCCATATCTGCAGCGCCTGCTACAGCTAAGCATCCTAATGTGCCATGAACTTCAGCCATCCTGATTGAAAACCATTTATTGTCAATTTTTTCATGGCCTGTTCCTCTTACTCAAATTCTATATTTTTTAGTTTATCGCTATATAATGGATGAGTCAATTCTCTTTCAAGTCCACCACCCATATCCATTAGTCTGAGTAATTCATTAGCATTACTTGGAACTGCAACTTTAGATTGGTAGTAATGAGAAAGCTTTTCCTCATCTAGTTCTGTAGCTAAAGAGCGCGCCCCTAATAACCTACGAAGTATTTCCGGATCTACATCTTTAATGAGGTAAGCTCTAGTTCTGAGAGTTAGTAAATCTTCGAATGACGACATAAAAAGAGTCATCCCTAAGGGCGATGGAATTTTCACTCTCCTATGGACTATTCTTACATCTTCGCTATTCATCCTCATTAAAAATTCTCTAAGTCCCCACATATCTAAATCTGAATTAAGGATTTCATTCAATGCTTCTCTTACTATTACTGAATCATCCATTTTGCGATGTCTATTCATTATTTGCTCGGCCTTTTGTTGAAATTGTTTTGGACTAACTTCATCAGCACCTACTCTTCTAGGATTTAACATACTCCTAGAGCTAACTTCACGAAATCTCTTTGCGAATAATTGAGAATCGAGGATATAACGATGGAGTGTATCTTCAGCTCCACTGCTACGGAAAACATCAGGAATTGCTGAAATAGATACCTCATGACTTAACTTGGCCATGAAACCATTTTCATCGAAGGATAATTCGTGGATTGAAATATTATCTCTAGATGCTATGCCGGCAAAAAGATATCCTAGTGCCAGATTGAATGATCTTCCTCTGCCTGTAGTTACTACATAAGTTGGAAGTGGAGCTTCTACTTGCTCGATTAGAATTCTATCTTTTGATGGTACTTGGAATGTGGTAGCTAGATGTTCTTCGAGAAATTGAGTCAATGCACTTGCCACGGGTTTGTTTAGTCCAATTACATCAACTAAAAATGGTGTAATATCTTTATTCAACCTTGCTTCAATTGAAACTATTTCCAATAAATCGAGAACCTCACGACTAAGTTCGTGTGTTCTACTATTTGCTTCTCCCGTCCAAGATGGAATTGTTGGCCTATATCCAGTAGCTGATGTTACATTCACCCTAGTTCCAAGTACACTTGAAACACGATATGTAGAACCGCCAAGTAAGAATACATCTCCATTCCTCAAACTAGAAACAAATGAAGAAGAAAGTTGACCAACTAGTGTACCATCTGATGTAAAAACTAAGAAATTATTATCTGGTGCGATAGTTCCAATATTTGTATAATATATCATCTGAGCGTATCCCCTCTTTCCAAATCTATTATCTTCCCAATCAACCCAGATTCTTCTTTCATCTTCTAGTAAATCAATCACTTCTATGTAATCATCATATGGTAGCTTTCTATATGGCCATGATAGTGATACTAGATCATAGGCATCGTCTATATCCCATTCTTTAATTATCGTTAATCCAATAATGAATTGAGCTAATACATCCAAGCAGTTCTCAGGAAATTTAAGAAGGTCCATATTACCAGAAAGTATTCCATTTTGTAAAGCTACTAATTCTAAAAGATCATGAGGAGATGTGGGGAGCATTCTGGCTCTAGGAAGACCTCCAACTTGATGACCAGCTCTACCAATTCTTTGTAAAGCAGTAGCAATAGATCCTGGAGAGCCTACCTGTACTACCATATCGACAGAGCCTATATCAATTCCCATCTCAAGACTAGATGATGAAACAACACAGCGTAATTGTCCCGTTTTTAATCTCTGTTCTACATCTAATCTGATAGATTTATCCATTGAACCGTGATGACCTTCGACTCCTGCTAATCCTGAAATTTTCAATTTTTGAACAAAGGTTTCGGTCATATTCCTAGTATTTACAAAAACAAGTGTTGTAGTGTGTGCTTCGACAAGTTCCTTGATTATTTCAATATTATATTCTAGAATATCTTTAACTGGAGTAGATGTGAATCTTGGAGTAGGTAATAGAATATCCAAATCTAGTTTTCTAGATCCAGAGATTTTTGCTATAGTTACGCTCTGTTTATTTTCTTCTGATTCCCTAGGGTCACTGGCAACAAGGAATTCAGCAACATCGTGTAGTGGCTCCATTGTCGCACTTATGCCTATTCTTTGAACGTTTGAGTCTACTACAGAATCCATCAAAGCTAAACTCAAAGAAAGGTGAGTTCCTCGTTTTGTAGGTACAAGAGAGTGCATTTCGTCGACAATTAGCCATTTTAAGTCGTTCAAAATAGGTCTAAATCTCTTTGATGCTAATGCTAGGCCTAATGATTCTGGTGTAGTAATAAGAATGTGAGGTGGTTTTCTTAACATAGCTTCTCTTTCTTTCTGGGGCGTATCGCCAGTTCTCAATCCGACAGTAATATTCTTCGCCCTTCCAGAGAGATATTTTTCCTTAATTTCAGTTAATGGTCCAATTAGATTTTTTTGAATATCGTATGCCAGTGCCTTAATTGGTGAAATGTAGATGCATTGAACGGTATTAGTTAGTGAACCATCAATAGCACGAGAAACTAAATCATCAATAATTGATAAAAATGCTGTTAGAGTTTTTCCTGAACCTGTTGGAGAGCATAGTAGAAGATGTTCTCCATCAAGAATCCTAGGGATTGCATATTTCTGAGGTTCAGTAAAGTCTGGAAATTTATCTTTGAACCAATTTTTAACTGGATCAGAAAGACGGTTGAATATATCTTCGCCTTCAGTTACATATATTATTTCGGGCATTATTTTTCCTCACTTTGCGTGTTTAGGGCATCGAAGCCGTAAATTAATGCTTCTCAAAATTGCATAAAATTCGTCTAATTATTGTATAAAATACAATTTATCTCAAAACTATGAAATTTCACATAAACTTAGGATGGCTTGAAAACCTAAATCCAATCGTTATCAAATAATGAGCGAGGACCGTATATCGAAAATAAATTCTCTATTACGGAGGAGAGGAATAATTTTACCTTCATTTGAACTATATGGTGGAGTTTCGGGCTTAATTGATTATGGTCCAATTGGAGCAGTGATAAAAAGAAGAGTAATTAATCATTGGATTCAACATTGGAGTAGATTAGAGAATATAGTAGAAATTGATTCACCAACAATTACTCCCGAAAGAGTTCTAGAAGCAAGTGGACATGTTTCTGAATTTAATGATTTCATGTCTGTTTGCTCTAATTGTAAATCTGTTTTTAGAAGTGATCATCTTATTGCGGAACACTATGATGATGCGGATTCAATGAATGGAAAACAAATAAATGAAAAAATTTTAGAACTTAAAATTAAATGTCCGTCATGTAATCATCATGAATGGAGAAATCCAGAGGCAATGAATCTAATGTTTTCTACTAAAATTGGGGCAATGAGTCAAGGTAGAAATGCGTATTTGAGACCTGAAACTGCCCAAGGTATGTTTATGTTATATCCTTCATTATTCAGACATTTCAGACAAAAACTACCATTTGGTGCCATGCAGGTAGGGAAGGGCTATCGGAATGAAATTAGTCCAAGGCAAGGGATGATTAGATTAAGGGAATTTAATATGGCTGAACTTGAATATTTTATAGATCCTGAAAATAACCTAGAAAATGATTTAACTAAATGGACTGAAGAACTTGAATTCGTCTCCGGAGAATCAGAACAAATTAGATGTAGTATTATGGAATGTTATGAAAATGGTATCATTAAAGATAACAATGTAGCCTTTTTCATAGGCATGACTTGGGAATTTCTTATAGACATAGGTATTGATGCTCAAAAGATAAGATTTAGACAGCATAAGAATGATGAAATGGCGCACTATGCTAGTGACTGTTGGGATTGTGAACTATTGGGCTCACATGGTTGGATAGAGTGCGTGGGAATTGCGAACAGAACATGTCACGATTTGGAATCCCATGAAGGGTATTCAAAATCAAATTTACTAAGGGGTTGGAGGAAGTTTGATCAGCCATCAATTATTTCGAAAAAATATATTTCCCCTATTTCATCAATAATTGGACCACATTTTAAGTCCGATGCGAAAGAAGTTAGTAATTCAATTTCGAATATGGATGAAATGCCACAAAGTTTTCCATTTGATTTGAGTTTATCAGATGGTAGAGTGATTAAGATTGCTGAGGAAATGATTGAATTGAGGTTTGAAGAAGAAGTCATTCATGGAGAATATTTCACCCCACACGTTATTGAGCCTGCATTCGGGATAGACAGGATAATTTGGCATATAATGGATCACAGCTTTATTGAAATCGAAAAAGAAGGTGAAAATTATATAATTCTTAATTTGAAAGAAAAGATAGCACCTTACGATATAGCAATCTTACCACTATTTGACAAAGAGAAAATGATTAAGATGGCAAAAACGTTGATGGGAGAAATAAATGATATTACTGGTATTTCTGGCCATATGGATACCAGTAGATCTATAGGAAGAAGATATGCTAGAGCGGATGAGATAGGAATTCCTT
>LURV01000092.1:12548-15451 GCA_001629205.1 Marine group II euryarchaeote REDSEA-S30_B12
TGATTGATCAGAAACAAGTTAGAGTTAAAATTGAAGTAATGATAGAAAAATTGAGAAATGGTGCCATCAAAGATCTTTTCTAACCCAATCTTCAAGTGTTGTCGAATATAGTATCGGTTAATTATGTCGAATGGTGATGACTGGGCCGAGAAATATCGTCCTGAATTAATTTCGGATTTGGAAGGTAATGTGGATAAAATAAACAAAATAAGGAAGTGGTTGGAATCATGGTGTGATGGAAGAATTCCAAAAAAGAAGGGAATGCTATTATCAGGGCCACCTGGAATTGGTAAGACTACAATAGCACTGGCTATTGCTAAAGAACGAAACTGGGATATAATTGAATTGAATGCTTCTGAGCAAAGGAATGCAGCATCAATTAGAAGCACTGCATCCTTAGGTTCGCAACATATTTCGTTGACTAGTTTTGGAAATAAAAAGAATAGTACGATGAAACTAATATTACTAGATGAAGTAGATCATCTTAGTGGTGGATTCGGTGAGATTAAAGATTCGACAATTGAAAATGCCATTGGTCAATCAGGATTGATCTCAGAAATAAAAGGTGATTCTGGTGGTAAGGCGGAATTGATGAAACTACTAAGTTCCACAAAACAGCCTGTAATTATGACTTGTAATGAACCGATGAAATTATGGAAGGGTGGAGATTGGAGAAAAAATAAATCCAGATTTAATAAATTTGCAGAAAGTTTAGAATTTACTAGAGTTAGTAATAGCGATTTAATTAAGGTAGCAAAAAGGATATTAAATTCCGAAAATATTGATATGCATGAACAAGGAATGATGAAGTTGATACAAAATAATCCAGGTGATTTTAGATCTTTAATTAAGGACTTACAGACTCTATGTAACGGAAATAATAAATATATTTCATTAGAAATGGTTGAAAAATTACTAAAAATATCTAGCAGAGATTTTCAAAATAATATCTTCAATGATTTGGAAGATGTTTACAAAAGCGACTCTGCTAGAGAAATTTCAAAGATTCTTATAAATTCAGAAAAGGATCCTGATGAGTTACTCGCTTGGTTCAATTGGAATAATCAGTCATTGATGAATAATGAATCATTAAGGAAAATTAGCTATAGCATGGTTTTGGCTGACTCTGCTCTTGCTACAAAATTTACCAATAGGGCATTTAGATCATGGTATTGGGGATTAAAACTTTCATCAATTGCGGTTCTAGCGTATTCAAAAAATAAAGACGATAATAAAATATATATCAGATATCCAAATTTCCTGAGGAGGAATAATTTTTCAAGTAATATAGTAGTAGATTTTCTAGCAGATAAATTCAATTCCAGTAAATCTTCTGTAAGAATTGGTATTTGGCCTTATTTATTAGGAATAAGTGATGCCGAGTTAGGTGGAGATGTAAATGATTTTTCACTATCAAAAAAACTAGATTTAGATGTTGAGTGTCATTTGTATCTTTTTGGAATTAGAAAAACATCAAAAGAGGGAAAGAAAATTATTGAAGAATATCCTATTGATGAAAAGACGGAAATAGAAGAAGTGTTAGTAGAAGATGAGTTCAGTAAAAAAAAGTTAGATGGACAGCAGTCATCATTGGATCAATTTTTTTAATCCGATTCCCAAGTCCTTGGGTGTAATAGAACTAAAACTGTA
Source organism: Marine group II euryarchaeote REDSEA-S30_B12 (assembly GCA_001629205.1). GTDB lineage: Archaea > Thermoplasmatota > Poseidoniia > Poseidoniales > Thalassarchaeaceae > UBA36. The sequence continues at coordinate 14,199 of LURV01000092.1, forward strand.
AGAATTTCTAATCTACCTAGCCACATCAAAAAGGTGGAAATGATTAGGCTGGGTGAGCTGAGACTGGCCCAAGTCGCCGTCGGTCCCAATGCCCCCAATGCAGGGCCGGTATTTCCTAACAACGAAACTCCTATTGATAGAATAGATTCAACATCGAGGGTCGGTTCTAATAATGAGAAAATTAGTAAAGAAAATGTTACTAAAACTAGCCAAGAGCTAATCATCCCCAAAATTAACCAAATTCTTTGTTCTTCTATTACTTGTCTATTGAATCGGATAGCTACAACCTTTCTTGGCTGAATAATTTTTAGAACCTCACGCTTAGCAATTTCGTAAGCTATTCTTATTCTAATTACCTTAAGACCGCCTCCTGTAGATCCACCTGATGCACCTACAATCATCAAAAGAAGGAGTACGAATCTACTAAAAACGGGCCAATCAGCAAAATTAGAAGAAGAATATCCTGTACTGGATATGGAAATGGCTTGGAAAGCTGAATGTCGCATAGTTTCTAGTATATCTGAACCTCCTACATCGCCTAAAAATAGGTTAATTGTAATTGCAATAAACGCAATGAAGAGTATCAACAGATAACCCCGAAGTTCTTCGTCTCTGAATGCTTCTTTACTTCTACCAGCTAGTGATAGGTGGAGAAGGCTATAGTTTACACAAGTAATCAGCATAAATGCCATGAGTATTAACTCAATCTTTGCAGATTGAAAACTCATTATTCCACTATCACTAGTACCAAACCCACCTGATGATAGTGTAGTTAAAGAATAATTTAAGGAATCGAAAATATTCATCCCACCAACAAAGTATAGAAGTAATATTTCTATGAAGGTTAACGCTACATAAATTGACCATAGTCTCCTAGCAGTGCCTTCTAGACTAGTACTTAGATTTGTGAGACTTGGTCCTGTCAATTCTGCCCTCGCTAAAGCCATACCACCGCCCAGTGCCTTTGAAAGGATTAGTAAACCTAGCATAATTACTCCCATTCCGCCTAGCCATTGAGTAATTGAACGCCAGAGAATTAAACTACGTTTCTGACTTGCTATACAGTCTCCATTAGGGTTTAATTGGCAAATAGGGCTAGAAATTGGATCTATTACAGTAGCTCCAGTCGTAGTAAAACCCGACATCGATTCAAACCATGAATGTAATAGTCCAGTAAGCATTTCCTGAAGTGTAGATATTCCATCTAGATATTCAAAAGGGCCATGGAACGTACCGCCTAACCAGTAAGGTAA
>LURV01000093.1 GCA_001629205.1 Marine group II euryarchaeote REDSEA-S30_B12
AGGCAATCCCACTCGAAGGCGGACTTCCGGCAACAAATACTACCACAATAATTGTTTCACCAATGGTAGAAATCGAAGTCGAAATAACTGGAGAGCCCGATGATGTTCAAGTAGAACAATTCTTAGATGGCTCAAAGGGTTTTTCAAATACTGATAGATATATTGATTTTGAAGTTAAACTACTACATAATCTTGGCTCAAATAATAATCAAGCAACGGTTAATCTAGAGCCAAATACTGCCACTGGATATACCAATGGTAAGAAATTCACACCTATAATCCCCAATACTAATAGTAGAGAATTAGAAAGATATTATGCTACAATTACTCCAGATATAATGTCACTTCAACCTGGACAAACTGGCTATGGAGTAATTTCTATCACTCATCAACATAAAAATAGTATTGAATTCCCTTATCCTGCTGCAGGAACATTCAGTTTCGGCTTTACTGCTGCTTCTGATTGGGGAAGCTTCGCTGGAACAGTTTCTAAAAATGACTCAGCAGAAACATCATACAGTGTTGAACAGCTAAGAGGTGCATTCCTGAACTCGACACAAGATGTTGCTACTGGAGATCCTAATACTTTGATTACCTCGACTATGACATTGAAAAATTTAGGGAATTCACCAGATGATTTTCAAATATCTGTATTTCCTTTAGATCAATTGGAGAAACCATTGACTGATTGGACAGTTACTGTCAATAAGCCGGCTGTAAATCAATTAAAATCTCGAACTGATTTATACGATTTTACTTCCGCAGAAGATAATTCAGATACTGTTCAATTCACTATTTCTGCGACACCACCTAGTACTGCTAGTGCTGATGCGTATCATGAAGTATGGATAGTTGTTAATTCTACTGCAACAGGAGAAAGACTACATCAAGCAGCAGCATATTTCAAGTTAAATGAACAAGTTTCAGCGGAATTAAATCCCGCAAACATCACATACACATTAGATAGATTGGGCCAATCAACACTCATTTTAACTCTGAATAATTCAGGAAATTCCAACAAAACCTTCCAGTTAGATTTAGATAATAAAAACGATGATAGGATACAAGCCTCTTTTTCTGAAGATACAGAAACTGTTCAGTTAACAAAACAAATGGACGTAGCATCTGGAGCACAAGCGATAGTAAGAATTTATGCTTTAGCTGGAACAAATGCAAGGGCAGACGATACTAATAAGCTAGAAGTCTCAGTTTCAGATCCTGTTAATGGTACTGAATACGCTCGGAGTGGGATCAATATCCAAGTCAATCCATTCCACTTTTTGAATTTCCAAATGAGTCCTACCTACACAGCGATTCCAGGTCAAACACTTACAATTCCAGTGAATATTGTTAATAATGGAAACTTGATGGAAACTTTGAATCTTTCAGCTTGTATAACTTGTGAAATTCTAATCCTAAACCCGGAAAAATGGAATCAGACATCTAACAGGTCTGAAGTACAAATTGAGCCGTTCACCTCAGAGGAAATAGAAGTAAGTATTTCTATTCCTATGCTTGAGCCAGGTTCTGTAATAGGGGCATATGAACTATTTACAATCCCTATACAGGCATTAAATATCACTGAAAATATTATAGTAGGAACCTCAGATATAACCATAGAAATACTACCAGTTTTTGCATTAAATGTAATTGAAGCTCCATCGAGAATAGCGGTTTTACCCCAGGAAAAACGTACAGTGGAATACCAATTAGAAAATGTTGGAAATGCTCCAGTATCAATTGCTTACAGTCATGATATTTCGGCTGCTGAGGATAATAGATTCAGCTCTCAAGTAACTTCCGAAGGATCTACTACATTACAAGTTGGAGAAATATTGACATTATCAGTATCTATAACTCCTATAGCCAATCAGCATTTTAAAGGAGAATCTGCGACTCTCTCTATTGTCTTCACTCCCCTAGGGCAGGCTGAACTAGATCCCATAGAAATGACAACTCCCATTGAAGTTGTTAGAGTTCAAACAGACGAAGAAATAGAATTAGATCCCGATGGTCCAGATCTAAGTCAAGGTCAGCCAAGTTGTGGAGAAGGTTGCGTCTCAGTAGTAATACCTTGGCAGCACGTACCATCTTTGGAGTATGGAACAGGTGTAAATGATGTTGAATACAACCTCTCAGTAGTTGGCATACCTACAAGGCTAGTAAACTATGTAATATATCCCGATACCGAATGGTCATTCAATATTAATGATAAGTGCACAATGTTATCATCAAGCGATGCACCTGGCATAGGAGCTACAATATCTGAAGATGGAGAAATTTCTCCCTGCTCAACAGGATTTGAAGTAGGACTTGTTCAAGAATTTGAAGGTGGTAATATAATTCTTGACATACTACTACCAGATAAGAAGAATCTAGCTTCAGGTGATGGATGGGATATTACTCTTAGACTAAAAAATGAAGCAGAAGAATCTTCTCAAAATCCATCTTTATTTTGGACCGACTTTACTGTGAAGCTAAGAATGAAGATTTCATCAGATCCTCTAATCGAGAATATAGAATTCAATGGACCTGCAGTAGAAGGAAATATCGCCAATTTAACTGTAAAAATTATCAATGCAGGAAATGCAATAATGCCTACTGGAACCAAGGTAATTATTGAATGCGAGGGTGGTTTCGCACACCTTAAGTCTGGAAATTTGAAAGTTACTTCGGCAGAATATACAATACCTTCCTTAGGCCCTTCAGAAAATTTGACAGCGCATTGGAATGTAGAAGTTTCATCATTACCATGGTGGTCATCTACAGAAGATTTTACATGTCATGCAACTCTATCTGGTACAATATCAACAATACTTGGAAATAATGAAACTAATGATAATCTATCAGTCAAATTATCATTATCATCATGGGCACCACCTACCATAGAACTTGAAGAATATGGGATTCCGCTACCTATCAGCATCCCTTCAATAATTTTACTAACATTCATACTACTACTACTTACTCTTTCCTTCCTTAGAAGAGGTTTAGAAGATCAACCAAATTATCTACATCTATCAGCATATGTTGGTTCAGCAACTTTTGGTACAATAGCTATGGCCTCAACTTCAAATTTCATTCCACCATTAGCCGCTGTCTTAGCAATTACTTACACTTCATTTATTGCTTATATTAGCTCGTCAGAACTCCAAACAATACATGATGATAGAAAGAAAGCAAGAATAGGCACTCGAGCAGTTTTAGATAATCATGATAATGAACAAATCAATACAAGAAATGAACTTCGAGCAATAATTTCTTGTTCAGCATACGCATTTCTTCCGTTCGTATTAATTAATCCTACTTTGACAATAAGTATGGAAGGACTCAACATTGCATTAATTCTCTTTTACTTAATTTCTTCACCAATCTTGGTTCATTTTATACTGAGTACCTTAGAT
>LURV01000094.1 GCA_001629205.1 Marine group II euryarchaeote REDSEA-S30_B12
GTCGATATACTGAAAGAATTAGCAAACCAAGCTATAGAACAATTCGAAGTTATCTCAGTTTGTATGGTGCACAGGACAGGAATAGTAAAACCACAGGAACCTATAGTTTGCATTCATGTAGGCTCAGCTCATAGAAAAGAGGGATTTTTAGCTTGTTCATGGCTAATTTCAGAACTTAAGAAACAAGCACCAATATGGAAGAAAGAAGTTAGGGAAGATGGAGAATTTTGGAAAGATGGATTAGGATAGTCTCATCTGTAATTAATAGACCTAATGTTTCAAGATGAACCCCTTCTTGGAAATGACATGACTGACAGATGGAATGCGATTACAGACGTAGGAAAAAAACCTCCCGTATATAGAAAGTCAACTGCTACGGGACTATTAAAACTAACAAAAAAATCCATTCATATTATTTCCGAAGGAGATTCCCATAAGGGCAGTATTAAGGAATCCTCAACAATTGCTGCAATTCAAGGAGTTAAAGATACATCTAGAACAATACCTCATTGCCATCCAATTCCCATTGAAGCATGTTCTGTGAAATGGGATTTAGAAGAAACTGGATTACGTTGCACTGTAACTGTTAGTGCCCACTGGAAAACAGGGGTAGAAATGGAAGCATTATGCGGAGTTAATGCCGGCCTTCTATGTGCATGGGATATGCTGAAAAGTAATGAAAAAAATTCTGAAGGACAATATCCAGATAGTGAAATTAGCCAAATCAGGGTATTAAAAAAAGTTAAGCATGAGCCGCATAGTTGAATTTAAGATACCTATTCGCGATACCATGACAACATCAGAACTAACTCAATTTTTTCTTCGAGCAACGGAGACAGCAGCGATTGCATCTTACCACTGGATAGGTAAAGGAGACGGTAAAGCTGCTGATGGAGCAGCAGTTGAAGCGATGAGATCAGTATTTGACGAAGTTCCATTTGATGGAAGAGTAGCTATCGGTGAAGGAGAGCGTGATGAGGCTCCAATGCTCTGGATAGGAGAAGCCCTGGGATCTATGCAAGGGATTTCAACCGCACCATGCATAGATATTGCCGTAGACCCGTTGGAATGTACAAATCATGTAGCAATGAATTTACCCAATGCAATGTCAGTGCTTGCTGCGGGTCCAAGAGATTCTCTTCTGCACGCTCCCGATTGCTACATGGATAAAATTGCAGGACCTCAATCACTGAAAAATGAAATTAGCCTAGAAGGCAGTACTGAATATAATATAGAATCCGCTTCAGCGGGATTGGATAAATCCATTTCAGATCTAAATGTCGTAGTCATGGATAGACCTAGGCATAAAAAATTAATTTCGGATTTGAATCAAATTGGAGTTAATATACACCTAATCGGTGATGGAGATATCGCCGCATCCCTAAATGCAGCAGACGAAAACTCAGAAATAGATTTATTGATGGGAATTGGAGCAGCACCAGAGGGTGTGATTTCTGCAACCGCCCTTAGAGGATTAGATGCCACTTTCGAAGGTCGATTAGTTTTCAAAAATGAGGGCCATAGGGAAAGAGCGGAGAGGATGATTGATGGAGATATTGAAAGGATTTGGGGCAGAGATGACCTCTGTTCTTCTGAGGATTCTCTTTTCATAGGATCTGGCGTATGTTCTGGAAGGACAAAAGGTGTTAAAGAACTTGAAAATGGACAATATAGCGTTAATTCCGAAATAATTGATGTTAAATCTAGTAGCCATAATTTTGTAACCTCTATCCGATGACTTCTTTTCCTAATTTCTCTTCGGCGTAAATAGTGGTATGATGGATAAAGCATTATTAGAAAAGATAGCAAGTGATTTAGTTGCCCCCGGCAAAGGAATCTTAGCCGCAGATGAGAGTAATGGAACTATGACGAATAGACTGGAATCTGTAGGAGTGCCTTCTTCTTCAGAAACAAGACGAGCATATAGGGCAAATCTGTTTGCTACATCTGGCTATGAATCTGCAGTAAGTGGAGTGATTTTATTTGATGAAACAATAAGACAAAAAATGGATGACGGAACAAAAATTCCTGACTACCTAATATCTAGAGGAATATATCCATGAATTAAAGTAGATACTGGAGCCAAGAATTTAGCTAACCAGGGCGATGAAAAAGTTACAGAAGGATTAGATGGATTAAGAGAAAGATGTGCCGAATATTACAAAATGGGTGCTAAATTTGCAAAATGGAGAGCGGTAATAAAAATAGGGAAAGACATGCCTTCAGAAGCATGTATTTCTGTAAACTCTCATGCTTTGGCAAGATACGCCTCAATTTGTCAAGAGCAAGGCCTAGTACCCATTATTGAACCCGAAGTACTTATGGATGGAAATCATTCTGCAGACAGATGCTTTGAAGTTACAGGTAAAATCTTAGATGCTACTTATTCAGAATGCATGATTCAGGGAGTGTATCTACCAGGAACTTTATTGAAGCCTAATATGATTATTCAAGGAAAAAATAGTGATAATAAAATTTCTAGAGAAGAAGTAGCTGAAAAGACTGTTGAATGCCTTTCACTCCATGTTCCCAAAGAAGTACCTGGAATTGTCTTTCTTTCTGGTGGACAATCCGATGAAGATGCTACAGCACATCTCAATTTAATGAATAAAATTTCAAAAAATCTACCTTGGGAATTATCTTATTCATATGGAAGAGGTCTGCAAGCAGAATCTCTAATCATTTGGGGTAAACAGAATGAATTCTCTGATAAAAAAAGTCAGGAAGCTTTCGCCCATAGGGCAGAGATGAACAGTCTAGCTAGATCAGGTAAAGCACCGATTTAGATTAGTTATCTTCTAATGCACCCGGGCGTACTTGCCAAACGCATATTTCATACCTTCCAGATAGGGCACCACCCCTTTTAGTGGTTGAAACTTTTAGAATATCCTTATCTTTAGATAATACATTACCTAGCTGCTGAGGTGTGGTTCCATGCCTCATAGTTGAATTCACATGCTCAAGTATTTCTGTTGTATTAGCTTCTCCTTTTTCATCTAGAAATTTTTTAATTTTTTGCCTTAGTCTCGTGGTTCTCATTTTCATTCCTCCAATTAGTTATTTATTCTTGATTCTTCTATTATCTTCAACCCATTTATGAGTGGCCCATTCAGAGAGTGGAGTCTCAGAATCAATAATTCCACCCTTCCTCACCGTTCCAATTCTAACTACTTGAGGATCGGATTCCAACATCATAGCAATTTCAATACCACTTTTTTGGCTATTTCTCTCTCTCAACCAAGTCATTATTTCTGCTGTATTTTTAGGTCGACTAGAAAGGTATTTGATTACTAAATCCTTCACTTCATTGTCTTTCATAAAATCATCTTCCGATTACACCAAGCTCTCGCACCTAGTAGTTGCCCTCAGGAGAGCGGATGGTGATATAATGATTATGTATGTAATTGCCTAAGTTAGTTACATAAAGTGACACTATTGAATGATAATTTTCATGGAATTATAGTTAAATACTAAAAGAAAAAGAAATTTCCACTGGAAATATGTAATAAAATGTAATTAAATAGTATATTTTAATACAGATAAGTATTCGGACTCAATACGTAGGCGGTTATTAGTGTCAGTTAATTCCAATTCTGAGATAGAAAGTGATATGTCTTTAACACCTAAGAGGATAAGGAGCAAACACAGATTCAGACTATTATTGGAACTGTCGAATGGGGATTTAACCGTTAGTGAATTAGCATTAAAAACAGGTCTTAGAATACCTCATGCATCAGCAGAAATAAGGAGAATGAGAAGCGAAGAAATCATTTCTAGTGATTTACCTGCAGGCAGTAGAGGTGCCCAAATTCGATTGACTGAGAAGGGGTGGAATATTCTAATATCCGATGAATTATCTAAAGCACAATCGGTTAATGAACTTCCAGAAAATTATGAAAAATATTGTATTTTATCTCGAGACGAATCATATATTTTACTCGGATTATTGACATCTCCAGAAGAACAGATGATACCAATTCCAAATAGAATTTTAGATCTGAATGTAGAGGGAAGAAGTTCCATTAGAAATCAAGGGGTGGATTGGAATTGGGCAGTTTTTTTGGAGAAAACGCCTCGTTGGTTCGATTTAGACAAATTAGAAATTGTTTCGGAATCTCCTAGGCATATCAATCCAGAAAAAATTGAGACTTATATGGAAAAGAAATCAATAATTGGAGTTATAAGGGCTAAATTACTAAACCCAAATTTCCAAATTAACTTGTCTCCAGGTAGCTGGTTTTCACTTCCAGAATATAGGCCAAATCCACCTTTACCAGAATCAACATATCATAGAGGTAATTGGACTCTAGGTTCCTGTCATCCTCTAGCTCCAGAAATCCGACCCACTCTACCAATTGTAGTAAATATAAAACAAAAATTACCAAAATCCGTCTTACTAAGGTCCGCAAGCAATGCATCTTTATTGATTGCCGACTTAAGTGGAATAGATATCGAAAATAGGTATTATCCTATATCTTCTTTAGATTTATGGATTGATAGGGCGCATCCAAGATTATCAGATTCCGAAAGGAAAAAGAGACTACAAAGACTCAAAGATCGCATACTTTCTTCTAGAAAGACAAGAGCAAAGGATGCAACTTGGAGAAGATTTAGGGAGGATTGGAGTGGTTGTGAATTTACTGAAAATGAAACCGAAATTTCGATGATAGATTTGAGAGGAATAGGAATTTATGCGATAGAATCATTGATTCGTTGGGCATTAGAAGATAGCGTTAAAAGCGAATTAGTGATAGAAATTTCTTCCGAAATCCCCTTAGATCTCCTTTCAAAAATTTCTTCGCATCCAAGATTGAGAATGGCAATCTTAGAAAAAGAATCGAAATTTTTTACAAATTTCGATAAACTATCTCTTGATAATCTTAGAACCTTGCCGTGGCTACAGTTTTCGACTAATGAAGGAAAAATAATCCCTATTCGATTGCCTGAAGAGACACAATCGATTATTAAACCAAAAAAACCAAAAAAATTTTTCATATCTCCTCAGAAAATTCTAGGCCTAGAAGATAATGGCAATTCTAAGCATATTTTAGTTGAAGGAGATGAAGCCTCAATAGTAACCTCAGCAATATCTCAATATCCAGAAGGGAATGAAAAATGGGCCAACCAAATTGAAGCCAACTATCCACTGGCGGCATGGATTGCTTCACCTCAAAAAGATAGGTGGCCTAGGTGGCAGAGAATTCACTCAAGACTTACTCCCGAGTGGCTAGCATTGCTAGATATCGACTATCTCCCAATGGATAAATTATCAATACTAGCTAATCAAACAACCGACTTCGTTCTAAGGATTTACTCTAAAAAAATTTCATCAAAACTTAGAGAAAATTCTGACTATTTACTAAAATCTTGGCCAGCTATTGATTCATCAAAAGCCGATAGAGGAGCATCATGGCTGGCTGCAGAATTCATTACTAATTCACCTTGGCTTCCACCCGAATCGCACCTAGATCTCCTAGATTGGGCCATTGAAGCATGGCTTTCAAATCCACCAAAAGATTCTCTTCCAGCCTTACGAGGCATACAATGGTTATTCAATAAAAACCAACATAAAAATATCAATATTGATAGTACTTTCAAATCAATAATTAGAAGGGGGTTGGATTTATCTGAAGACAATAATCTATTCGCATGGTCCGTTTTAGTAGAGCATACTTTGGGAAATAGGCAAGCCAGTGAGGATGAACTAATTTTAATCACTAAGGTTTTACCTGCAGATTGGTGGGCTCCTGTTTCAGAAGAGATATTAATTTCCATTTTAGATAAATATAATATCGAAGAGCTGAAAAAATACTATACTCCATGGGC
>LURV01000095.1 GCA_001629205.1 Marine group II euryarchaeote REDSEA-S30_B12
TAGGAATATAGTAGATTGTAGGAATCCTGTATTCCTAGAATTAGCCCACCATCTATTAAATCCCTCAATTAATGAAATTAATATTCCAAAACTGACAATTGTAAATCCTGCAGGAATTAGAAATCTCATTGGTTGATAATAAGAGAGTACTGATAATGAAGCGTATTGATCATGAAAATTTTCTGTCCATTTGCCTACTTCTCCAGTAGGTACGAAAAATACAGCAAGAATTACAGATAATCCCATCGTACCAATTCCCACAAAACCTGAAAAAAAGGGAAAAGCTAGTATCCAATCTCTGATATCTCCCTTTCCTTTGTTGACCAGTATTATGGAAAAAGTGAGCATTAGTATCCAAAGTACTGAGGTAAAGATCCACAATGTTAGTTCTGAATCTGAATTTGAATTGCCGGCCGGAGCTAGGCATGGAATACTGTCGCAAACCAGTGTCATGTTAGTTGAGGTAAATATCACCTTCAAAAAATTGTGTTAAGAATCGTAATAATCTTCAACTGAATTTTCTAATTCTTTTGCTATTTCTTTCTCATTAATTGTAAGTGTGATTCCATTTCTCCTTACAGCTTCTCCGGATACAAAAACGTCTAAGATATTTCCACCAGAATATAACAAATTCGATAGTAATCTAGATCCCTTTTTCCCCCAAGGCCTCAGTCTAATATCTTCTAAGTCCCATGTAATCCAGTCTTTTGATTTATTTGTAGCTAGTTTCCAAGTTTCTTCAGGATTTAGAATACTGGCATCCCAATGATCATGTTTCTGGATTAGGCTAGCAGTTTTTGCTTCGGATCTCATATCTAGAGAATTATTACTCGCGGCTCCATCTGTCCCTAGAAAAACTGAAACTTCAGCATCCTTCATGGCTGGGTATGATAATGTGCCACCACAAGCTAATTTTTGATTACTGGTAGGGCAATGTACAGCATGAGATCCATTTCCAGATAGAATTCTCATCTCTTTCTTGGTAACCCATCCACAGTGAGCACAAATTGTACATTCAGATAGAAAATCAATTGATTCGAGATATTCAATTGGATACATTTCATGTATTTCATAACAGTCAGTAACTTCTTTTCTGGTTTCTGAAGCGTGAATGCTGAGACTACAATCATACTTTTTTGATAATTCTGAAGATTTCTTGAGTGTTTCTTCTTCACATGTATAGACGGAATGAGGACCAATTCCATACTCAATTCGATCTGACTGATTATGTCCAGATGATAATAATTTTTCAATATCTTTCAGCGCTGACTTAGAGTCATTAATCTCATCTTTGTCAGAAACTGCACCACATACTTTAGCTCTAATTCCAGACTTGGAGAAAGAATTTGCTACTATCTCTGGAAAATAATACATATCGCAAGCAAATGTGGTGCCCGTTGAAATCATCTCAGCAGCGGCAGCTAAAGTACCAATCTTTACAAATTGGGGAGTTAGGCCTTTCTCTACTGGGAATATTGCTGTTTCCAACCATTCCATAAGTGGTAACCCCTCTCCGAAGGATTTGTTAAGAACCATCGCAGAGTGAGTATGCCAATTTTGGAATGATCTAGTGATAATTCTGTTTTCTCCAGGTATTACCTCGATTACATCTTCATATCCTTTGCTAACAGAATAACTACCGTCTTCGTGCAAAAGAAAATCTCCAGATATTAGTCTACAATCATCATCGATTAGCTTGGTTTTAGTAACCCTGCGAGTGCCCCTATCCATGGGCTCACATAGGGAAGGATATACTGAATGTTTTCTAAACACAAGTTGCAAAGAGTGAACTGATTTTTTCTCCATCTAGGTTATTCATCCAGCACTCTATTGAATCTCCTAAATGCATAGGACCAACGCCTTTAGGAGTCCCAGTCCATAAATAGTCTCCAGGAGATATATCATACCAATTATTAAGATGAAGTAAGAGTTTCTCTACCGAATGAACCATTTTTTTTGTTGATTCTTGTTGCTTAATTTGTCCATTCTGTATTAGACCGATTTCTACTGGTCTTGAGTCCCAACTTGTCCAAGTTCCGAGTACTCCAGAGCCTTTGAAACCCTTTCCTTCAAGCCAAGGCCAACCTTCCTTTTTGGCCAATGTTTGTCTAGTCCTGTTTGTTGTATCTATTCCTACACACATTTTTTCTGGTTGTAAGTCATTACCCAAACGTATAACCATTTCAACCTCAAAATCAATATGCTCATCAGGTGCCAATAATCTCACTTTGTTTTTTCCTGAGGATTCAGCTTCAATAATTGCAGATGGTGGCATCAAGAAGAAACGTGGATAGTCAGTAACATCCCCCAATATTTCTTTTGCGTGTCCAGTGTAGTTTCTGAAAACTGCCCAACTTAGACTCATACCCTACCGATAATGGGACACATAATTATTGCATCGGTGAATTTTCTTTTCATCAGGTTGAAGAAATATGCCCTTTAGTGAATACTAATGACGGATGACCCGTATAGTATTCTTGGAGTTTCTAAAAATTCCACAGATGCAGAAATAAAACGGTCATACAGGAAGTTAGCTAGGCAATATCATCCAGACAGGAATCCAGGTGATGCAGCAGCAGAAGAGAGATTTAAGGCGATTCAAGCATCTTATGAAAAAATAGGAACTGCTGAAAGTAGGAATGAATATGACCAGAATAAAAGAATGGAAGAAATGTTTAGTGGAGGTGGAAGAAGTTCTCCATTCGGTAGAGGTTTTGGTGGAGTGGACATAGGAGATATTTTTTCTCAATTTATGGGTGGAAGATCTTCATCTAGGAGGAATGAAGCTAACTTTGGAAGCAAAAGAAATAGAAGAGAAGTAAACTCAAAAATTTACCGGGGCGCAGATATTGAATCTGGATTAGATATTTCCTTAGAGCAAGCGATGAATGGTACAGAATTAGAATTCAAACATAGGAGATTAAAAAGATGTTCAAAATGTAAAGGATCTAGTTTTGGGAGTTCTACAACATGTAATTCATGTAATGGTTCAGGAGTTGTTACCAAGGGGAGTACTATAACAGTGAAGGTCCCACCTAAAGCAGAACATGGTCAACAGCTTCGTCTTAAGGGAATGGGGCACGAACATCCAGAGGGAGAGGCAGGAGATTTGACAATTACTTTACGACTGGATGCTAAAGATGGTAGAAGATGGGAAGACGGAGCGTTAATACAAGAAGTTAAAATTCCTTTTTCCAAATTAATTCTTGGAGGAAAAATCAGGATAAGTACACCATCCGGAAAGTTGGTACAATTAGAGATTCCGAAAGGAACAAAAATTGGAGATCGCAGAAGGATACAGGGCCAAGGTTACAATGGTGGGTCACTTGATGTAGAATTTATGTTAGAAGAACCAGAGGAATTGACAAAACAACAAGAATTGGTAATTAAGAAACTTAGAGATTCTGGACTATGAAAACACACAACCTGTCAAATATTAATTGATAGAGGGATTGGTATGAGGGACTTCGGCAGGGTTGCAGATTATCTTATTCCAAGAAGAAAATATGCACATTTTACAGTAATTGTTTTCACGATACTTATGATTCCAGGAATATTCGCAACATTTGAACCCATAGACATAGAGTCATATGAAATGGATTCCCCAGAACTTGATGCAAATCAGGTATTGAGGGATGAATTTACCGCTGCTGGCAATATTTGGGGGTTTGGAATTTTTGTTAGGGATCCTAGCTTTTTTGGCGATCCAGAATCAGATGTAGATATGATTGCAGATTATCCACCAGAGGAAACTGGAATATTGAATCCTAAAGGTGGAGTATTGAATCTTTCAGTTCTGAGAGAAATTGATGATAATGCCCAGATTCTTAGGGAACACGAGGCATCTGAATTTTACTTACCAATAGCTTCCGAAATTTCTGGTGATCCGGTAATCGGGGTTTTAGATTTGGCAAATGATTTTAGATCATTTATGTCAGGTAATTCATCACTCACTTCTGCTAGAATAAATCCATATAAACTTGCAGCTACTTTGGATATTAATGCTTCAACTGAGCCTCCTTCCACTAATTGGACGGATTGTGGAGAGTTGGAGTGTCTGACCTTTGATGATCCATACCTAACTCAGAATCATATCGATTTAGCTGCCCATAGAATGGCGAATAATAGTCTTGGGTCATTCTTAAGATTCCTTTCTAATGATAGGAAATTCATCCCGGATCCAGATAGTTATACAATTGGGCCATTCAATCACGAAATTTCAGAGGAAGGAGAAATCATTTCCGATCAATGGGGCCCTGGTAGGTGGACTGCTTCAGCTGCCTGGCTAATAGTGAATTTCGATAGGGAAGAAATGCAGAAAAGTGGTTGGACTTTTTCTTGGAAGAATGCCAGCGTGGATTTTGGATACAAATTATCTGGAGTCACTCTTGTGACTGATCCTTACAGAAATTCTGTGGAAGATTGTAAAGAAAAAGAAGAATTGGGTAAGCCATTGTGTTCAGTAGAATGGCTTTATCTTGTACTGGAAGAGGATTTGAGAGAGACTGATGAAAATATTGTCTCCCTGATGTTCGCAGAAGGAATAAATGTAGAAATAAATCGAGAATTATTATCTAGCGCTTATCTGATTTTACTAATGGCTATTGCTGTAATATTTCTTCTTTGGTTGAGTCTAAGAAGAGTAACTGATGTTGCTATAGTTACAACAAGTTTGGGATTATCACTATTATGGATGTATGGTCTAATTGGTTGGGCTGTAATATTGGGTAAAGAAACTGGTTTCGAGATAATTTTCAGATCTCAATTCTCAAATCTTCTTCCTATCTTAATTTTGGCTCTAGAAATTGACGATAGTTTGCATAGTTTGCATAGGTACAAGGAAGAGCGTAGGGCTGGAAAATCATTAGAGGGTGCGGCTCATAAATCAATATCTAAGGTTGGGAATGCGATAATGCTAACATCGGTCACTACTATCGTTGCATTTATGGCTAATCTAACATCAGATATTGCAGCTTTACGATCTTTTGGAATAGAGGCGGGAATAGGCGTGTTTTGCGCTTTTTTCCTTACAGGATTGTGGGTTCCCCTTTCACGACTAGACATAGATTTATGGTTAGAATCTAAAGAAATTCTACAAGAAGAGCCTCAAGATATTGTTCATTTAATTCCAAAATCTTGGCTAGCAAAATTAACTACTTCATCAGCTAAATATTCTCCAATAGTAATTGTATTGGCTTTATTGATTACTACATTATCTGCTCCAATAATGCTTTCTTTAGAAGGAGATTTCCAGGTTGAAGATTTCATCGAAGCTGATTCAGATTTAGCAGTTGGTGTAGGACTAATTAATGAAAGATTCAGTGATGAAGGAGAGCCAGCATATATCTTAATTGAAGGCAATATAACTAATCCCAAGGTTTTGGAAGCTATAGAAGAAATGAGAGAAAATGTAAATTCTCATGGCCCTGAAGATTCAGATCAAATATCGAGATTACCGAATGGAGAAGTGGAACTGATTGGCATTGATTTGATGTTATGGTACACACGAGCAGCAATGGCTTGGAATCAAACCCCATTTGAGGAAGCAGGATGGAATTTTTCACTTAATGATGGTGGAATAGGGTGTGATGCAATCCAAGTACCAAATAGAAATATGGATTTTATCTTCATTCCTTCTATAGACGATAGTCGATGTTTAGCGTTTATGTATGGATTCATGAGTACAAGAGGAGTACCTGCAAGCGGTGGATATCCCTCATTATCAACTAGCATAGTGGGTGAATTTATTCAAGTTGATGGAATCTTAGATTATGACAGACCATGGCTAACAGAGAAAGGAAATATTGCTACCTTCCCAAGAACATCTTTAAGATTTGGTTTATCCAGTCCGGAGCAATTTGCTTTGGTAGAGCCAGCTTTAATCCAGTTGAGAGGAGACATGGAACCTCTACAGAATTTGTCCTCAACTCCTCTCGAACAAAGAGGTGATTTGGAAATAGCTCTGAAAGATGAAGAGTTTCCAATTTCTTGGGCAATTCCGACTGGTGAGCCAATTATTCGATTTGTCGCAGCAGATTCAATGCAAGACGATTTACAAGAAACGCTATTACTAGGTGTAATTTTGTGTATGTTCACCCTTTGGTGGGGATTCAGAGAAGAAGAAAATGTGAAAGATAGATTATCTAGGGAAAGTAAAAATCTTGGTGGATTTATATTCAGAATATCTACAAACTTAATTATTCTAGGGGTGATATATGTTCTACTAGTTGGTTGGGAGCATATTTGGTTGTTTGCTTTGGCTTCAATTATTCTTTCAATACTTTGGGGTACAGGTCCATTTGTTTTGGCTGCTATAACTACAGCACCTATTTTATTGATGATAATATGGTTATATGCATTAATTGGTATTGCTGGGTATGGCCTAAAT
>LURV01000096.1 GCA_001629205.1 Marine group II euryarchaeote REDSEA-S30_B12
TTGCTACCTTGGGTACTCAGTTAGGGTGTCAATGGCGAGCTCCAGAAGTTGGTCTTTGGATGGATTTTGAAGATTTTGATGGTGATGGTGAGCCAGATAGTGGCACAACTGGTAATGAAAATGGAGGAAGAGCCAGTTA
Source organism: Marine group II euryarchaeote REDSEA-S30_B12 (assembly GCA_001629205.1). Lineage (GTDB taxonomy): Archaea > Thermoplasmatota > Poseidoniia > Poseidoniales > Thalassarchaeaceae > UBA36. Next base: position 140 of record LURV01000096.1, read on the forward strand.
TATCCATTATGCTGAGCCGGTTGATGAAATGGTAGATGCTTCACATTTGGGCTATCCTCAAGGAAAGATTCACATGACCATAATTGCAACAGAGGTTCTTGAAACTAGTCCAGTTGGAACAGGAATGAGTTATCTTTTAGACACTACTGAGTACGAGCTCTACAATGGAAATGTTCGATTCCTACCAAAATTAATCCATGGCTGGGAGAATCCATATTCCAATCACCATAATATCCCAGGTGGTGATGAGTGGTTACTATTTAGTCCTCATAATGCAGATCATCAGATTTTCCAAACTGGCCTTCCAGGATTGCCCGACAATAGTCATGGTGGTACGTGGGATGGAAGAATTTACTTTGGGAATTATCATTCTGGTTTGTGGATAGTGGACATAGAATCTCTAATGATTTCGGGTTTGAATGGTGGAAATAAAACTCAAGCGCACATGAATTCGACTGTGGGATATCATCTACCTCATGGACAAGATGGGGCGCCTTTGGACAGTTCCTACTATGATTTTGGTTGGACTCCATTCATTTGGGCAGCAGAATATCATGATGGATATACTTACCTTTCTTGTATAACTACAGGATTATATATTGTACAACTAGATTTGGATATCCCATATGAAAATTAATGTAATTGTCAGTACGACTAAAGTGTAGTTTCATAATACAGTAAGTTTCGCACAACTACATGGTAGAAGTGCGGACATGGTCAATTACGTTATTATTAGTACTAGCTCCATTAACAGGATGCTTATCAATAGGTGACGATGAAAATAATGTTGAAGAAGATTATGTTTGGGTAGATCCTGTAATGGAAATTGAGAATGAGAATCATTCTCATAGTGATTTATTGGCCCATAGACTATTCACACCTAATGCAAAATTAATTGACTATCACAACCTAAATTGCGACGGAAATGTAATCCCCCCTGCTGGATATGATAACATGCAAGGCAGGGAATGTTTTGACGAATTCAAAAATACTGCTCCAACTCCTGGAGATAATTCCGAGATTGCTATTGAAGGTAATTTCGAAGATGACTGTGAAATTTATGGAGATGGAACAGGTGGATGTTATGCTTATGTCTCGAGCTATAATCAATTTGAGATATTAGATATTAGTAATCCTAATAATATTAGATTACTCTCTACTTACTACGCAGATGTAGCTAGAATGATTGATATTAAAGTTACAGAAGATAACAATTGGGTATTAGTAAATCACGAATTAACTAATAGTGAGTTAGATCCAATTCCCGATGATGATGCGGCGAATAGTGGAACAAATAGACTAGATGTGATATATGTAGGAGATAAAACCAGTCCGGTAAAAGTAGCAGAATGGAATAATCCACCAGCAGGTTTCCACAATCAAGATTTAGCAGTATATTGTAACTGGATACCTACTGAAGAATGCAGTCTTTTCCTTTTTGGGGCAGACCCTTATCCAGAGATGGTTGAAGGTGGAAGTGGTAATAGTTACAAAGGAACTCAAATTTTTTATGTTCCGAAAGGATTTGAGTCATGGTTACCCTTCCAAAATGAAGAAGAGCAAAATTCTAGTAGAGAAATAATCAGATGGGATGGATATACTCCTGATCCAGCAACTACTTGCGGTGGTTCAATATTCAACCATGATCATGTGTACTTTGTGCATCCGATTACTCAGCAGAGATTACTTGTTGCATCATATTGGGGGGCTGGATTAAGGATTGTAGATGTTAGTGATCCTCCTTTAGTACCAGATCCAACTGGATGGGGGGATGAAAGTTGGCCCCCAGAAGTTGGAAGATGGTTAGGGTGTTCAACTGCAGATGATGGATGGTATGGTCCAGATGGAGGTGGACATGCAAATATGAGTCCAGAAGAGTGGTTAGATGCTAACCAAGGAAATGACAATATTCACTATGCAGTACCTTATGATCATCTATTATGTAACGGAATTAGTGAAAAGGTACCTGAATCAGAATGGCCAGAAAACTGTGGCACTGGACCAGGAGATTCAATCTATGGAGAAAACTGGAGGCACTATACAATTATCGCTCCTGAATATGGAGATAATGAGAATCATACAGGATTTGTATGGACTATTGATACCACAGATCCAACTAAGCCATTCTTAGTTTCCAAATGGAAATTACCTGGAGAGGGGACAAAGGGGAACGGCACTAGTCATCCTCAGCATTGGATTCCAACTGACTACATCTTTAGCCCCCACAATGGCGATACAGGAGTTAATGGTCATGTTTATTGGACGCATTATCACGCCGGAATATGGATTACTGACCATGGTAAAATATGGGAAGAGTTGGAATGGGAGAATGGATTCCCGGAACCAGAAAGAGGTTTTCAGGGAATTGAAAATCTTGCCACCACGCATACAATTGGTTATTTCTTACCTTCTGGCCCTTACTGGATAGATGATCCAGCAAGTGCATTAGGTTATGATTTAGCTGATTGTTGGGCATCCTGTATGATTCCATTTGACTGGGGACTTCAGTATGATCCTCGTGGATTTGTATTTATTTCAGAAATGGTGACTGGAGTATATGTAGTTCAGTTTGATGAAGATTATGACCCTAGGTACAATTATCCGCCACTATGGAGTATAGATGAGGAAGAAATGTGAGGTGTTAAGATGCGCATTAAGGCGCTGGCTGTATTGATATCCATTACTTTCATTTTTCCCATAGTAGCAGCTCATGGAGCAAATGAATTCGCATTCATAATGCGTTCTAAAAGTATTCAGCCTAATGGTGCTGAAGTCCTACAAAATGATAGTTTAGTATTCTATAATGTGGTTTCATACAATAGAACTATTTTAGTCGATTCAACAAAAGATGGTCAGCATGATCTTCAATGCACTACGTTAAGTTCAAACACCTCTTCAATTAAGGATGAATGTGAATTTTGGTTAAATCCTGATGACTGGTTTCCAGGAACTTATCAATTTGATATTTTCTCTAATGATTCGCTTTGGAAAACTATTGAGGTGGTAGTAATTCTTGATGAGCATGAAGAAAATGGACCACCTCAAGACTATACATTTAATTTGGGAGATGAAGTCACTGAAGAAGAGAATAACGAATTAGATGATTTTATTCTATTAGATGAGAATGGAGAAAATATATCAATTTTTGATTATGAAGGAATGGTTTTGGTTGTTGCATTCCTGTTCACCAGATGTCCAGACATATGTCCAGTAGTGAGTTCAAACTTGGCCTTTATAGTTGATCAGATGGGAGATAGGCATGGCAATGAAATGCAGGTATTGACCATAACTGTTGATCCTTGGACTGATAACTCTACAGTTTTGAAAAATTATGCGGATGATAGAGATTTAGATTGGCCTCATATTAGCGGTGAATTACCTGATTTAGAAAGAGTTTGGTTAAATTTTGATGTTGGTTTACAATCATACGACAATGATACTGATGAAGATGGAGTTGCTGATGGCTTCGATACATGCCCCAATACTCCTAAAGGAGAAGAGGTTGATGGTAATGGATGTGGTCTAGAAACTCAGCAAAATGATGGAGAAATAACGATAAAACATCATCCTTTAGCGTATTGGGTAGATCATACAACAGGTACCATAATTGTTGATAAGAACATGAATCAAAGAGTGTGGTGGGGAGATTTGGATTGGAATCCTGAACTTGTTCTTGAGGATATAGAGTACTTGATAAATGAATAAAAAATGCTTGTGATGCAATAAACTCACCTGATTAAATAGTGTATCGAATTGAAATTAATGTTGGTGATGTGCATGTCGAAAATCTATGTTGTGATTTTGTTATTAATTACTAGTGTTTTTTCAGGTTGTTTAGGGTCCAATGATGTTGGAACTGAGCAATTGGATATATACGGAACAGAATATAAAAATCCACCTTTAGCCCCAGATTTTAATCTTGAAAATCAATTTGGAGATGTGGTGAAACTTTCGGACTTCTCTGACAAAGTAGTAGTAGTTGCATTTGTTTACACATCATGTCCAGATATTTGTCTAATAATTTCATCGAATTTAGATTATATCCAGAATAATCTTGATGATTATAATGACTCCGTTGAAATTATCTCTATCACTATTGATCCAGCAAGAGATACAGTTTCTCATCTATCTGAGTGGACTGAAAAAAGGGAATATACATGGAACCACCTAACTAGTTCTAATGGGCCAGAGATAAAGTCCGTATGGGATGAATGGAATGTAGTAGTAGATTCTTCACACATTGAAAATAGCCTGCCTCCTGAAGGTAAAACTCTAAGATTTGCCGTTCTATTTCCGGACAATACAACATTAATTACGGATAATTCCTGTTTAAGTAATTACACCAACTCTTGTTTTTCGGGAGTAGATACATTCGCTGAATATTCTTTAGAAATTGAATCTGGTTTAAACTATGATATTAGTAATGGTACTATTGGAAATTGGACAGAGGATTCAAATTGGTCTTGGGACTTATATTCTTGGGACATTATTGTTGAAAACTGGACTATTATTGAACAAAATTCAATTAATGACGTGACAATGCAAACTAATTTAGCAGCTCATTGTATGTGTGATGAAGGTTGGAAAAGGCCAAATGGAGATTGGTTGGCCTGTATATCTGATGAAGTGGATGATAATGTAGATAATGGAAATTCATCTAATCAACAAAATTCTGGAGATACCAACGATCCACACGATGAAGCTTTGCTGCAATATGAAGTAGGTCATTCCACTGTTACATTCATAATTGATAAAGAGCAAAGGAAACGAGTTGCTTATTCGGGGATTCACTGGGATGTAGATAATTTCATTCATGATGTTAAAGAATTAGTTGATGAATGAATTATATTTTATAAGAGCGGCATTTCTCTAAGTTTCTCCAAATCTGGTTGATATAGTTGACGAATATCATCTAAATCTAGGATTAGCATAGCTAATCTTTCTAACCCCATACCCCAAGCACATACCGGCCATTCTGTTCCAAGTGGTTCAGTAACCTCGGGCCTAAAAATTCCTGAGCCTCCCAACTCTAGCCATTCGCCCCTCCAAAGAACATCGACTTCTGCACTGGGTTCTGTATATGGGAAGTAAGCAGGCCTTACTCTTACATCGGGATATCCCATTTTAGAATAAAAGGTTTTCAGTGTCGTGATTAACATAGGTAAGCTGGCATCTGGCTCATGAATTATTCCTTCAATTTGATGAAATTCTGGCAGATGTGTTCTGTCTATTGTTTCTTGTCTGAATACTCTACCAATTCCAAAAACTCTGGAAGGAATATCTGGATAATCAGCTATATGC
>LURV01000097.1 GCA_001629205.1 Marine group II euryarchaeote REDSEA-S30_B12
ATTCTACTCATTGCATATTCCTTAGATGAGTGAAAACATGCTTGAGCCGAACCTACTGCTCCCCATGAAATTCCAAATCTTGCATTATTTAAGCAGCTAAATGGCCCCCTTAGGCCCTTCACGTTAGGTAACATCCTATCCTTAGGAATTTTACAATCTTGTAGAACTAACTCACTAGTAATGCTGGCCTTGAGTGAGTGTTTACCTTTCATCTCAGGTGCCGAGAATCCAGGATCTCCTTTCTCAACAATAAATCCTCTAATCTCTCCATCCAATTTTGCCCAAACTATGGCCAAGTCCGCTATTGTTCCGTTGGTAATCCACATCTTTGCCCCATTCAGAATAAAATATTCTCCTTCTTCCTTTGCTCTAGTTATCATATCACCGGGATTGGATCCATAGTCTGGCTCAGTCAATCCAAAACACCCTATTAACTCACCTTTAGCCATTTTTGGAAGATAATGATTCTTTTGCTCTTCGCTACCAAAATCCCATATCGGATACATCGCTAATGAACCTTGAACACTCGCAAAAGATCTTACTCCACTATCTCCCCTCTCCAACTCTTGACAGATTAGTCCGTATGCAGTATATGATAGTCCAGGGCAACCATATCCCTTAAGGGGCGCTCCAAGGATTCCCATGTTACCCAAATCTTCTCTCCATTTATTTGGAAAAACACCATCCCTACAAGCGTCTTCAATGTTAGGAATAATTTCTTCCTCTACCCAGTCTCTAACCATATCTCTAATCATTAGCTCTTCTTCTGTAAGAAGGGGTCACTATCCTCGACAACTTTAGTAGTATTAATTGTCTTTTTCAAACGTCTTATCGAACCATATTTTTATTTTAGGGCCGACAATAACATATGTTGTAAATAAAATTGCAGCTACTAATCCAACGAAAATTACTGAAAATACGTCATCAAAAAATCGTTGCTCTTCTCGTAATTCACTTGGAGTAAATTGAATAATATTGCCTGAACTAGTGATTATCCATCCATTGTCCCGTCCATTAGACCAACTGTAGATTATCAACTCATTCGATATTTCTGTACTAAATTCCTTGACATCAGAATTATTTAGCCATGGATATGATCTTTCTTCCTTTAAGTCATGCTCAATAACAGAGAAAGGAATTAAAGAAATTAGTGATTTACTATCTTCATGATGGAATATATCTGTAAACAATCCATCCAATTCTAAAAGTTGAACAATTTCCATTGTTGAATCTTCTACCTTGAAAATATCAATATTTACAGTCGCAATATTCTTCTCATCAGAAATAGCAACGCATGCAGTATCCGAGTTTTCAGGACAAATCACTTCTTTCCACGGATAACCATTCCCGCCTATCCAAGTAATTTTATGATTGTCGTCAATAATACCGATTCCGTCTGATTTAGTAGAAATAACACACATATTTCTCTCCCGAATGCAGTCTATTCCCGTAATATCACTAATCATCCTGTCTTCAATTGGAATAACATCCAATCCACCATTTTCTGTCCCTCTAGCCCTCCAAATCCATCCATCTTGACCACCAATATATGACCATGAACCATCACCATTCCAAGAAATCGCCTTCAATTCAGTTTGACCAAAAAAAATCCGACCTCCAGCATCAGTAACATTATTTCCTGATTTGGAAAATCTCAAAACCACTCCATTTTTTCCAACAATCAGCGCTGATTCGTCAGATGGATGAAAATCTGCATCTAATAAATCATCACTCCCATTCCATAAAATTTCATCAAAATTTTCCGGAACAGTAGAATTAATTTTGTAAATCGTGCTTCCAACTCCAAATGCCAACACTACTCTCCCATTATTCGAGCTTACTGCGTTTTCTAATCCTATATCGGAGTCATGAAGCGAAACCACTCTACCTAGGTCCACAATGGATTCTCCAATTACAATTGGGGCATGGAATAATAAGAACGAAAAAAAAGTAACTACCCACTTCTCCCGTCCGAACATATCATTACGAAAAGGTTCGAGTGTTTAGCAATTGTACTATTTCATATGGATTTTTCTCTGACAGCATTCAAGTGTACCACTCGACTCGCAGACACATGGAGAGGTTCGATGTTAAGCGTGGATTGATAAAAGAGATAGAGAAAAGTGGTGGACTTTCAGAATTAGCTAGGAAATTTTTTGATAACGTAGAAATGATTTCTGAGGATTCATTTCATGGATCCCATGGAATCATGACTTCAATAGATGCTAGATTTGAGGGCGGAGCATTAATTGTAGATGTAACCAATATTCCACCAAATTTTGAAAATCCCGACGAAGTAAAAGCAGCAATGGACGCTAGAAAAAGATGGACAAATTTTCTCGATGAATCAACTGGATATAATGCCAAACAAAGAGGAGATAAGGCAAAAGAGTGGGCTAAGAAGGCTTCAAAAGCTAAATCAGCCATATCGGCAGCGACTCATTTTATGTCCATGTCTGAATCATTATCAGCAGAAGTCGTTACTAAGGCAAATGAATTAATTTCTGAAATCGAAATGTTACTGGAATCTAATGAAAATACTAAGGCTGCAAGTAGAGGCGAAAAACTCAACAAACTTTTCAATTAAGGTGCTAAAATGTCAGAGAGTAACCCACTCTCAATATTGGATAACTCTCAACGCTCTAAAATCGAAAGGATGTTTTCTGGGTGCGAGGAAGTAGTTGGAATTGATCATATAATTTCAACTATGAATGGAAAGCCTAGTCATTCAGGAGATAATCAGATTTCTGCATATATAGGTTTGGAGCCCAGTGGGAAAGCACACCTTGGATGGTTAATTCTATCAGATACGATAAAAAAACTACTGAATGAGGGCGTGAATGTAATCATATTGTTGGCCGATTGGCATGCGTGGGTAAATGATAAATTTAATAGAGATATGGAAAAAATAAACCTAGCGTCAGAATATATGAAGGCCGTTTTCAGAGTTGCACTTGGTAACCCAGATGAAGGCAGTGCCCCTGGGCAATTACAATTCATATCCGCATCAAAAATGATGGATTCAGGCAAATACTGGGAAAGAGTACTTCGTTGCTCCAAAAATATGAGTCTTTCAAGGGTAAGGAGGACCTTCAGTATCATGGGAAGAGATGAAGACTCTTCAGATCATGACTTGTCCGCATTTTTTTATCCAGCATTACAAGCTGCAGATATTTTTGAACTAAAAATCGATATTGCCCTAGGTGGAATGGACCAGAGAAAAGCTCACATGTACATGAGAGAAGTAGCTGATAAGTATGACTGGGTAAAGCCAACCTGTATACATACTCCGATGTTATCCGGTTTGAAAGGCTCATCTGGGAGGATGGATTCCTTCGTGCAAAAAATGTCAAAATCAAACCCAAATAATGCAATATTAGTACATGATGATATAAAATTACTAGATAAAAAATTAAAAAAAGCATTTTTAGAAATTGGAAATCATAATTCTCCAATTTTCGAAATTGCAAGGCATATTGTATTTCCACAGCTAGGAAAAATAATTGTTACTCCGAATCCAAAATATGGCAATCCCTCTGAATGGCTGGATATTGATTCATTCATCAGGGCTGTTGATGATGAAGTAATACATCCATTCGATGCAAAGATGGCCATCAGCTCCTCATTGGCTATATTACTAAGTCCAATTCAGGAATATTTTTCCCAGAAACCTGATTTATTGAATTCTATGGATGAGATTACTGGCCAATAATAATGTGCCATTAATAATACAATATTGGTATATTTTTTCCATAGGTCTCTTAATGTATGTTAATT
>LURV01000098.1 GCA_001629205.1 Marine group II euryarchaeote REDSEA-S30_B12
GGAATTGCCAAGGCCATGAGCTCGTACAGGGTCACAGTTCTCCCGGGCGACGGAACGGGAAAAGAAGTGATATTGGAATCAATGAAAGCCTTAGATGTTTGTATTTCTGGATAATCTTCGGAAATTTCATCAAAAATCTTCCTGAACAGTCTGCATCCTCGCAGAACATTACTTTTGTCTACGCAAGTTAATTTCTGTGTCTTTCCAAAAGAAGATTCTCTTCTCTTAGCTAATTCAAAGCCGAATCTGATTACTCTTTCAGATCCACTTCTAGAAATTGGTCGTGGATCCCATGCGACTTCTCCTTCTAATCCAGGAAAACTATTTATTTCCAAAGGCGGATCTTTTTTGCCTATGGCGGCTCTTGCTGATCTTCGAAGTAGACTATGATATAGCCCTTCAGTATTCTCTCGAATTAGAACTAAATCGACTAATTCAGGATTCCAAATGTCATTAAACTGGCCGTGTACTTTATGTCTAATTCCTTCATACAACTTTACTGGTCTAATATTGGCATACAGGTCTAAGCCTGATCTAAGACCCAATATACATTGTCCTCCTGCATTATCTCCATTGGGTAGCTTAGCATTAGGCCAGCCGATGGCTCCAAGTAGAATAGCGTCAGATTCATCTCTACAAAATTCGAATGAGCCTTGTGGCCACTCCTCACCTGTATCTAGATAATGTTCCCCGCCACATGGAATTTGAGTAATATCAAAAGATAGGGGGCTAAATTTATTGAAGATATCTAGTATTTTCATTGATTCCAACATCACTTCTTTTCCCGTTCCGTCGCCCGGGAGAACTGTGACCCTGTACGAGCTCATGGCCTTGGCAATTCCTATTCATTCATCAATCTTGAGATTGATTATCTGAAAAAATAAGGGGATGATTCATAGACGGTCTCATGTCTGGCTGTTCTATGGTAAGGCTACCAGAGGACAAGAAGGAGAAAACAAGAATAGATGTAAATAGCCTTCCTGAGTCTTTAGTTCTATTATGGGACACAATGCTTAGGCATGACCCTCATTGGGATTTAGCTAAATGGCTTGACAAAATTGCAAGACAAGAGTTAGAAATGGTTGAGCTGCATTTTGGAAGAGAGCGATTAAGGCTTGAGCAAAGATTACATAGAATTGAAAATCTAGTAAAAAGTTTGAACAAGAAGAGGCAAGCTGTGAGTAAGAGTACAGTTTTGGACCCTTATCAAAAAAATCTTTTTGATATATACAGCACAAATAACAAAAATAACGAGGAAGATAGTAATTCTAGTTTTGAGGAATCTCTAGCTGTAGTGGATTTTGGATCCCTGATTTCAGATGATGATCCTCTATTGTCAATTGTTTGTGAGCATATTAGGGTTCAAATTGAAGAAGCAGATTTTGTTAATTCTTCAGTTCATTTTGAAGAATTGATTAATTCATTAAATACCTTGGGAATTAGAGCCGAAGAAGTAGATGAAGCTCTGTCTTGGTTATTACAAAATAACGTTATTATTGAGCTGGAACAAGATGTATTTGGGTTGAATAAATAGTAAATTGTGTATGAAAAAATATACAATATTTCAAAACATCATGAGTTTCTAATGAGCACATGGCCAGCGAGACTTCAGGATGGTATGCAAGACTCGATCATGAGTGTCCTGATAGGGAAGTGCAGATTCATGAATGGTTGGATGCTTGGATGAAGGCTACAAAGATGAGGCAGCCAATCGCCGCTACTTTACCAAATAAATGGCCCACCCTACCAGCAGGTTTGTTATCAGATCCTGGAGCAGTTTTGGATCATCTTCTTGCAAGACTTGAGGCTGAAAGTGATGGTCGTTCTCCTAGAGGTGTTTACGCTACTCCTGCAAGATTCGTTGATGCAGTCTTGAATGATGAGTTAAGAAATGGAAGAAAGCAAAAAAAGGAGCCTCTAGCTACCCTATCATTATCAGCACTCCCACCTAGCTTTAGAGCAATTGCGAGACAGGTAAATGAGAATATTGAGGGCGAGGACTCGATACCTTCAGATGGTGATTTTAGAATAGAGTCAACAACAAAATCCGGTATTCCAATTCCATTTGCGGATCCAGCATGCGGAGCAGGTCTATTTGCTGATAGAATATTTAGAATACATGCAGAAAGAATGTCAGGTGAAAAATCAGAAATTAAAAAAGAAGATACAATCAAGCTATTAGAAGGGATGCAACTTGTGGATGTTTCTCAATTAGCAGTAATTGCAGCTAGAAAACGGATAATTATTGTTCTAGGTAAGTTGGGATTAGTTGATTTGAATGGTCAAGGAAGTGAAGAATCTATTGGCTATAATGAAGCGGAAATGATAATTGAGACCAATATTAGGAGAGGCGATCCACTTAGGGAAGAGTGGCCATGGATTGAAAAACCAATATTGGTGGTTTCTAGACCGCCATGGTTACGAATAAAAGATAGATTTAGGGGGCACCCTAATGGAAGTCAAATGCGAAAAGAATTGTCCAAAGAGTTGAGAGAAATCACGGATTTAAATGGAAAAAAAAGATTTTCCGCTATTGTGGGAAATGTGAATTTATATCGATTGTACATTGAGAGATCTCTTCAAATTACAAAAAGTGGTGGAAGAGTTAGGATTGTAGTCCCAGAATCTGTTTTAAGGGAAAAAAGCAGTTCCCCTTTAAGGAAGTTGTTGGTAGTGGAAAATGAATGGGATAGTGTTTGGTCATTTCCAGAAGATAATAGGATTTTTGTTGGTGGAACTAGCGGAGTTGCTGTATTGGGAATTACATCAGGTGGAGAAACACAGGTTCTAACTAGTTTTGGGCCATTGAAAGCTAAGGATTTGTCTACTAAGAAAGGCCTGGAGAAAAATGCTCCTTTTTTAGAACTAGAAAGAGGGCCATGGTCAATTTGGACCGATACCACATGGGCAGTACCAAAGATGCCAAGAAATTCGTTAGAACGTGATAGAACATTACAGGCTATAATTAAATTAGCAGATAAACCTAGATTAACTGAGCAAGGAACATGGCTAAATCCAAGTGGAAAGACGATAAGAGTCAGAGTTGGAGAAGGAGATCAAAATTCTTGGTCGGAATATATTGTTGATTGGGACGAAGAAAATAATACTGGATTTCCATTTGTTAGAGGGGCTCACATTGAAAAAGAAGGCGAAGTAGTTGAGTTGAAGCATCCTGCATTCAACAACGGTTCTGTGAAGGATGAAAGATTAGCTAATTCTCTTTGGATTGGGCCGAATAAAATGAGTAAGGATATTAGAATTGCGTGTCACGCACAAATCAATACAGGTTTTGAAAGAAGGTTGTATTGGACAGTGATTCCATCTGGTTGTGTGCTTGGAAATTCTGTTAGTTATCTAGATTTTCCCAGGCAAGTTCTAGAATCTTTGGGTGAGAAATTTGGCACTACTGAAGAAGCACTTAATGCGATAGTTAACCAATTAAATTCGGAAGAAATAGATTTGTGGGCCAAAGCATGGGCGGCTAATAATAATGTTAACAATTATGAGATTGAAACTCTACCCTTTCCGCCACTTAATGGAGCTACGACTTTTTCTATTATGGGAAAAGAAGGGAGAGTATAATTTAATCTTGACTGAAATATTTTCCATGTTCCGGAAATATTGTTCAGAAAAACAAATGAATTAATACTAATCCCATCATGGGGTTAAAAGATTTATTCACGAAATGTATGAAAAGGGGTGTTGAATGATGGGAATTAATCCAAAAATTGGAATTACGGGCCTTCCTAGGTCTGGGAAATCTATTGTGTTACAGAAGGTCATTGACATGATAATGGAAGGTGGTGGTTTAGGATCTAGAAGAATGCGAGGACCTAATGCTCCAAAAAATATAATTGGTGGAATGAGAACTGAAGTAATTATTGAGAATGGAGAAAGGATGGGTTTCGCATGTGTTGATATTCTAACTGGAGAAAAAGGAGTAATGGCACATCGAGATATTGATTCTAGAAATAGGATTTTGGGTTTTGGTATTGATCCTTCCGAAATTGAAAGAGTTGGAGTTCCAGCAATAATGAACAGTATTGGTAACTGTGAAATCATGGTTATTGATGAAATAGGAAAATTTACTGTAGAAAGTGAAGGATTTGTCAAAGCTGTTAGGATAGCGCTACAAAATGACCCTCCATCATTATTGACATTGCACAAGAAGAGTAGGCACCCTCTGCTTCAGGATATCAGAAGACGTGATGATGCGAGAATTTTGGAAGTTACTCCTGTAAACAGAGCACTACTTCCATATAAAATCCATAAACTAATACAAAACATTGAGTAATTACGGTTAAGTTGATTGGTTAGATGTTTGCCATCGTGCTGTGAGTACTGCGGCTATTCAGATTCAGCGAATTTTAATCGGGGGATTTATTGTCCTTTTATTCATTATTTCTTTAGGAATTTTGGAAGATAGACTAGAATTAGAAAACTCTTTTGAATTTAATACTCTAGTAAGTTGGATTATATTTTTCATAATGATATTATATTTGTCATTGATATTAATATTCTGGATGGTCAACAGAAATAAAGAGAAATTCTTATTTTTAGAAAATTGGTTCAGTAGAGAATCTGAAGAAGAAATGCGAATTCGCCTTACTGCAGAAATGGAAGAAGCTAGTGTAGATAATATGGGATCAAAGTGGGCTAAGATGGAAATGGAGCATTTGGAAGCAAAACATAGTGAGGAGTAGTGAGCGAAAGGTTGACTGTCAGATATATTTTGGGCAGTGGTGAGTGAGACAATGGGAAATGTGCCAAAAAATCTCAAATATACAAATGAGCATGAATGGATAAGAGTAGATGGAGAAGAAATTATTTTTGGAATTACTGATTATGCTCAAGATGCATTAACTGAAGTTGTGTGGGTAGAGTTACCCGAAGTTGGCGTTTCGGCCAGTGCCATGGAGTCCATCGCAAGTGTTGAATCAGTAAAGTCTGTCAGCGAGATTTATGCTCCAATTTCTGGAAAAGTAATACAAATTAATGAACAGCTTGAAGATTCTCCTGAAATGATTAATGAGGATCCTTATGGTGATGGATGGATTTGTAGGATGGAAATTTCTGATAAAACGGATATTGAAAAATTACTTAGTCATGATGAATACTCTTCATTAATTGGAAGATAGTATGAATGATTTTGATTTACTCCATATTTATGTTGATGGGTCTTGCATAGAAAATCGTAATGTCACAAATCATACCAAGGCTGGCTGGGGGTTTTGTGTAATTAAAGGAGATACTGGACTTGGAAGAGGAAGGGGGGAAGTAGTTCACGAGTCAAATGGTGAAGTGATTACAAATCATCAAAGTCCCGATTTTATTGGGGCAGAGGTCGGTTCGAATAATACTGGTGAGTTGTCAGCTATTGCTCATTCATTACGGTGGGTTCTTTCCAATGTTGAGAAAATGGAAATAGTAATCTGCTCTGATTCAACTTATGCGGGTAATATAGCTAGTGGTAAATGGAAAGCAAAAGCGAATATTAGGTTGGCTAAACTAACTCAGAATTTATGGAAAGAAGTTACGTTTTCCAATAAATTATCTTGGAAACATGTTAGAGCTCATAGAGGCCATAGATGGAATGAAAGGGCTGATCATCTGGCGTTTAGAGCGATGAAAAATGAATCCGTGCTTCCATTACAATTTTGGAAACCTGGATTGAGATGATGCTATTCTTTTAATGGTCCAATACTGAGTAAGACATATGATGATTGAAGTAACATCATCAATCCGATCAAAGATAAAATTAGCCCAGTTGGTTCTGGAATTTGTTGTTGTAAATGGTTTCCACTAAACCAAGCAAAGAATAAAATTATTAATGCAAAAATCATCTCTTTCTTTGCAGAAGTGGATGGATTAGTCCATAGGTCTAACCAAGGAATTAGTCCCTTCTTTTTGAACGTAAATCTATACCAACCAATGTAGCATAATAGAGCTCCCAAAAGACCTAAGCTCCCTAGAGTAAAACTTTTATCGTTCCAAGGTCCATTAGGACCTATTTGAAAGAAGATTGAATTGAATAGGAGGGTTATTCCGATCATTAAATAATATTTCCACTCTGGCTCGGTGTCAGTGCTCATAGAACTCCGAAAGTGTTGGAGTGCTTGAATACAACTAATTAAAGAGTGATTTTTTTTCTAAGATAGTATGAAATACGCTATACAGTATTCTGACGTTGAAGAAGCTGCATCGAGATTGAAGGGGATTGTCAAACAAACTCCAGTTATTAATTCTAATGAGATTGATAGATTAGCTGGAAGGCAAGTTTTCATGAAATGTGAAAATCTTCAGCATATTGGCGCTTTCAAATTTAGAGGGGCGAGTAATGCAGTAAAGTTATTGGGAGAAGAAGCTGAGTTAGGACTTTGTACTCATAGTAGCGGTAATCATGGACAAGCTGTTTCTCTTGCTGCAAAACAAAGAGGCGTACCAGCATATATTATAATGCCAAATAATGCTCCAAAAGTGAAAATTAATGGAGTTTTAAAACACGGTGCTGAGGTATTTTTTTGTGAGCCTAATCTTAAAGCTAGAATTTCAACTGCTAATTCTATTCTAGAAAAAACTGGTGCACATTTTATTCATCCATTTGATAACCGAGATGTTATTGCTGGACAAGGTACTGCTGCTAGAGAATTAATACTTGAATGTGAAAAATTGGATGCGATACTATCTCCCATTGGCGGGGGTGGTTTGATGTCTGGAACTTCAATAGCGGCAAGGAATATGCTTCCAGATTCACGAATATTTGGAACTGAACCAGTAAAGGGCAATGAGTATTATTTACAAAATATTTGATATGATTGTAGAGCCCAGTGGTGCGATTTCTCTAGCAGCGGTTTTGAGTGATGAATTCAGAAAATTAGAGAATATTGATTCTATAGGAATAATTCTTTGTGGAGGGAATGTGGATGAAGAAAAGTTACCATTTGAATTGCATTAATGTTTACTTTGTATTATAAAAAATAATAAATCTAACTAATATTCGATAAAATATGGCACTATTGTTTAAAAGAATAAAATCGACTGGCGGAGAAGTATTATTAGGGATTACTGCATTAATTACTCTTGTTTATTGCATTAATTTCATGTATTTTGGAAATTGTTGGGCTATAAATGGTACGGATTGTACTGTTTTGATTCCAAATGGTGTGTCCGATGTAACAAATGTAGGATTTGGGCAAGGAGGGCCAGAGCAGTCATTCAATGGAATTTTGATGTTTGGGATTTTTCTCTCAACAATGATAATACTCAATGAAGGTGCTAAAGGAATGTGGAAAATTATGATTCCTGTTCTAATTAGTTTGGCAACATCTGCAATAGTAATTAATGTATTTTGGAATGATGCGAGTGACTCGAGTACAGTTCCTAGAATTATTTCACCTGTTATAACAATCCTATATGGATTGGCTTATTGGCAATTTATGGGTGAAGATGAAGTAAACAGTGGAATTGAAGATTTCAAAATGGGAATTGGAGTTAAGGATCCAACAGCTATGGTTGGCTTAGCTATAGTAATTTTAACTGGATTCTTCTATGTTTTCAGACAATTAGTAACACCGGAAACAGTCATTGATTCAATTAATCCTGGAGAGGCGGCTTTGGGACTTTTAGCCCCATCAAAGGTTACTGTTGCTTTTACCGGAGCTCTACTACTTCCGTACGTACTATGGGCACTTTTAGTTTTCACACAAGGTGCTAGAGGTATGTGGGCAGTCGCTCATCCAGCACTTTTTGCATTCGTAACTGTAACAATAGCAAACTACTTTGGATTTGTATACGGTCCACTTAGAGATTTTACGGAATCAAATCAGATGGATGCAATTTCTGGTCCAGCTACAATGATGATTTTCTTGCTTGTTTACTTCAAACTTAGAGATGAGGGTATTGAAGAAGGAATGACTTTTAATGGTGAACCGATGGATGCAAATGGATTTAATACATTCTTTGTAATGGTATCAATTGGAATTGCAGCTTCTTTCCTAGCTGTTCAGCTACTCGATCTTACAATATAATTGGAGCACGAGCCGGGATTTGCACCCGGGTCCATGGATCTGCAGTCCATTGCATAGCTACTCTGCCACTCGTGCAGGATTGTTGCGACTGGTAACTGTCTCTTGAAGGCTCTCTGTGACGGCATACATTCTTGACTAGAGTTCCTTTCAGAGATGCATGCCTGACGTCAGCTCTAGATTTGATGGACTCGGAGTTGGATTTGCTCCATATCTACAACCACCGGGTCCAGATGTAGTAAGGCTCACTGTTGGAGAGCCTGGTTTCGAGACACCAAGGCAAATAATTGATGAAGCCATTCGGGGATTAGAAAATGGTGATACAAAGTATACTCGAGGCGCGGGATCGATAGAACTTTGTAACGCGGTATCAGAATATTTAGGATTTCATCATTCTATAGAAGTAGACTCTGAAAATATTATTGTTACTCCCGGAGCTAAGCAGGCGCTTCTTTATTCATTTATGATTACCACAATGCCAGGTGATGAAGCTATACTATTATCACCTTCATGGGCATCTTATGAGCCCATGCTTGAATTTATTGGATCGGTACCAGTAAATGTTCCCGTGAGAAGAGATAATTTTCATCCTGATATAAAAGCAATCAGGAGCGCTATTACTAATAAAACAAAAATGATATTAATTAATTCTCCATGTAATCCAACCGGGGCAGTATTTACTCCAAACGAAATTCAAGAAATAGTTGATATAGCGAATGAATATGATTTATGGATAGTATCCGATGAAATTTATTCTAGGATGATTTGGGTTGATTGGCCGCATGTTTCTCCCTACAATTTGTCCGGGGGAGAGGAGAGGACAATAATTGTCAATGGTTGGTCTAAATCGTGGGCAATGACAGGAATGCGTCTAGGATTCATGGCTGGACCAGAAAGAGCAATTAATGCAGCAAAAAAGTGTCAGGCAAATTCTGCCTCACATGTTCCTACATATATCATGAATGCGGCCATAACCGCATTAGGATGTAATGACGCAGTTAACTCATTCAATAATGAATACAAAAAAAGAAGACAAATGATGATTGATGGATTATCTGAAATTCCGGGATTGAGAATTCCTGAGCCTGAAGGGGCTTTCTATGTTTTTGCAGATGTTACTGGAACTGGTATGAGTGATATTGAATTTGCAGATGGGGCATTGAAAGCAGGGGTTCAATTGATTCCAGCATCATTAATTTCTGGTGGAAAAGGCTTTGTAAGAATTTCATATGCTGCATCAGAAGATATGATTATTGAGGGCATTGCAAGATTGAAAAAATGGTTACTTTAAGAGAGAATTTGAAAACTGTCAATGCATCCAGAAACATATGAGCAATTCACAGGCATTGGGTTCCCATATCTTAATGGATTTTCGTAAGTACAATCCATCTATAGAAAATGATGGTTTTGAAGTACTGAAGATTATGAAAGCAGCAGTACAAAAATTCGGAGTTAGAGAAGTTCATTCGCATGTTGAGGAATTCGATGGAAAACTGAGTCCTGTGGGTTTTGCTTCTGTGGTATTGATTGATGAAAGTCACATTACTGCTCACTGTTATTCTGAAAGGGAAATCCTCGCTATTGATGTTTTTACATGTGGACCAAATTCACCTGATAAAATTGCGAATGAGATTCATAGGTCACTGAAATCGATATGTCCTAACCTTGAATTGATTAGTATGGAGAAGATTGAAAGATTTATTCTGGGTGATTAATTGAATTTGAAAGAATTTATATCTGAAAATTACAAGCACTTCAACGCCGGAGAATTGTCTCGTTGTTCAGAATCATTAAATGAATTCTTGAATGAAGGAGGTAGATTGATGATTACACTGGCAGGAGCGATGTCAACCGCAGAAATCGGGAAATGTCTAGCTCCATCCATTAAGTCTCAGAAAGTGCATGCTATATGTTGCACAGGAGCGAATTTAGAGGAAGAGTTATTCAGTCTTATCGGAAGATCTAATTTTAAGAAAATTGATGATTGGAGAGATCTAACAGCAGAAGATGATTATAATCTAAAACTTAAGGGAATGAACAGAGTTACAGATGTAGCAATCCCTGAAAAATTAATTAGAACCTTAGAAGGCCCTCTTCTAAGTCTGTGGGAAGAAGCTGAAGCTGTAGGAGATAGGAGATTTCCTCATGAATTTATTTATGATTTGGTTTTACATGGAGAGTTAGATTTTGATGTTGATCCTAATACCTCTTGGTTAATGGCTGCTGCAGATGCAAATTTACCGATATTTACACCGGGATGGGAAGATTCTACTCTCGGTAATTTATTGGCTGCTAGAGTTTTAGATTGTACATTGAAAGGATCTGGGATTATTAAGAGTGGACTTAATGCAATGCAGGCGTTGGCTGATTGGTACCGAGAAGACAATTCACCTACTGGAATATTACAAGTTGGAGGTGGAATTGCAGGAGCTTTTGCAATTTCAGTGGTACCTATGCTCAGGCAAGATGCCGGTATTGATGTAAATTTATGGTCATGGTATGCCCAGATAAGTGAATCCAGACCTTCATTTGGTGGATATTCTGGAGCCCCCCCAAATGAAAAAATTAGTTGGGATAAATTAGATATCAATAGTCCTAGGTTTGTAATTGAGTCGGACGCTACAATTGTCTTACCCTTACTTTTGTGTTCACTAGAATAAATTAGAAGTAAAGTTCTTGCAATTTTCGGAAATTCGTATTAATTGATTATACTTTGATGTCCTGTCACTTCTGGCCGGAGCTCCAGTTTTAATTTGGCCGGAGTTTGTACCTACAGCCAAATCAGCAATTAAATTATCAGAACTTTCTCCGGATCGATGGCTGATAATTGTACTAAACCCGGCATTCTTTGCCATATTTATCACTTCGATTGTTTCAGAATATGTTCCTATCTGATTGGGTTTGATTAAAATTGAATTGCTTGCATTGCTCTCTATACCTATTGCTAATCTTTCAGGATTTGTAACATACAAATCATCTCCTACAATCTGTAATCTATGGCCTTCTTTTGAAGTAAAATCTATCCAAGATTTCCAATCATCTTCGCCGAAAGGATCTTCTATTGATACAATTGGATATTTATCCACCCAAGTAGAGTATAAATCGGCTAATTCCTTACCTGAAAGTTTCTTTCCATCTATATGATACAAGTCATTGATAAAAAATTCCTGAGCAGCTACGTCAAGTGCTATAGAGACTTGTTTTCCTGGAATATAATTGGCTCTTTTTATTGCTAAATTGACATACTGTAGCCCATGCTCATTCTTTGATAAATTTGGGGTAAAGCCACCTTCGTCTCCTATTCCGGTGAGTAAACCTTCTTCTTTCAAAACGAGCTTTAAAGCATGATATATCTCCACTCCCGCCCTCAAAGAAGTAATGAAATTATCAAATCCGTGTGGAATAATCATGAACTCTTGAATATCTACATTGGATGATGCATGTGCTCCCCCATTTAGAATATTCATTAATGGAATGGGAAGGCTACATTCATTTCCTTCGGAAATATATTCCCACAGCTGACCAGAAGTGGTTGCGCGAAGACAGGCTAAGGAAACTCCTAAAATCGCGTTAGCTCCTAGTCTTGACTTGTTTGATGAATTATCAATTTCTATTAATTTTTCATCAATTTCTTTTAGTTTTTCTAGATTCATTCCTATGATTTTAGGTCTAATAATCTCATTAATATTTGATACAGCAGTGTTTACTCCTTTACCCGACCATGCTTTTTCATTATCTCGTAATTCCATAGCTTCGTAGCTTCCAGTACTTGCTCCAGAAGGGACTATTGCTCTTCCTGCAAGTTTTTCATCTACATAGCAATCTACTTCTACCGTAGGATTTCCCCTTGAATCAAGTATCATTCTAGCATAAAGATTGCTTATGATGCGACCCATTAGTTGTACCATAGTAGACTAGTTTGTCAATTTTACCCAATCAATGGTGTTATTCATTAAGCCAAGTTAACCATGATGCTGCCTTTCTTTGAATTTCAGGGACCTCGAGTTCGGATCTACAACTACATTCCCAACAAAGTTGCTCTTCATTTGGAGAAATAGAAAATAATTCTGCTTTCAGAATTATTCCATCTAAATTTTTTAAATTCGATCTTGAATCATCAATAAAACAATGAATCAAATTTTTTGGATAATGATGAATTCTGCCTGAACCAGGGCAACAAAGGATTGCGCTTTTTTCTAAAAACAATAATGAAGCTCCCGAATCTGAATCTACTTCATATCCAATAATAGAAATTCCGTTTAATAGAGATGCGACATCTATAT
>LURV01000099.1:0-4042 GCA_001629205.1 Marine group II euryarchaeote REDSEA-S30_B12
CTACAACTCTCAGCCGTCTAGCAATTAGTGCTTTAACTGGAAGACAAATAGAGTTGGGTTTAGATTTGCTCGGAATTCAAGCTCCGAAGAGAATGTAGGAAAATCAATGCCTTTTTCACTTCTGATCCTTGAAATTTCCTAACTACACGTCCTCGATTAATAACTCCAATTAAAGGTAAAATTTCCACCTCTTTTCTAATCCAACTAATTTCCTTTCTCAAATTAAAAGATTCAGGATTATCAAGACTAATCTTGAAAATATCCGTTGATTTAAAATTTTCAATCTTTTCCTCAATAGCATTGCATGAATCGCATGAAGATCTCGAAATAAAAATAATAAATTCACCATAATCAACCAATTCTTTCCATTGACTATATTCTGTTAGTTCCTTCATTTGAAATACCTGCATTATATTGAAATTCTACACCTCTTGCCATTACCATGGCGTCAGTAGGAGAACAAGCCCCCAACTTCACTTTAAAAAATTGTAACAAACAAGAGGTAAGTATCAGAGATTACCTTGGCAATCAAGTAATTATCGCATTCTACCCTGCAGCATTTTCTGGTGTTTGTGATACAGAGTTATGTAGAATTAATGATAACATGAAGTTTTTTGAATCCTTGAATACACAGGTAATTGGAATTAGTGTAGATGCTCCCTGGTCCAACAAGGCATTTTCAGAAAAATATGGACTTAGTTTCGAATTGTTATCAGATTATGAAAGAAAAGTAATTACTTCATATGATGTAGTTTTTGAAGGATTGGGTGGCCTAGAAGGTTATATCAGTGCAAATAGGGCCGTATTTATCCTAGACAATGAAGGTAAAATTACTTACAAATGGGTTGCCCCAAATCCAGGAGTTGAACCAGATTATGATGAGATTAAATCTTTGATAGCAAATTAATTCATATCAACTTCTTCCCCAGTCCATCTTTTTCGCAAATTATGATTAATATTTAATTGATCTAGGATTCTAGCTACAACAAAATCAATTAAATCTGAAATTTTTTCAGGTGAATGATAAAATCCAGGATTAGCCGGAAGTACAACTACACCCCAAGTAGAAAGCTTTGCCATAGCTTCAAGATGCACAGTTGCTACAGGGGTTTCTCTAGGAACTACAATCATTTTCCTCTTCTCCTTCAAAGCGACCAAGGCACTTCGAGTAGTTAAATTATCAGAAATTCCCGCTGCAACCTTTCCGATAGTAGTACCACTTGCAGGACAAATAATGTAGGCATCATATTTGGCAGAACCAGAAGCCGGCCTAGCGGCTAAATTTTTGTTATCATTCAAAGTTACCCTTTCATCAGAAATTAAATCTTCGGGGGTCAATCCACATTCTAAATCAAGATTTATTTCTCCAGCCCTTGTAATAATCAGATCTATCTCCCATCCAGCTGATAGCATTTCTTCAAGTAATCTCTTTCCATATTGAGCCCCAGAAGCCCCCGTAATTGCAATCACTGCTAATGGCATAAATTGTGCTCCGGGTAATCAGATTTGAATGGTTGCATGTTAAATTAATTCAGAAAGAACTTTTGCAAGATATTTATATTCATCAATATGATTGTATAGATGCGCTGAAATTCTCAAATATCTCTTATCATGATGAGGCCAGTTGAAAACTGGAACTTGTATTCCAAATTCCTTAATTAGCTTTGAATGTAATGGATCACTATCGAAAACTGAATTAGCAATCTTACCTTTTTTAGGAATAATTATGCTAGCTAATGATGCTATCATATAGTCAGGACATGGCAAATCCAATCCCAACTCCTCGGAAAGAATTCTTCTAGCCTCTAGTGTTAATTTCCTTTTTTTTTCCATAACTTCGCTCCATCCGCCATCCACTAAATCCTCTACATGAGCAATCGCGGTAGGGATGCATAACCAAGGAGTGGGATCACAAGTACCTTGCCAGTCAAATTCAAATCGAAATTTTTCTTCATTAGTACCAACTACTGATGCTCCATGACTAATTGCTAGAGGACGAATTCCACCAATCTTGTCTTCTCTAATGTGAAGAAATGCAGATCCTTTTGGCGTACAAATCCATTTATGTAAATTACCTGCACAATATGCAGGATTAAGTTTCTTAATGTCTAGAGGGACAATTCCAGGGCCATGTGCGGCATCAAGTAGAACGTCTACATTCTTCGATTGTAATTGATACACCAATTCCTCAAATGGCATTCTTAATCCCGTAGGACTAGTAACAGTGTCAATTAGTGCTAAGCGAGTATTTCTATTCACCCTTTCCAAAATTGGGTTAATGATATCTTCTTTGGAGTCTACTGGAAACGGAATTTCAACAATTACGGTTTTGGCTCCTGATCTGGATGTCACGAAATCTACTGCATTCCAGCAAGCTTGATATGTATGATTGGGTACAATAATCTCATCACCTGGTTTTAGGGATAATGATCTCAATACCGTGTTTACTCCAGAAGTTGCATTACTTAGAAAAACCATTCCCCCTGGATCAGCATTTAAAAAATTAGATATGGAGAGAATCGCATTTTGCCACATCTCTTCGACAACCTCTTCTAAAAACCAAACCGGATCAGACTCTAATTGATTCCTAAGTCTGTTTTGTTCTGCCAATACAACTTTTGAAGTTGCACCAAAAGATCCATGGTTAAGAAAAACTGTATCAGAGTTAATATTCCAATACTTAGCAAATTCACTTTTCTGCGGTAGCATTATTCGACCTCTATTGTATAATATTCTCTAAAATAGGATTTCTATCTAATACTTCCTTACATGTATCAATAAATGCCTTCTCTAATCTACTAAAGTCTAGCTTTTGACCAGATAGGTCCCTGTCATATCCTAGCTTCTTCAAACTCGTATGCATTCCTGCATTCAATCCACATCCTTCAAGCTCTTCTACTCTCATTCCCGGAGTATCAATGTTTATTGATAATCCGTGTCTACTTACCCATTTAAGAAATGAAAGACCAATAGAACCTATCTTGAATCCATCAACCCAAATTCCTTGCATTCTATCGTTTTTATACGAATTAATTCCACAGACCTTCAAAGATGAAATGCCCCAATCTTCTAGTCTACTAATTATTTTCCTAACACTTTGTTCTTCAGGTTTCCATTTTATAATTGGATATATCACCAATTGCCCCGGTCCGTGCCAAGTAATTCCACCTCCCCTATCAGTTTCGAATGTAGGGTAGTTAGAAACTTGGACATTTTCCCTCCGAGCTTTAGGTCCGATGGTCACTATTTCTTCATGCTCTACAATTATCATTGTATCAGAGATTTTATCTTCTATCCTCTTTTTCTGAAGACTCTTCATTAATTTGGAAATTTCTTCATAATCTCCATTTCCTAAATTCATAACTTTAATTTCTTCCATAATATTCCTCAAGAGGCATGAATGGCGTGACCTAAGGTTTTCAATACTCCTTCATGGAATGCTTCGGCCATGGTTGGGTGGGCATGAACTGTACCAGCTATATCTTCTAGCAAAGCCCCCATTTCCAAGGCTAATATGAATTCTCCATGAAGTTCTGCTACGTGACTACCTACTGCTTGAATACCCAATATGACATTATCAGATTTTCTGGCAACTACTCTAATAAATCCGCCAGTTTTTTCCGCTTCCAATGTCAAAGCTCTACCATTTGCAGCAAGAGGGAACTTTCCAATAATAATTTCTTCACCTAAATTCTTTGCCTCATCCGGAAGTAATCCCACTGAAACTATTTCAGGTTCAGTGAAAACTATTGCCGGTATTGCAACTTTATCGAAATCTCTTACATGTCCAGCAATAATTTCTGCAACCATTTCTCCTTGTGAACTAGCTCTGTGAGCTAACATTGGCTCTCCAGATACATCACCAATAGCATAGACTCCAGGTACATTAGTTCTACATTGCCTATCAATTCTAATGAACCTCCCTGAAGAATCCATCCTAACTCCAGTATTTTCAATTCCACAATTATCAATATTTGACTTCCTTCCTACTGTAACTAATACTTTATCTACTCTGTGAGTAATTTCTTCTCCATCTTTCTGG
>LURV01000099.1:4109-4947 GCA_001629205.1 Marine group II euryarchaeote REDSEA-S30_B12
ATCAAAAATACCTAAAATACTGTCCATTCCTTCAATGATAGAAACCTTTGATCCTAACTTAGCAAATGCACAACCTAATTCTACTCCAATATAACCTCCACCAACTATTGCTATCTTTTTAGGTAACTTTTGTAAATCTAAGGCCCCAGTTGAAGAAATAATATTTTTTTCGTCACAAGGCATAAATGGTAAATCAATATGACTGGATCCAGTAGCAATAATTACGTTTTCAGCCTCAATTTCTATTTTTTTATTTCCACTTCCGACTACACAATTTTTTGGACCAGAAAATTTGGCCCATCCATGTATAATCTCTACTCCAGCAGAAGCTAGTAGAGATTCCACACCCCTATTTAATCTCTCTACAATTCCATCTTTCCATGAAATTAAAGCCGCCATATCAATTTCAGGTTCAGATTTTATTTTCAATCCCATATGTCCGTCTTCTTTTGCATGTTCTCTCAGAGATTCAAATCTTTCAGCAGCATGAATGATTGCTTTACTAGGTATACACCCCCTAATTAAGCAAGTCCCACCCGCTTTATCGCCTTCTATAATGATGGTATTCAGTCCAAGTTGGCCAGCACGAATTGCTGCAACATATCCACCAGGGCCAGCACCTATGATCAAAACCTGACATTTCCTAATTTCACCCATTTAATCACCTACATGAAAATTAATGCTGGATTTTCTAGCACCCTCTTAAGATGTTGAATTAGTCTTGCACCATCAGCACCATCTACTACTCTATGATCAAACGAACTAGATAGATTCATGATTCTACGTATTACTATATTTCCACTTTCTACTACTGGCATTTCCCTTGCCTTGTGAACAC